>WFRX01000140.1 GCA_015486285.1 bacterium
GCCACGCATCTTTGGGGGAAAAAAGACATTTATGCGACCACGGATATCTTTACAAAAGAGTATGGAAAATGTGGTGTCATTGCTATCGGGAAAGCAGGAGAAAAACTCTGCCGTTTTTCCATGGCCGTTACAGACAAGAAGAGCACGCTCGGCAGGTCGGGCTTGGGCGCGGTGATGGGCTCTAAAAATCTCAAGGCGATCATAACAGCAGGAACCAAGGAAATTCGGGTTGCTGATAAGGCAAAGCTGAGAAGGATCATGGAAGATGTGCGAGACCATTTCAAATCGCAAAAACCGCTCACCAGCAATCTGAATGACATCATGTGGCAAACGCTCGTTATGGAAAATATGAACCCGGGGATTTGGAGCAAACAGGAGTGGGATCGGCTTTACGGCCCTCAAAAATGGACGGGAATCAGAAAGAGCATTGCCTGCGGTTCTTGCTGGCTGGCGTGTGGCAGTGCATTCAAGATCGAGGAGGATGGAACCGAATCGCAGACAGGCCCCTCGCTTTGGATCCCCGTCATCGGCCAGAAACTTGAGCTTACGGATCATAGGGATGCCCTGAAATTGCTCGAGCGGATGAATAAGGAAGGCATTTGCGCCGTAACATCAAGCAGCCTTATCGACTGGATAACAAGACGATACACGGAAGGCGCTATATCGAGCGCCCACACAGGCGGGATGCATCTGAGACGAGATCTCGACAGCTATATGGCGTTGCTGGACAGAATGATAAACCGGGAGAATTTCGGCGACCGATTGGCTGAAGGATGGTTTGAAGCGTCCGACTGGATGGGAAGAGACGCTCGTGTGGATTATGTGGAAGGATCGGGAATTGCCAAGGGTACCGATTGCATCTATCCGGCTCGAGCCGCCACTCTCGATCCCATGCGATTCGCCATGGGCATCAGCAGTCCAAGGGGAGGCCATAGTTGTATCGGCGCCTCCGCCGCCGGCCTTCCTCTCGTTCCCCTGGAGGAGTTGAAGAAAAATACGGAAGGCATGGGAGTGCCGGCAGAGGACATCGGCAGGATTTTTGAGCCTGTAGACTATTATGGCGATTTCAATGTGGGGCGGTTGACGCCTCATTTGGAAGATTTCAATAGTCTCACCAATTGTCTGGGCGTTTGCGAACTTTGGCATGCAATGGGATTCGTTAACGGGCCTATGCTGTCTGATCTCTGCTCCGCCATCATCGGTCTCGAGATCGATGCGCAGAACCTGAAACGCGTTGGGGAACGGGTCTATAATCTCTATAAGCTCATCAACGCCAGAGAGGGATTCCGGCGCACCGATGATGCGTTTCCAAAAGCATGGCTGACCCCTATTACAACGCCGGATGGAATACAGCAGCTAACCGATTATTACAGGAAACACGTCATCACGGAAGCGGATATCGAAAGGTTGCTGGATGACTATTATGATGAGAGGGGTTGGGATCGGAAAAGCGGTGTCCCGACAAAAGAAAAACTGGAGCAATTGGGGCTGCCCCATGGATAAGACAGATCCTTTGAACGGGAATACGCGATAGAAGGCCAAAGGAGGCCTGTTGCCCCTTCCTCCGGGTCACCGACGGACAAAACCTCTCTCGATCCTGTCCTCCCCTTCGTATGTGACATAGCAGTCGTCGAAGATGACATCCCAGTCGTGGAGCTCCGTGTCCAGATCAAAGCCGAGATCGAGAAAGCGCGGGGTCCTTTCCGCATCCAGGGCGATCCGGAACAATCGGGTCACCAGCTCCCGGTAGAGACCGCGGCCTATCCTGGGTCTCCCGGCAATCGAGTGTATGCGCGACCAGTCCCAGCCCGGCGGCAGGAAGAATGCATACAGCTTGTCCAGGGTTTCTTCATAATCGCAAAGGTCGTTCCGACAGGAGCCCGAGACATCGAGGACCGTTTCGATGAATCGCCTGATGAAGACCTCTTTGGCATCTTCTATTTTTTGGCTCATCCATTTCTCCTTCTCGTCCGACCGATCGTACGGACCGCCGGTCGCGCTCAGTCCAGACGGAACTCGGCGACCACGGGCGTGTGGTCCGAGGGCTTGGGCTTGAGGCGGGGGGCGAGGTCGATGTAGGCGGCCGTGGACTTGTCCGCGAGGGGGCGGGTGGCCAGGATGTGGTCGATCCGCCAGCCGAGGCCCCGCTTCACACTGCTGGGCAGGCGGTAGTCGTAAAAGGAGTACTGCTTCGGCTCGGGGCGGTGCATGCGGAACACGTCCACGAGGCCCCATTCCAGAACTTTCCGGTACACGCGGTCCACTTCCGGGTGAAAACAGACGTGTCCCAAAAGCCTCTTGGGATCGTACACATCGATCGGCTCGGGCGCGTGGTTCAGGTCGCCGCACCAGAGCACGAGGTCCTCGGGCCGGTACAGGGCCTCGAAGTGTTCGCGAAGCCGTTCGAACCATCCGATCTTGTACCGGAACTGCTCGTCCTCCTCGGAACGCCCCTGGGGGATGTAGGTGTTGACGATGGCGACACCCGACAGGACCCCGCGGATCATCCGGGGGCCCTCTTCCGCGGGGCCGCCCTCGAAGCCGAAGGCGACCTGTTCGAGGGGGGCCCTGCTCACGATGGCCACGCCGTTCCACCGCTTCTGGCCCCGAAAGGCGACGTGAAAGCCCGCGGCCTCGAACTCGCCCGCCGGGAAATCCTTGTCCTCCACCTTGGTCTCCTGCAGGCAGAGCGCGTCCGGTTCGTGCTCCCGCAGCCAGTCGAGGAGGATCGGCATCCGGGACCGGACCGAGTTGACGTTGAAGGTGGCGACCTTGAAGGGTGCGGCGCTCATGCTTCCTCGAGCTTCTGTTTCACTTCGGTCCGCTTTTCCTTGGGCCAGGCGGCGCAGATCACGCTCCGGCCGCCCATCACCTGGGTCATGCAGGCGTCGCAGTTGGTCCTGCAATGGATGATCTCCGCCTCCCTGCCCTCGCGCGCCTTGCGAACCCAGTCCGGGTCGGCCAGGATGACACGGGCCAGCCCGATCAGGTCGGCCCGGCCCTCCTCGAGGATCTTCTCCGCCAACGCCGGGTGGCTGATCCGGCCGGCGGTCATGACCGGTATCGACACGGCCTCCTTGATTCTTGCGGTCGGTTCCGCCATGTAGCCGTCCTGAGACGTCCGCTCGACCACCTCGGGCAGGAAAAAGGACTCGTAGGTGCCGCCCATGACGGAGAGATAGGCAACCCCTCCCTTCTCCAGGGCCTGCGCAACGGGCTGGTCCTCCGGGGGGCCGAACCCGCCGGGAAGCCATTCGTTCACAAGAAACCGGTATCCGACCGGGAAGCCCTCGCCGACCGCCTGCCGCGTGGCCTCGAGTACCTCCAGGGGAAACCGGAGGCGCGCCTCCAGGGATCCCCCGTAGGCATCGGTGCGCTGATTGGTGCGCGGGGAGACGAAGGAGGCGAGCAGATACCCGGTGCCCCCGTGAAGCTCGACCATGTCGAAGCCCGCCTCCTTCACCCTGCGGGCCGCGGCGGCGTAAGCCTGGACGAATTCCCGGATTTCGGGGGCGGTCAGCTCCCGCGGCACCATGCCCGACACGTCGACCGGCGACGGCCCGACCGGCCCGCCGAGCATGTCGAACCGGCCCGGGTGGTTGATCTGGCAGCATGCCAGGGCCCCGCCCGCATGGACGGCCTCGGCGATCCGGGCGAGATCCTCGGTCGAGCCGTCTTGGTCGGCCCGGAGCATTCGGTGTGATCCCGCTTCCGAAACCTTGACCGCAACGCTCTCGACCACGACCATGGCCAGGCCGCTCGCCCCCATCATTCTATAATGCTCGATCAGGTAAGGGCTGGGACGGCCCCCTTCGGCGGCATAGCCGGTATACAAGGGGGCCATGACAAGGCGGTTGGCGAGTTTCCCGCCGCCGACTTCGATGGGTGAAAACAGCTTGGGGTAACCTTCCTGTGCGGCCGCCATGACAGAACTCCTGTGGTGGATTTTCGTGGAAGATACGGGGCACACCATGCAGATGATTCACCCTAGCACCGACGTGAAGGCATGACAAGAAGCTTGTGCCCGCCTGCCGACCCAAGGCGATGCGCCAGGCAGGCCCCCGTGGGGAACAACGCCCCGCGGACGCCGAAGGAGTCTTCTCCCGGAACGGCCCTTGCTTCTGTCTATCCTATCGGATAATAATGAACGGGTTCGAAAACGGCGATGGTGCCGGTTGGCTGACTCTATCTTGGAGAAGGAGGGACATGCCATGGCTGAACCGAGCCTGCAGGACAGGACGTTCCATATCATCATGAAACGGATGGTGGAGACGGGGCAGGCGCCTCACTTCACGGAGATCGCGGCCGAACTGGGCGTGTCGCCCAAGGAAGGCCGAGATGCCCTTCACAAGCTCTTCTCCCTCCGGGGCGTTCCCGGCTGGCTCTACCCGAAGGGCGATACCGTCGTTTCCTTCGCCCCCTTCAACAACCTGCCGACCCAATACCGGATTACCATCGACGGGGAGCAGAAATGGTTCGGCCAGTGAGCTTTCGAGTCGCTGGCGGTCTGCTGGCTCTTTCCCGGTAAGACGGTACAGATCGATACGGTGTGCCTCGATTGCGGCGAGCCCATCCAGGTGAAGGTAAAGGACGGAAAGATCGAGTCCGCGGATCCGGAAGGGCTCGTGGGCTATGTCGCCCTCCCGGTCGGAAAGTGGATGCTCAACGCCCCCTACGCATGAAGCACCATGAACTTCTTCCGGTCGGAAGAACACGTTCGCAGGTGGGAAGGCTTCAACGAGAAGAAGATGGGCGGGGTCATCGCCCTGGGCGATCTGATGCGCGTCTTCTCCGGGCGCTACTTCAAGAGACGGCTCGACCCGGACTGGGTCTCGCACATGAGCGAGTACATGGCCGAGATGCTCGCCTCCCTCGATACCCTCGAGAACGCGGGGGACTACTGGCGGATGTCGCGCCTGGAAAAAATTCTGTTTTCCCTGGCCATGAAGCTGGGGCTCGTGTAGCACCCTGCCGGCGGGGTCGACGGCCGTCCCCGATTCCGCCGGCAGATATATACGATATTTTGTGTTCTCCTCCAAAATAATGGATGTATTCTGGCCAGGCATATCTGAAATCTCCTCCCGCCGATTCGAGAAAAAACAGATCTTCCAGTCCCTTACCGTCTCCTTGCCTTTGCGCGCCCTCTGGTATGAATCTTGATAATGCCCTGTCCCATGGGTCGGGAATGAAAGGGGCGCTGCGATGATGGTACTGGCACTCCGCATGCGCGTGCAGCAGGGAAAGCGTGACGATCTGCTCCAAGTGGTGCGGCGCATGCTGGAACCGGACAGGCTGGCAAAGGGCTGCTTGAGCTACCACTTCTACCAGGACATTGAAGACCGTAATGCCTTCGTTTTCGTGGAGGAATGGGAGTCGCGGACGGATCTCGAGGACTACATCCGCACGGAGAGCTTCAGAAGGCTCCTGGCCGTGATGGATGTTTTGCGAGAGGCCCCGAAGCTCGATATCTACAAGGTATCCGAGACGGTCGGGATGGATTTCGTCGAGGCCGTGCTCGAAGATACGGCGGCAGGCAGGGGGACATTGCCGATTGAACCGACGACACAAGGGGGGCGCCGCGCATGAGGATCAGGCTCAGAAGATGGGTGTTATGGCTGCTTGGGATCATTTTTCCCTGTCTCTTGTTCTCCCCGTTCCAGCGGGAAGCGGGGGCATTCTTCATCGATGACAAGGGCACGCTGCAGGTTTCGGCCAAGGTACAGACCCGGGCGAGTTTTCGGCTCCAGGACGCGGACGGCTTTACCTCTCCGGACACGAAGGCGGGCGACCTGGTCCAATGGCGCAACCTGGGCCTCATCGAGATCAATCACGATCTGAGAGAGCTTACGAAGACGCTGGACATCCTTTGGCCGCTGAAAAAACTGGAGATTGACGCCCGCTACCATCTGGTGGGCCGGTTCATGTACGATGCCGTCTACGATATCGGCAGCGGCGGCTTCGGCGACGTCAAAGACGCGGATCCCGACAACATCGACAAATTCAAGCAGTCTTACGACCTGTGGGAATGCTATGCCGATTTTGTCCGAGGTCGCTGGTTTTTCCGCCTGGGCCGACAGAATCTCGCCTGGGGTGAAACCGACATCTTCCGCCTTCTCGACGGGATCAACCCGCTGGACAACACCTTCGGCGGCCCTTTCGAGGACCTGGACGACCGTCGGATTCCCCTCTGGATGCTGAAGGGTTCCTTCGATGTGGGGGACGTAGGACCCTTTTCTTCCGTGGCGCTGGAAGGATTCTGGGTCCCCGGGTTCTGGGACGCCCGGGTAGCCCCTTTCGCGCCCCCGGGCACGCCTTACGCCGTGCCCTTGCCCGAGCTGTTCGTTCCCGCGCTTCGTATCGATACGCCGGACAAGAAGGGGTCCAACAGCAGGTGGGGGGTGCGCCTCTCAGGGATGGCGGGGCCCAACCTGAACTGGTCCATAGCCCATTACAAGACCTTCCTGGACCAGCCGGCCCTGCGGGCGGTGGTGGACCAGGGCCAGCTCACAGAAGTGGGGGGCGAAAAGCTGCTCACAAGCCTGGACGCCCTCACCCTGGAAGGCTCCTTCCCGAGCGTGCAGGTCACGGGCGCGAGCATGAGCTATTTTGACGCGGTGACCAACACGGTGTTTCGAGGGGAAGTCGCCTGGTTCTGGGACGAACCCGTCTTCATCCCGCAGGAGAATATGTCGCTTTTCTGGGGGCCTACCGTACCCTTGCCGCCCCCGGTGCTGGATCTGGCCGCCGAGTTGCTCGGGGTGGACATCCGGGATCTGGGCCTGGACGGGCTGCCCCTGAACCCGCAAAGCGGCCGGATCCCCGAGAAGGACATCCTGCGGTTCATGATCGGGCTGGACAAGCAAATCTGGATCCGGCCCTTGAACAAGGCGAGCATGTTTTTCCTGTCCATGCAGTACTTCGGCCAGTGGATTTCCGACTACGACGGTCGGATGGCACAGGCCGCCCCGATCTACCCGGATTATGTCGTGTTTCCCAAGGTGAAAGAGTACGAGAACACCATCACCGCCATTGTGAACACGTATTACATGCAGGGAAATCTCGTGCCCCAACTGGCCGTGGCCTATGACCCGCGGGGAGCCTGGCTTGTGATGCCCCAGGTGAATGTCATCCACGGCCCGTGGCGGTTCATGGTTCAGTACAGCGCCATCGCAGGAAACTTCACCAACTTCGGCGTCCTGCGGGACCGAGACCAGATCAGCTTCATCCTGACGTACCTGCTGAGCTAGCCCGGCGGCGTACAAGGGAACGGAAATGACCCTGAAAATCCATCAGGAGGGAATCATGAGGTTCGGAACGTATGGGATCCGGTTTCTTGCATGCCTTTGCGCGCTCTTGTGTCTGGCCGCCTCCGCTTCCGCCGACGTGGCGCCGGGCGACACTGTGGACAAGACGAACTGGGAGAAGGTCCAGGGGATGGTGCCGGAGCCGGTCCTCAACTACGTGAAGAAAGGGGACCTGACCATCCATGTGGTCAATCTGGAATACGACCCCGCGGACTACATGAGCATCTACGCCAAAGAATCCTTGGAGCCGAACAGGGGCAAATATGATCTGAACGACGACGGGATCGTCGTGGACGTCCAGAGCAGGAAGCTCCCGGATTTCATCGGGGGCATTCCCTTTCCGGAGATCGACCTGAACGATCCGAAGGCAGGGGCCAAGATCGTGACCAACCACTTCTACCAGACCTTTTCCCAGGGGAATGTAAAAATCCGAGACCAATTCCGCTGGATCGGCCGCGGCGGGCTGGAGCGGGTGGTCGAATCCAATTTCTGGCAGTATCCCATGGACGGCTATCCTCCCCGGAAGGCGGCGAAAAACAAGAACAAGGTGGAGCGGTATTCGATCATTCAGATCTTGGCCCCTTACGACATTGCAGGCACGAACATTCTGCTCTGGCGGTATCGTGACGCTCGTCCGGACAGCACCTTCGGGTACATCCCGGCCATTCGGAGGGTGCGCCGTATGAGCCCGTCGAACCGCTCCGATGCGTTCATCGGGTCCGACCTCTGTGTGGATGACGCCTGGACCTTCGACGGCAAGGTGTCCTCCTTCACGTGGAAGCTGGTGGGAAAGAAAGAAGGCCTGATCCCGTACGTGTTCAAGAAGGCCCAGCCGATTGTCAAGATCAGCGACGAAGCCGTTCAAACCACGAGACAAACCCATCGTTTGCAAATGAACTACGACGTGAAAGACGCGCAGAATGCACCCTGGTTTCCCTCGGAGAAGAACCCGCTGGCCTGGGTGAAACGGCCGGTGTATGTCGTCGAATTGACGGCCAAGGACCCCTACTACAATTACGGGAAGATGTTTCTTTGGCTGGATGCGGGGAATCCCACCGCCGCCGTGTTCAAGACGATCTATGACCGTGCCGGCAAGTACTGGAAAAACGTATGGATGGCCTGGACCGCCCTCGCAACGGAAGACAAGAGCGTGAAGTTGCTGGTTCCCGCGTACATGCTTGCTGCGGATGATCGCACGGACCATGCCACGATGCTCCAGGGTTTGTGCGAAGACTTCATCTATACCTACTTTGACGACTCCCAGACTGAAAGGGACTATTCCCTGGCCGGATTCCAGCGTCTGTCGAAATAGATGGGAACCCGCGGAGGGGGCCAAGACATGGCTACCGTACGGATCGCGCCTGGAAACTGTAATTTTGAAACGCGGGTTTCCGTCGCGAAGATCGATAAACGGAGCTACAAGGTCGAGATCGAGAGCGCGTGCGAGCAGGTGAGCAGGCTGGGCGAAGGGATCCGCGAGTTGACGCTTCGCGATGTGCTTTGCCCCCCTTCGCTCTCCCCTTTGCTGGAGAAGGCGGGTGAGTGCAGGTTGCACGCCTCTTGTCCGGTTCCGGTGGGGATCCTCAAGGCCATGGAAGTGGAGGCCGGCCTCGCTTTGCCCATGGATGTCGTTATCCGGTTCGAGCGGTCCGCCGGGAAAGACGATCCCCCAAAAAAGAGCTGATCCGGAGCTGTGGAATAGAAGGAGGCGGAGCGTGGCGCACGACAAAGGAGAGGCAACCGTCATCTTTCAGCCTTCCGGCCGTAGAGGCCGGGTGGAGAAAGGAAAGAACCTCAAGGAGATCTCCGTCGGCCTCGGCGTGGACATCGAAGGGCTTTGCGGCGAGCAGGGGGTCTGCGGCAAGTGCAAGGTTCGCGTGGAGCAGGGATTCTTCGAGAAGTACGGGATCCAATCCGGCCCGGAGGCCCTCTCTCCCCTCACGGACACCGAGAGAGAGGCCCTGACGGCGCGCGAGTGCGAGCAGGGTTTCCGGCTGGCCTGTGTGGCCCAGGTCCTGGGCGACGTGGTGGTGTTCGTGCCGGAGGAGAGCCGCCTGGGCAAACAGGTGGTCCGCAAGGCGGGCCGGAAGCTGGACATCGCCCTCGACCCTGCTCTTCGGAAGTACACGGTGGAACTGCCCAAGGCGACCCTGGAGGACACGCTGGGCGACTGGGAGAGGCTGCAGGCGGCACTGCGGAAGACGCACGGCCTCGATGGCGTAACGATCGACTACACTGCCCTCACCAGCCTGCAGGGCGCCATCCGGGAGGGCGACTGGCGGGCCACGGCCACGGTCTGGAGGGACCGGGAAGTCATCCGGGTGACTCCCGGGGGGGAGGAGAAGGCCTACGGCGTGGCTGTCGATATCGGTACGACCACGGTCGCCGCCTATCTGTGCGATCTGTCGACCGGGGAGTTGACGGTTACCTCTTCCGCGATGAACCCCCAGGTGTCGTACGGCGAAGACGTGATGTCCCGCATCAGTTACACCCTCACCAACCCGGAGGGACTCGCGCAACTCAACCGGGCGATCATCCAGGGCCTGAACAGCCTGCTCGAGGAGCTGGCGGGGGAGGGCGGCATCCGCGCGGAAGACATCGAAGACCTGGTTGTCGTGGGCAACACCTGCATGCATCACCTCCTGCTGGGAATCGATCCCCGCTATATCGGCAAGGCGCCGTTTCCGCCGGCGCTGCACCACTCCATCGACTTGAAGGCGCGCGATCTCGGCTTGAAGATATGCCCCGGCGCCTATCTGCACGTCCTTCCGATCGAAGCGGGATTCGTCGGCGCGGACAATGTGGGCGTGCTCATCGCAGAGACGCCTTACGAGGAGGAGCAGGTCCGTCTCATCATCGACATCGGCACGAACGGAGAATTGATCCTGGGCAACCGGGAAAAGCTGGTCTCCTCCTCCTGTGCCACGGGGCCCGCCTTCGAGGGCGCCGAGATCAAGTACGGGATGCGGGCGGCTCCGGGCGCCATCGAGAAGATCGTAATCGACCGGGAGACCAAGGAGGTCCGCTTCCGGGTCATCGACAACGAAGCGTGGAACGATGAGGCGGACCATATCGGCGCCAAGGGGATCTGCGGCTCGGGCATCATCGATGCGGTCCCTCAGCTCTTCCTGGCCGGGATCATCGACCGCACGGGACGGTTCTCCAAGGACCTGGACACGCCCCGGTATCGCGTTACCGAGGAGGGCCCCGCCTTCGTCATCGCCTGGGCCCGGGAGACATCCATCGGCCAGGACATCGTGATCACCCAGGACGACATCCGGGCGATCCAGCTGGCCAAGGGCGCCATGTACGCAGGTGCGGTCATCATGATGCGGGCCTTCGGGGTCGAAAGGGTGGACGAAGTCATTCTGGCCGGCGCCTTCGGCAGCTACATCGACAGGGAATCGGCGGCCCTGCTGGGCCTGTTTCCGGACTGCCCCCTGGAGAAAATCCGTTCCGTGGGCAATGCCGCCGGCGACGGCGCGCGCATGGCGCTCCTGAACGTCGGGAAAAGGGCCGAGGCGGATGAATGGGCCAGACAGGTGGAATACCTCGAGCTGACCCTGGAAGCGGATTTCGAAAAACGCTTTACCCAGGCCATGTGGATTCCCCACATGAAGGACAAGTTCCCCTCCTTGGAGCACCTGCTGCCCGGCAAGGGGAGAGGCAAGTAGCAGCCGGGTATGCCCAACGGCTGGAAAGTAGACCGACATGATCAGGATGAACTGCTTTCTTCGCCGACTTCCCAAAAAGTCCCATTTGCGGCGTTCGGCTTCATCCGTCGTCATTCAACGTACGGGAGGTACGCTTCACCGTTACATGGATCCCCTTATCCTGCGGAATTGTCGCCTGCGTTGCACCCGGAACTTTTTGAACAGCCTCCAAGAGCCACCTTGTGAACAGGCTCTCAGGCAGGTCCGGGGGGCCGCGCCCCGTGCTGATGACAACGGCACATGGATATGCCAGACTGCAAGGAGGTCGGGTTTGTAGGTTTGTATCGGTCGTCCGGCACGAAGGCGGCCTGCGACACCGGAAGACGAAAGCGCCACGGCCATGGATGAGAACGCCGGTCACCTGCTCGAGGAACGACTGCGTTTCGAGCAATTGCTTTCCAATCTTTCCGCGAAATTCGTCAACCTCCCTGCACATCGGGTGGACGCAGAGATCTCGAGCGGACTCCAGGAAATCGCGGTTTTTCTCAACGTAGACCGGGCTATCTTGTGGGAGCGATCTCCTGAGGATGGACGCTTCCGTCCCATTCATTGGTGGGCCATACCGGGGGTTGATACGTTTCTTCCCGGTACAACGGAAGAAAACTTCCCGTGGATTCTCGAACGTGTTTATCGAGGTGAGGCCACGATCATTACCCGGGTGGAAGACTTCCCGGCAGAGGCGGAAAAAGAGAGGCGTTGGGTGGAGGGGACAGGTGTGAAGTCGGGCATCGTGGTGCCGCTCATGGTAGAGGGATCCGTGGTCTCCCTGCTGGCGCTGCACGTCCATCGGAGCGGGCGGCACTGGACCCCTGAAATCGTACAGCGACTGCGCATGTTCGGGGAGGTGCTTCTCAACGCCCGGGAACGCAAGCGGGGAGAAGAAAGGCTCCGGCAGGCCTTCTCCGAGATCGAGCGGCTGAAACATCAGCTCGAGGTGGAAAACCGTTACCTCCGCGAAGAAATCGACCTCACCCACGAGCACAAGGAAATCGTCGGCAAGAGCCGGGCCATCCGGAG
Organism: bacterium; assembly: GCA_015486285.1. Taxonomy (GTDB): domain Bacteria; phylum Desulfobacterota; class DSWW01; order DSWW01; family DSWW01; genus S015-6. The sequence goes on from WFRX01000140.1 coordinate 12,035, forward strand.
GGTCTTGCGCTCCGTGGAAAGGGTGGCCGGTACGGAATCCACGGTTCTCATCCTCGGTGAGACCGGCGCCGGGAAGGAAATGATCGCCTTTGCGATTCACAACATGAGTCCCAGAAGAGGCAGGCCTCTCGTAAAGGTGAATTGCGGCTCTTTGCCCACTACCTTGGTGGAGAGCGAACTGTTCGGCAGAGAAAAGGGGGCGTTCACGGGCGCCGTTTCGAGACAAACGGGGCGGTTCGAGGTCGCGGACGGCTCGTCGATTTTTCTCGACGAGATCGGGGAAATGCCCCTCGAGGCACAGACCAAGCTCCTGCGGGTGATCGAGGATGGTGAATTCGAGCGTTTGGGCAGCACGAAGACCATCAAAGTGGATGTCCGCGTCATCGCCTCCACGAACCGGGACCTGCTCCAGGCGGTTCGGAAAGGCGTCTTTCGGGAGGACCTCTATTATCGTTTGAATGTCTTCCCCATTGTCGTCCCCCCTCTTCGGGAACGCAGGGAAGACATCCCCCGGCTGGTGTGGCACTTCGTGAGAAGTTACGAGAAGAAAATGGGGAAGTCTATCGAGAAGATCCCGGAGAAAGATATGCAGGCCCTGCAAAGGCATGACTGGCCGGGCAACGTCCGGGAGCTGAAGAACGTGGTGGAACGGGCGATGATCCTGAACCGGGGGCCCATCTTCCGGTTGGAAATGGATGAGGCCAGAGCCCACACGGGGGGCCTGGGGAGAACCCTCCGGGAGATCGAGAAGCGGCACATCATGGACGTGTTGGTGGAGACCGGTTGGCGGGTGAGGGGCAAAGGCGGCGCGGCGGAGATTCTGGGCCTCAAGCCTACGACCCTGGAAGCCAGGATGCAGAAGCTCGGCATCCGGAGAAAGCGCGAATCCTTGTCTTCCGCTGTGGAGACGCCCCGGTGAGGCCCCGGAAGCCAGGGGACAAGGCCCGCCAAAGCACTTGAGAGGGAGTCGAGTCCGGTCCGGAAGACAGAAGGGCACTCAATAGGGGGAAAAGAGATGGGCACACAGCCGACGAAAACCTTGCAAGCGGATGTGGTGATTGCAGGGTCCGGGCCGGGCGGGGCCACCGTGGCCCGGGAGCTTTCCCGAAAGGGCAAGCGGGTGATCGTGTGCGAGGCGGGAAAGTACAGCAAGTGGCTCGGACACACCCTTTCCACCTTTTTCATGCTGGATCGGAAGGGGTTGAGCTTTTCCGAACAGGGGCAGTGGATCGTCTCGGGCCGGACGGCCGGCGGAGGCACGGTCGTCTATGGCGGTATGGCCTGGAAGCCTCCTGCCTGGTTCAAGGAGAAGTACGGCATCGACCTCTCCGCGGAGACCGATGAGTTCTACCAGGAGGTTTCAGCCGGTCCCCTGCCGGATTCACACATCGGTCCCGCGTCCCGGAGGATCATGGAGGCGGCCCGCAAGACGGGCCTTGACTGGAAGCCGGCCGACCGCTTGATCCGTGCGGACAAGTGTAAGCCCGACTGTGATGCGTGTATGTCCGGATGTACGCGGGGCGCCAAGTGGACGGCCCGCGAGTTCCTGGACGAGGCCGTCGGCAACGGCGCGACCCTCCTGCTGCAAACAGAGGTGGAGCGGGTTCTGACAGAGTCCGGCGAGGCGATCGGTGTGCGGGCAATGGGGCCCGAGGGGCCGGTGGAGATCCTGGCGGATACGGTGGTCGTCTCGGCGGGCGGGTTCGGAACGCCCCGCATTCTGCAGAGGTCCGGGCTCTACGAGGCCGGCCGGGGATTTGCCGTCGATTTCGGGCGCTACGTGGGCGGTCTCTGTCCCGACCACACCCCGCGGACCGAGGTTCCCGCAACGACGGGTGTCGAGCTGTCCAAGGAAGGCATCATCCTGCTTGCAGGCACGCTCAAGGGGATCATGTACGGAGGGATGCTCGCCATTACCGGGCCCCGGGCCTGGGGCCGGTTGCCCGACGCTTTCCGGGCCGGGAAGGCCCTGGGAATCCTGATGATGGTCCGAGACCGGGTCGAGGGGAGGATCAACCCGGAGGGCACCTTTTCCAAGCCGATCGACGAGGATTGCCGGGCCAAGCTCAACCAGGGGACCCTGATCGCCCAGGAGGTGCTCGAGGAGGCCGGCGTGAGGCGCAAGCAACAGACGGCCATGACCGTTTTCGCCGCCCACCAGGTGGCTTCCGTTCGAATCGGGGAGTTGCTGGACCAGAACTGCCAGACACCCATCAAGCGATGCTACTGCATGGATGCCAGCGTGATCCCCGAGGACTGGGGCCAGCCGCCCGTGGTCACCATCGTCGCCCTGGCCAAGAGGCTCGCCAAACATCTTGCCGTGGCCGTTGAGACGGAAGTCGCCGTACAAGAACCTGCTTCCTGAGGAATCCCCGGCGGGTCATTTCCGTGAGCCTGCAGAGGGGGTTTGCGTGTCATGTTGGCTTCTTTTTCAAGCCATAGCGGGGACGGGTGTGTGGCGCGGGAACTCCAAGATGTTGGGACGGGCTCCAAAATTTTGGAGGCCGTGCTTCCTTCCTGATCATCCCTTGCCGCGGGGGGCTGAAAAATACCGTATTGTTTTCGGCAGGTTAGGTCTTCATCCGCCTTGTCGCTTCTCTGGCACGACTCTTGAGAAGGAAGAATGGCCGGCAGCCGACCTTGTCCCGTTTCGGATGGAGCGGGAAGGTCGGGAATGAAACGGACTTTCATGGGGAGGGCTTACGGATGGTCAGTTCAAGAGGGGGCATGAGTGAACTGGAACGGCTGGAGGCGCTGTTGAACCGGGAGCGGCCGGACCGGGTACCTATCTGGCCTCTATCCGCAGGATTCAGCATGCTGAACGGAGGGTATACGATCAATGACGTCTACACCGACGTCAGGATCTGCACGGATGCGCAGATTTGGGCCAACGAACAGTACGGCTGGGCCCCTGTCGTGCTCATTCCGGGCGCCCTTTCGGCATGGCCCGCCCTGGAATTCGGCGGGGACGTCAAGTTCCCCACCGGAGACTTTTCCCAGGCCCCGACGGTTGTGCGGCATCCGGTTCAGAGCGACGAGGAGATCCTCAACCTGAAGATTCCGGATCCCCTGGAAAATGCGGGCACCATCCCCATGCAGCTTGCCGCGGTAGCCTATGCGCTGGAGCGCCAGCCAAGGGGTCTGCTGGTGGGCCTTCTTGTAGGCGGGCCCATGGAGATCGGCAGGGCGCTCGTCAGCATCGAGATGTTGGGCCGGATGATGTACAAAAAGCCGGACATGGTGCACAAGCTTTTCCGGTTTGCCACCGACTTCTCGATCGCCGTGGCCAAGCTGTGGACCGAGAAGTTCGACCCGGCGAGGATCTGCCCCTTCGTCGGAGGGCCCACCCACTCGAACCAGGTCATCTCGCCGAAGCATTTCAAGGAATTTTGCCTCCCCTACGTCAAGGAAACGCATGCGGCCCTGCGGGAATTGGGCTACAAGCATTTCATGTTTCATCCCTGCGGGGAGCAGAACGAGAACCTCCCCTACTGGGCCGAGGCGGAGATGGGCGACCCCGGGATCATCAGCGTGGGGCACGAGATCGACCTGAGCAAGGTGGCCGAGTACTTCCCGGATCACATCGCCTTCGGGAACCTGGAGCCGGCCATCGTACAGACCCACAAGCCTCCCGAGGTCTACGAGGCGGTCCGGGATCTGGTGGCCAGGCACAAGGACATTCCCGGCGGCTACATCTTTTCGGTGGGCTGCGAGCTGCCGCCGAAGGCCTCGCCGGGCAGTGTCTGGGCCATGACCAAGGCGGTGGAAGATGCCGGCTGGTATACGTGACGAGCGAGCAGTTTCTGAGGAATAGACGTAAAGAACCCAACAAGCACCCGACAAGAAGAAGGAGACCGTTCATGGCGAGCGAGGAGCGAACCAGGGAGATCCTGGAGGCACTGAAGGACTCGGTCAAGGATTTCGAGGAGGAAGAGGCGGTCAAGTGGGCCAAGATCGCGCTGGAAGAAGGAGTGGATCCCTTTCAGGCGACCATGGAGGGGCTGGCGGAAGGCATGATCATCGCGGGCGATCTTTACAACCAGAAGGAGTACTTCGTGCCGGAGCTGCTCATGTGCTCCGATGCCCTGTACGCGGGGCTGGAGGTGCTCAAGCCGGCCATCGAGGCCTCGGACCGGCAATCGGAGGTAAAGGGTTCGATTGTCGTGGGGGTGGTGGAAGGGGATGTGCATGACATCGGCAAGAATCTGGTGAAGATCATGTTCGAGGTGGCGGGCTGGACGGTGCACGATCTCGGCAAGGACGTGCCCCTGGAGAAGTTCGTGGAAGAGCAGATCCGGACCGACTGCGATGTGGTGGGGCTCTCCGCGCTGATGACCACCAGCATGCTGGGTATGCCGGAGGTGATCCGGAAGCTCAGGGAGAAGAACCCGAAGGTGCGGATCCTGATCGGGGGCGCCCCGATCAACCCGGAGGTGGCCGAGAAGTACGGGGCCGACGGCTACGCCAAGACGGCCGGGACGGCGGTGGATGAGGCGATCCGGCTGCTGAAGATGTTGCGGGACGAGGAACAGGGCAAGCAGGCGGTCTGACAGGGCACGAGCAGGAGGGAGGTGTTTTCGATGAATTCCAGGGAACGGGCCTTGAAGGTCTTCAAGCGCGAGCCGGTCGACCGCATACCGGTCTTCAGCGGCTACGGGAACATTACGCTGCACGGGCTTGAGCAACATGGCTGGAATTTCTGCGAGATCCACACGGACGCGGAGAAGATGGCGCGGGTGGCCGCCACGAGCTACGAACTCTTCGGGTTCGAGTGTGCGGTGGTGCCTTTCGACATGGGGGTGGAGGCCGAGGTCCTCGGCAGCAAGGTCAACTATTACCCGCACCGTACGGATGTGGTCTACCCGACGATCGAGCAGCCGGCCGCGGAAACGGTGGACGATCTCCGGGTGGAGATGCCCGCCGACCTGGCCCATGCGGGACGGGTTCCCGTGGTCCGGGAGGCATTGGGCAAATTGAAGGAGCGGTTGGGTGAGGATGTGGTGATCGGCGCCTGGGTGCTGGGTCCTTACACGCAGACCGGCCAACTGGTGGACCTTTCCAATCTCTCCCGGGCGGCCTACAAGAAGCAGGGGCTGATGAACGAGATCCTGGAGAAGGTCTCTACCTTCCTGATCGAAGTGATCCGGCTCTACCGGGAGGCCGGGGCGGACTACATCACGATCCGCGAGATGGGGGCGGGGCCGGACATCCTGAGCCCGGCCATCTTCCGGAAACTGGTCAAGCCCCACTTGGAGCGTATCTTCTCGGAGATCGACTCACCGAAGGTGCTGCACATGTGCGGCGACACGAACATGATCATCGAACTTCTGGGGGACTGCGGGGCGGACGCGGTGAGTGTGGAGAACAAGAACGACGTGGCCGCGTCCCGGGCGAAGCTGGGTCCGGATGCGCTGATCTTCGGCGACATCGACGCTTACAACGTGCTGGTCAACGGCACGCCGGAGCAGGTGGCGGAAGCGGTCAAGGCCGCGATCGACAAGAGCGTCAACGCCCTCTGGCCCAGTTGCGACATCTGGCCCACGGCCCCCCCGGAAAACATGCGGGCCCTTATGGAAGCCGCGAGGCAATATGGAAAACGCGGCTGAGCTTCTGTAAGGAGGGTCCGAGGATCTGGATGGGTTTGGTGTGGATCACTTGACCATTGCGAAGGAAAACCAAATGCTTCGATACCCGAAAGTGCAGCAAGTGGCCGAGATCGGGGGTCTCCGGGTCGGCGGCCAGCCGGGCGAGAATCCTCCCCTCCTGGTGGGAAACATGTTCCAGAAGGGGGATGCCCTGTTGAAGAGCCGGAAACAGGGCGAGTTTGACAGGGCCCGGGCGGAAGAACGTATCCGGGAGCTGGAAAGCGTTTCCCGTGAGACGGGCATACCCGGTATGGTGGCGCTGGTGGCGAACACGGAAGAAGAAATCAAGGGCTACATCGACTTTGTCACCGACGTGACGGACATGCCCTTTGCCGTGGACATCTGGCAGCAGGATGTCCGGCTCGCCGCGGCGCGCTATGTGGCCGAGATGGGCATGCAGGACAGGGTCCTGTACAACAGCATCACGCCCTGGGACAAAGACATCGCGTCCCAGGTGTCGGAACTCAAGGAACTGGGCATCCGGCATGTGGTGATCCAGGCCTTTGACACGAACGACAAGACCTCCTCGGGCAGACTCACCTCCCTGGAGGCCCTGCTGCCTTCGGCTCAGAAGGGCGGATTCGCGAGCATCCTGGTGGATACGGCCGCCATGAACCTGCCCGCCATGGGGCTGTCGCTGAAGGCCAATCATCTCATCAAGGAGCGGCTCGGCCTGCCCGTGGGGTTCGCCCCGTCCAACGGAAGCTACATGTGGCGGAAGTCCGCGGAAGGGGATGCGAAAAAGAGGTTTCCCGCCGTGGATGCGGCGGCGCATGCCGTCTGCGCGCTCCTGAGCGATTTCCTCTTCTACGGGCCCATGTCCGGGACGTCCCGGGTGTTCGCCGCCGTCGGGGCGGCAAGCGCCATGACGGCCGCGTTGGCCTACGAGGAGACGGGCGCCCTGCCGGCGGGCGCGCATCCGCTCGGCGAGATGTTTCCGGACGTCCTCGAACAGTTCCGTCAGGACTCTGCCTGAGGAACGAAATGTTCCTGCGTATATGACGGGGCTTTGCGTGCGTGCGCGTGTTGCTCGAGGATTGCAACGCCTTCAGGATATGTGTTAAACGCATGCATGCCGCTCACATTCCGGCAGCGGTTTCAAAACATCCGGAAGAGAGACGAAGGAGGATGGATCCAATGAGAGAGTTACCCCCCCGCATGCAGGATCGACTTTACCACGATATGATTCTTCCCGAGGAAACCCTGGAGATTCGGGCCAAGGCGAGGGAGTTCGCGATCCGGGAGATCGCCCCGCGGGCCTACGAGATCGCCCACACCGAGGAAAGCCGGGAGAGCTTCGCCTGGGACATCTTCCGAAAATTGGCGGAAGAGGACTTCTTCAAGATCCCCTACCCGGCCGAGGTGGGGGGGCTCGGCTTGAAATATCCGTGCTGTGCGACGGTTGTCACGGTCGAGGAACTCGCCTACATGTCGAACAGCATTGCAGCCGTCTATGACGTGCACTGCATCCTGGCCGGCCACGCCCTGGAATACGGCTCGGAACACATCCGGGAAAACTTCCTCCGGCCCATGACCACGGCCGAAAAGATCGGCTGCTTTGCCACCACCGAACCGATGGCCAGTTCCGACCTCTCCGCCCGCTCGGTGCAGACTCGGGGCAGACGAGAGGGAGACGTGTTCATCGTCAGCGGACAGAAGCGCTTCATCACGAATTCCTGTGTGGCCGATTTCGTCACCGCCCTGGTCAACGTCGAGGGCAAGCTCTGCATGATGGTCATCGATCTCCACACCGACGGCTGCCGCGTGGGGGAGCCGGATCGCAAGATGGGGAACAAGGGGCAGCTCACCTCGGATATCTACTTCGACGAGGTCGCTGTTCCCGTGGAGAACCTCATCAGCGACATGGGCAAAGGCCTTCACGTGGCCCTGGGCACACTCACGTACGGCCGCGTCGGGATTGCCGCCACAGGCGTCGGCATGGCCCAGTCCGCCTTCGACGAGTCGGTGGCCTACATGAAGGAGCGGGAGGCCTTCGGCAGGAAGATCGGCCAATACCAGTACTGGCAGTTCCGTATTGCGGAGCGGGCGATTCAGATCGAGAACGCCCGGAATCTCTATCTCAAGGCCGCTCTCAGGATGGATCAGGGGGTCGAGTTCCCCGAGCCGGAGGCCGGCGGAGCCAAGTACTATGCCACCGAATGCGCCGGCGACATGGCCAGGGATGCGGTCCAGATCTTCGGCGGGTACGGATTCATGCAGGAGTTGAGCCACGACAAATCCCATTACAAGGTCCAGGAGATCTTCCGGGATTTCAAGATCGCCGAGATCTACGAAGGAACGAACGAGATTCAACGCATGATCCTCGCCCGCACGATCTTCGGCAAGGACTTGACAGGTTAGCAGACTGCCTCGAGAGCCCAATCCGCGGCGTTCGACTTCATCCCGCCGGCATGAGGAGAGAATGGTATGCATAGAAAACTCAAGCAGACGGCACTGTGCCTCCTTGCCTGCGGAGCATTGGCGGGAGGACCGGTCTATGCCGCGGAATGCGAGAAGAGCTACTACAGCCCGAAATGGGATGCGCAGCCGCCCACAGTCGATGTCTACAACTATGCAAGGGCGGAGACGGATACGCAATTCAAGGGATATGCGGACAAGTACAAGGCCTTTGGCAGGTTCGTACACGGCAGACAACCATACAGCGTAGAAAAACAGGTCACCCATAGCGGCAACAGGGATACCATTTACTCTTTCGGCCTCTTCGACCTTTCCAAGTCGCCGCTGACGATCACACTGCCCGAGCCCCATGGACGCTACATGTCCCTGATGCCGCTCTCTGAGAACCATGATGTCTATCCCGCTCTTTATGGACCCGGAACATGGACATTCACCCGGGATGAAATCGGTACCCGGTACGCCATGTTCGCCCTCCGGACCTTTGCCGATCCCAACAGTGAAGAGGACATGAAGACAGCGCATAAGCTCCAGGATCTTGTCAAAGTGGAGCAGCGGGACAAGGGCGACCTGTCTGGTTTGAAAGATTGGGATCGCGAGGAAATGCTGAAACTTCGAAGGGCATTCAATACCCTCGGGAGTTCACTGTCGGACAGCTCCACCTTCTTCGGCGTCAAATGCGACAGGTCCTATCTGATGAATTGCATGGGGATCGCGGTGGGCTGGGGCGGCATGCAAAGGCGGGATGCTCTTTATATCCCCTCTCAAGTGCCCAAGAACGACGGAAAGACCGCGTATGTGCTGAATGTTCCGAAAGATGTCCCGGTGGACGGGTTCTGGTCCGTGACGGTTTACAACAAAGACCGTTTCATGGTTCCCAACAAGTACAACGCATACTCCTTCAACAACGTCACGGCCAAGAAGAACCCGGACGGCGGCATCACGATCCATTTCGGAGGCGATCCCGCAGCGGGCAACTTCCTGCCGATCGTGGATGGATGGGTCTATATCGTAAGACTCTACAGGCCACGAAAATCGGTCTTGGACGGGACCTGGAAATTTCCTGCGGCAGTGCAAGCGAAGGGGCGGGAAGGACCCCGCTAAGACGACGTCGGCGCGAAGAGTCTGCCCTGAGCCGAGTTTCTTCATTCGACGGTTGAGGGCGGACCGTTTCATTTTCAGGCTTTCGGCCGCCCGTCTTGTCGAGGACCTGCAGGGGTTACAGCCGCATCAGCAAGAGGGCCCGGATCTCCTCCCGGCTCAAGGGGACCGGGTTGTTCTTGTTGCCCGCGGTCCGGGCGATTGCGTCCAGGTCGGAGACGCGGATCCCGTACCGGCTCAACCGGGGGATCGTGAGCGTCTCGGTCCACATGTCGATGGTCTCCATCAACCGATCGCAGAGGGAATCGAGGTCTTCCGGCCGGTAGTCCCTGCCGGTCACGAGGGCGCCGATCCGCGCATACTTCTCGAGGGCTGCAGCGTCTCCCTCGCCCTGCCCGCGAAGCTTTTTGACGGTGATCCGGGTCGCCGCGCCGACCAGTGTGCCGCAGACGACCCCGTGGGGAATGGAGAAGGCGCCGCCGATCGGCGAGGCGAGGCCGTGCACGATGCCCAGGCCCGCGTTGGCCAGGGTCACTCCCGACACGAGGGAGGCATACGCCATGGCCGCCCTCGTGTCGATGCTGTCCCCGCGTGTCGTGCAGGCCGGAATCAGGCTGTCCTTCAGATGGGCGATCCCGCTGAAGGCCAGGGCATCGGTGACCGGCCCGGCCCGGGTGGACACGTAGGATTCGAGCAGCTGCGTAAATGCATCCATCCCGCAGGCCGCGGAGACCTCAGGAGGGCACGAAACCGCCAGCTCCGGGTCGACGACCGCCACGTCCGGGACGAAGCGATCATGGCGGATCGATTTCTTGAACCCCTGCGGGCCGACCTGGCTCAGCACCGCATTCTTGGTGGCCTCGCTGCCCGTGCCCGAGGTGGTCGGGACCGCCACGAAGGGGACCTTTTCTCCGTTGTGCGTTGCGGTTCCGATGCCTTCGAGAAAATCGTATACAGAAGCGTTCTGAGGCAGCATGGCGGAAACCGCCTTGCCCGCGTCTACAACGCTTCCCCCGCCCACAGCCAGGACGACCCGGATCCCCCGGTCCCGGAACCGGGATACGGTCTGATCCACGAAATCAGGAGAGGGCTCCCCCTTTACGGTTACGCGGGAAAAACGGATGGATTCCTGTGCGAGCCCCTTGACGAGGGCGTCCCATTTCCCCGATCTCTCCAGGGAGGAGGCCCCCGTGACGACCAGGATGGGGTCGCCCATCTCCCTGATGATCGCGCTGAGGCGACGGAACTCGCCGGCTCCGAATCGTATGGCGGGTACTCCGGAAAAGGTGAACGGTTGGATCATGGCCGCTTCTCCCTGAACGAGGCTGTCGACAGATGGGTGCTTCCATAGTAGCGTCCTTGAAACAGATCGCAAACAGCCCGTTCTCGCCCGATATCCCTATCCTGTTTGCCATCCCCCCGGCGGACGGATATTCTGGTGCCGTCGCCTTTTTCGCTTTCCCTTGCGGGAAGAGTGCGGCACCGGATCCATCCGTTTGCAGCCCCACGAGGAGCCCCGTATGCAGGTTACACCCGCCCACCGGACCCTGGCCGAGAAATTCGTGTTCCAGCAGGGCCGCCGGGACGCCTTCGTACCCGACTCGCTCCTGGACCTGGTCACCTTTCTGTATACCGAAGAAGAGGCGGAGATCGTCTCCGCCCTGGGGTTTGTCGGCCTTCCGGCGCGGGCCGTCGCGCGCAGGCTGAGGCGCCCTGTCCGGGAGGTGAGGCCGATCCTGGAATCCCTTGCCGACCGGTTCCTGATCGCGGGCCTTTCGTTGAAGGGCATCCAGGTCTACGGCCGCATGCCCCTTGCCCCGGGGGTCTTCGAGGCCCAGATGATCCGCAGCAAAGGGGAATTCGGCGAGTACTACAAGGAATTTTCCCGCCTCTTCGAGGCCTTCTACGAAGAGATCTGCACGTGGCTCAAGCCCAGGCTGGAGGGGAAAGACGTGCGCTTCGGCCGGATCATTCCGGTCCAGCAGTCCCTCGAGCATTCGCCCGGCATCAGCGTGATGGCCCTTGCCTCGGACAAATTTCTGGAGACGGTCGATCGGAACCACAGTTTCGCCCTGGTTCATGTGTGCAGCTGCCGGCACGAGGCGGATCTGCTCGGAAAGGGGTGCGGTAAGCCGAAGGACGTGTGCGCGGCCATGGGCCGGCTGGCGGACCTGGTCGTTGACAAGGGGATGGGCCGGAGGGTCTCGAAGGAGGAGTTCGTCGACGCGAAGGTGCGAGCGGCCGACGCGGGGCTGGTGAACCTGGTCGACAACCTGGAAAACCCGCTCCAGGTGTGCTCGTGCTGCGGGTGCTGTTGCGGTGCCCTTCGCATCCTCAGCCGGTTCAACATCCCTACCATCATCGCGAAAAGCCACTTCGAGGCGGCGATCGACCCGGGCAAGTGCGTCGGCTGTGGTATCTGCGCGGAGGTCTGCCCCATGGACGCGATCACCCTGCAGAAGGCGACGCCGAGGGCGAGAAAGAAGAAAACGGCGGTGATCGATCCGGCCCGCTGCATCGGCTGCGGCCTGTGCGTGGTCAAGTGCGACAAACAGAGGGCGGTCTCACTTCGTGCGCGCGAAGACTACAAGCCGCCCGCAAAGAGCGTGGTGGAGTACACCTTGAACCGGTATCTGGAGGTGAAAGGTGTCGAAAACCCGATCCTGGACAGGGTCGGGCTGGGCGTGAGCCGCCTGCTCGAAAAATACTCCCCCCTTCACGTTTCAGGGCCCGGGTACCGGCCGAAATAGGATCCGGCGGCCGGCTTCGGGAAGCATGCCGCGCAAAAGATGGATCGGCCGGAACACCTGCCCGCCGGTCAGGAAGGCCGGCTATAGAATTCCTGCACGGAGGCGACCACCCTGCCCGCGTCTTCGTCCGACATCTCGTAATAGAGCGGCAGCCTCAGCAGTCGGCCGCTCAAGTCTTCGGTTACGGCCAGATGTCCGGCCGTCCGCCCGTATCTTCTCCCGGCCGGCGAAGAATGAAGGGGCACATAGTGGATCACGGCCAGGATTCCGCAGGCGTCGAGGTGCTTGATGAGCCGCGTCCGCTCCTCCGTGGTGCGGGCAATCAGGTAGAAAAGATGGCCGTTGGCCACACTGTCGTTTTCCACCCATGGAAGCCGAACGAGCCCTGCCTCCTCGAGGGGGCGCAGGGAGCGGTGGTACAGGTCGAAGATGCGGCGCCTGGCGGCGATGATCTTTTCCGCCTGCTCGAGCTGGGCGAACAGGAAGGCCCCCACCAGTTCGCCGGGCAGGAAAGAGGATCCGATATCCACCCACGTGTAATGGTCCACCTCGCCCGCGAAGAACCGGCTCCGGTTCGTTCCCTTCTCGCGGATGACCTCGGCCCTTTCGACCAGCCGCGTATCGTTGACGAGCAGGGCCCCCCCTTCGCCGCTGATGATGTTTTTCGTCTCGTGGAAGCTCAGGCAGCCCAGGTGCCCGATGGTGCCGAGGCATCGACCCTGGTAGGTGGACAGCAGCGCCTGCGCCGCATCCTCGACCACCCACAAGCCGTGCCTCTCGGCGATTTCCATGATCACGTCCATGGCGCACGGTCCGCCCGCGTAATGCATGGGCACGACCGCCTTCGTCTTCGGCGTGATCGCCTTCTCCACCTGCTGCTCGTCCATGTTGAGGGTGTCGGGCCGGATGTCCACGAAAACGGGACACGCCCCGCGCAACACGAAGGCGTTGGCCGTGGAGACGAAGGTGAAAGAAGGCACGATGACTTCATCGCCGGGCTGGATGTCGCAGAGGATGGCGGCCATTTCGAGCGCGGCCGTGCATGAATGGGTCAGCAAGGCCCTGGCGCAGCCCAGGGTTCGCTCCAGCCATGCCTGGCATTGCTTCGAAAAGGGGCCGTCCCCGGCGAGGTGCGAGGAGGCCATGACCGCCTGGGCGATATAGTGCAGCTCCTTGCCGACCAGGAACGGTTTGTTGAAGGGGATCCTCGTTTCGTTCTTTTTCAGGGTGTCCTCCCGGTCTCCTCGATACGCGGATTTCAGTCGTCGAAGGACAGCGTCTTCTTGACGACGGCCGGAACACCGGCGATCAGCGCATGGTCCGGCACGTCTTTCGTAACGACGGATCCCGCGGCGGTCTGCACGTTCATGCCGACGCGGACCCCGTCGATGCAGGTCGTGTTGATGCCGAGAAAACAACACGGACCGATTTCGGTATGTCCGGCAAGGTTTACGGCCGGTGCGCAGAATGTATGGGCCCCGATCGTCACATGATGCGAGACGAAGCACCGGGAAGACAGGAGCACGTTCTCCCCGACACGGGCATGCATGTCGATCGTGCAGTCGACCAGCACGATCGATCCCTCCTTGAGAAGGGCGGACTTCTCCACGTACGAGCTTGGGTGTACGAATGTGGCGATCGGAACGCCCCGTTCCTTCAGGGCCGCATAGATCTCCCTGCGGAATTTCCTCTGTTTGTATCCGACAGCGATCGCCACGGCGTCGAAGGCCCCTTTCCCGAACGCCGCCGGGATGTCTTTCGCCCCGCCGAGGACGGGCCTGTCATGCTTGAGCGCGCCCGCTGCCTCGAAATCGTCGAACATGCCGACGATGCTCGCGAATCCGGTCTCTTCAAAATAGTAGATCAGGCGATCACTCAGCTCGCCCGACCCCACCATGGCAATCTTCTGCATACGTTCCCTGCTTTACGAGGCCGCCCCAAAAGTCCCATCTGCGGCTGAATCGGCTTGGAAAGATCGCTGTGGTTCCATGCGGTACTCGAGTGATTCCGTGCAGTCCGGGGTGCCGTCGGAGATTTGCGCCGGGCGACTTCGGGGGAGGGAGAGACGGAGCCCAAGCAAATCGGAGACGGGATCCCGGACTGCACGGAACGGCAAGCTTCCTGTGAAACATAGCGATCTTTCCAAGCCGCGATGCTAGACATCTTTTTCCCGGATCAGGTACTGCGGCGCCTGGTTCACCTCCTGAATGATGCGCAGAAGATACTCTCCGATGATGCCGAGCGAAAACATGACGGCCCCCGAAAAGAACAGGAGGAGAAGAACAAGGGTCATCCACCCGGGCACGGTGATGCGCCCCAGGAAGAAGAGCGTCAAGTAATATCCGCCGAGGGCGAAGGCGATGAACATGCTCAGAAGCCCCATGAAAAACACCCCTTTCAGGGGAAGGGTGCTGTGATACAGCACGCCGTGAAGGAAGTGCCGGGCGAGCTTTCCCGCCGTGTAGGTCGTTCTTCCGTGGGGGCGCGGGAGATGCTCTACGGTGATGTTTCCGATCTTGTCCGTTATTTGCAGGATCAGCAGGCCCACCGCGGGGTTCGGTGTGCGCATGTGGAGGAGGTTTTCGATCACGGCCCGCCGAATGATCCGGAAATTGCTCATTTGAAACACCGGATCCTGCTTGAACATCATGGAAACGAGTCGGCGGTACGCAAAGCTCCCCGCATTTCTCACCCGGGACTGTTTCCTGGTTGCCGGTGTTCCGCAGACCATGTCGAGCCCTGTCCGGCGAATCTCCTCGATCAATCTCGGGATCTCCTCGGGCGGGTTCTGAAGGTCATCATCGATCGTGACGACATACTCTCCGGAAGCGAAAGAAAAGCCGCACATGAGGGCGTTGTGCTGCCCGAAATTTCTCGTGAGCCTGACGATTTTCACCCGCTTGTCCTGCTCACGCAGCGATTGCATGACCTCCCAGCTCGAGTCCCCGCCCCCGTCCTCCACGAGGATCAGCTCGTAATCGCCCCGCACGCCTTCCAGCGCCTTGTCGATGCGTTCATAGAGTTCCCGCAAGGACCGTTCGCTCTTGTAAACCGGTACAACGATGGAATAGAGCGCTTCGCTCACGATGCCAACCCCAGGCGTTCTCTTGTCGTTCTTATGCCGGCGGGCCGCCTCCCCATGGCTTTCGCGATGTCGAGCACCCGTTCGATGAGATCCCGGTTGGAAGCCGGCCGCGTCCGATCTTCATCGTACCATATGTTGTCTTCCAGCCCCACCCGTACACCGCCGCCCGCGACGATGGCCATGGCGTTCATTCGCAGCTGCGAATCGCCCACACCCCCTACGGACCAGATCGCGCCTTCCGGCAGATCATTGATCATAAGGCCCAGAGAAAGCATGTTGGCCTGCGCACACGCGATGTTCCCCAAAATCAAATTGAAATAATAGGGCGGTTTGAGCCATCCCTTCCGGATCAGGTACTTCGCATAATTGATCATCCCGAGATCGAAAACTTCCAGCTCCGGTCGGATGCCCTTGTCCATCATCTTCCTGGCCAGGGCCTGAATCATCTCCGGGCTGTTCACGCTCGCCTGCTTGTTGAAATTGAGCGAACTGAGCGTCAGGCTTCCGAAATCCGGCTTCAACCCGCCCGCCAGGTCCAGGGCCTCGGAGCGCTGCTCGAACTCGAAGAAATTCCTGCCGCTCGTCGAAACGCTGATCACCAGGTCCTTGTGGCTGGAACGAATGCCGCTGATGATCGCGGCGTACACCTCTTTCTTGTAGGTCGGAAGGCCGGTTGCCGGGTCCCGGGCATGAAGGTGAACCATGTTCACGCCCATCTCCGCGACCTCGTTCACCTGCTCGACGATTTCTTCGGGCGTAACCGGCACCTTGGATGTCGTCTCCTTGGTCGGGATCATGCCCGTGGGCGTGAAATTGATGATCAGATCTTTCTTCATGCCCGAGCGCCTCCTTCCCGGCCCCTCGAGGGGGATGGAAAACTCAACATGCACTCCTTCGCCCCTTCCGGCCCCTTGTTCAGGATCAGATCGAGGATGCTCACCTCATGGATGAAAGGGGGAGAGAAGAGCTGATCATATTCCGGATATCCTCCGTAGTCCATCCAGTTCACGCGGATCCCCTGCTCCCGGAACAGGCCTTCGTCCAGGTAGGCCTTTGCCGCGGGGCCGGAAAGATACTCCGTAGCTCCGGCCTGCAGGCAGAGGTGGACCAGGCGCCCGGTCTTCCCCTCCACCGCCGGCCCGTAGTCCATGGACCAGCTCAACCGTGTTCGTATGCCGAGCAGGTCGGCGATGGCCCGCAGGAAGAGAGCGTTGATCCTGCTCAGGTGCGTTTCCTCTTCGCATTCCGAGTACAGGCTTTGCAGCAGGGGGCGCAAGGGCTCGAAATGGGGGGCCCGCGCATAATTCCTGCAAAGGGACTTCCAGTGCCTGACGGGCCACCTCCTGTCGCTCACCACGACGTCCCGGATCTCCTGACCGTACCGGCCTTTCGTCTTCACGGGGATGGTCAACCAGACGGCGCCCCCCGGCGTCTTGATCCGATTTCGGTTCCGCCATCCGCGCGGAGAGTATTGGACATCATCGTAGAGGATAAACTCGTCTACTTTGTTGATGAGGTCGAAATATCCCTTCCATGGGATATAGCATGATTGAACGATCGCTACACATTTTCCCATCCGTTCGCCTGTCAGTCTTTTCCGTCCCGTTGGAGATGCGGCGGCCCGAGCCGCCTGTCCAGCCAGGCGGAAGCATCCTGAACCCTGGTTCGCTGATTCGGGCATTTGAATCGTTCCCGCATGCCCGCCAGTATCCTGCGGGCGCTCCGCCAGTCCCGGATCCTTGCAGCGAAGTCGAAAACGAACAGGGCCTGTGTGATATTCCGGACTTTTTCCAGGCCCCGTCCCCTGCGAGGAACGCCCCGCGGCAGGGTCACATCCTTGCGGGCAAAGACCGCGGCCGCGGGGCCGTAGAAAGCGAGCTTCCAGTCCGGGGCGTGCAGAAACCAGCCGATCAGGCCCCGGCACTCATAGCGTACACAGCAGACCTGAAAGGGGAAGTCCCGCAAGAAGGCCCGGACCCTGACCCCCGAATGAAAGGCCCCGTACCGGTCGAGCCACGCCTTGAACGGAAACTGGCGGGGATCGATCATCACCTTCTCTTCAGGCCACAGCGCCCAGAGCAGGTAGCCCCCGCTGCCGTAATCGTTTCCCAGCCGGTAGCGGGGGAGGTGGCTCCGGATGAAGTCCGCCGCTTCCACCGGATTCTGGTAGGAGATACCGAAGCCGCACCATCTCGAACCGTAGGGTTTGCAGACGGCGTCGAAGCATGCGCGGGCTCCGAAAAAGACGCACGCCAGAAGGATCAAACCGCCCAGGGCGGAGGCCGGGAGGCGGCCGTCCGGCCGGAATCCCCGAGGCCTGCGAGCCAGGAGATGGACCGCGCTCAGGGAAAAGACCGGCGCCCAGTAATAGGTCGCCCGCAGGAAGCGGGTGAACAGGAAGGCGAAGGCCAGGTTGGTCAGGAGGATCGCGTAGTCGGGACGCGGATGTTTCGTCCTGTGCGCCATCAGGCTCAGCAGGATCAGACCGGCCGCGGCCAGGTAGCTCGCGTAATGAAAGTGTGCCGCCCGCGGGTCCAGCGTGGACATATAGGCCTCGATGACCTTGAAGTATCCTTCCTGTGTATGGACGAGCAGGGAGGAGACGAGATGGGCGGGATATCGCCAGCCATAGGGGGTTACGAATATCGCGAGGCCGCTCAGGACAAGGGCGGAGAAGAACGGGGGCCGCACGGCGGCCGGGATGGCCGCTTCGGGCGTGAAAAGCAGGTTCAGCGCCTCCCCGATCCCCATCACGAGGAAAAAGACCGCACCGAAAATGAAGCCGCCGTGGCTGTTGACCCACAGGAGCATGAGAGCGGGCAAGAGCCAGCAGGTACGCCGGGCCCTGTTTCCGCCCCCTTTGATCCGCAGCCAGGCGAGCACGGTAAGGGTCATGAATACATAGGAAAAGATCTCCGGCTTGATGTAGGCCGCGTTCTGCGACATGAGCACGCCGAGCAGGCAGATCAACCACGTCAGGGGATGTCCGGCAACCCCGAGCCGCCGGGCCAGGAGGTAGACGGCCAGCACAAAGATCAAGAGGCATGCATACCGGAAGGCAAACAGGGCGGGAAGGCCTCCCGCCGCGTGGAGGAGATACAGGAAGATCTCGGAAAGCCATGCGCAATAGACGGCGGCATTCTCGGCGGGCGTCCAGGTGAATGCGGTGTGGTCCGGGATGAGGGTCCGATGCTCGATCAGGTAGCGCCCATACGCCATCTGCCACCAGAGATCCCCGTCCCGCACAGGCTCCGCATAGCGTATGCCCAGGGTCAACAGCACCACCAACCCGAGGGCCCAGGGCCAGACCCGGTGCCACTGTCTCTTGTCTGCCCGCGCCACGCCGTCCGCGGAGGCCGCCGGAATTCGCTTCATCAACGCCCTCCGCCTGGAAGCTTCTGTGCCGTCCCCCTTGCCTCCCCGCTCTGCTCGAGAGCGAACTTGAACGCGATGGGGCCGATGATCTGATTGATCACAATGACCGCGAGCAGAAGGGTGAACAGGATCTCGCCCCCTTCCGGAAACCGCCGGGGAATGAGGCCGGCCAGGCCGATCGAGACGCCCGCCTGGGTAATGAAGCTCATGCCGTAGAGATTGCGCGTCTTGAAGGGGGCCCGGAGAAGCGCGAGCACGGAATGACACGCGATGAAGACGCCTGCGATCCGAATGCCCGCATAGAGTATCGCCACCTTCCACATCGCCCTGAGGGCATCCAGATCGAGATCCGTGCCGGCCAGGGCGAAGAAGACGACAAAGATCGGCAGGAAGGAGCGGTTGATGGTTGTCTCGTAGAAGGCTCCCTTTCCGAAAAGGTTCCGGAGAAAGAAGCCCGCGCTCATGCAGATCAGAAGCGGCTCCAGGTGCAGGGGGAGGCCGGCCATGATCGCGGACTGCTCGGACAGGGCCTGCGAGAGCCTCGTGACCAGGAAGGCGACGCACAACAGGAAAAAGATTCCCTCCCTGCGGATCACCGTGACGTAGCCGCTCATGAACCACGCCAGGAAGAGGCCGAGCAGAAGAGAAAGGAAGAACTCGGCGGGTATCCGGAGCCAGAGGCCGCCGGTGTGGGCGGGCACGCCGGCTTCGGCGGCGCCCGCCAGGGCGAGAAACAGGGAAAAGAGCATGATGACCAGGATGTCCATGACCACCGTCACGCACAGTACGGACTCGGAGAAGTCCCCTGCCGCCCTGCACTCCTTGATGACCGCCAGGGTCGACGACGGAGAGCGTGCGATCGCCAGCGTGCCGAGCAGCGCCGCCAGGACGATCTTTTGCGCCGCCGGCAGGGCCGGCAGAGACCCGACGCGGGGAAGGGCGAAATAGAGAAAGGCGAAGATCGCACAGAAGACCGTTAACGGCACGACGACGATCAGGCCGGACAGGAGCCTCCACTGCCGTTTCAGATTCTGTGTGCGGAGTTCGAGGCCCGCCGAAAGGGCGATAAAGGCCAGGGCGAGTTCGTCGATGAAACGGAGGGACGCCACCGACTCGGGAGAGAAGTATCCCAGGACATCGGGCCCGAGGAGGATGCCGGCGAAAAGGTATCCGGTAAGCCTCGGCAATCGGATCCTCGCCGTCCACTCGCCGAAGAGGTACGCGGCAAGCAGCAGAAAGCCGAAGTTCAAGGTGAGCTGTACTTCCGTGAGCGAGAAGGCGTGCGGAAAGGCCTTCAAGAGAAGTCCCTGCAGCAGCACCAGAACGGACAATACGAACAGATGGGTCATGTTTCTTTCGTGACATAGGCCAGCCCGAAGGGGCTGAGCACTTCGTTGAAAAGGATGGCAAGGAGCAGCACGGAAAAGGTCATGTTCAACAGGAGCGGAGGCGAAGGCCCTGCAATCCACAGATGAAAGTGAACGGCCAGTGCCGCCCCGATGCCCGCCTGGGAGGTGAGGCCCCAGCCGAGCGCATGAGCGCGCGGGTACGCCGGGTCGCGGAAGACCCGTCCGAGGAACATCGCCCCGGCGGCGCCCTGCGAAAGGGCGCGTATCGCGACGTAGGCCAGGGCAAGCAGGACGGCAAGAGGGGCGCCGATCCTGAGATAGGCGCCCGCGATCATCAGGAAGATCAGATACAGGGGCCGCTCGATGCGCATCAGCAGATGGAAGGTCTCATCGCTTTTCAGGCTGAAATTGGCCAGAACCGCCCCGGCGATGAGGTGGATGAGAAGCGGTGAGACGCCGAGCAGGTAGGCCGCGCCGCCTCCGAACAGGACCAGCCCGATGACGATCAGGACCTTGTCCGCCTCCCCGAGGCGAGCCCGAAAGAGCATCAGCAGCAGGAGCCCCATGAGGGTCCCGAGCAGGAGGCTGAAGGCCAGTTTTTCGAGAGGCGGGAGCGAAAGGCCGAATCCCCCCCCGGCGGGCTGGTGGAACCCGATGAGAACGCCGAAAAGAACGATGGCGATTACGTCGTTGATGCTGGCGACGAACTGCAGCACGATGCCCAGGGGACGCTTCTGTTTCGATGCCTGCTGCATCCAGAGCGCCATCGACGTTTGGCCGGTACAGAGGGCCGTCACGGCGAGCACGGAAACGGCGAGGCCGAGATGCGGATCGGCCGGAAACCAGACACGCAGCAGGGCGTGGAGCCCTGCCGACACGAACAGGAGGAGGAAGCATCCGTACAGGAGGATCCAGAGATAGCTCGCTCGTCCGAACATCCGGAGGGCCTTCCCCTCCAGCTGAATGCCTGCGAGCAGCCCGATCCACCCGAGTCCGACGATCAGGAAAGGGCGCGCCCGCTCGAGGGTGGCGGGGTCCAGAACGCCGAGAAAGGAGTCGCCCAGCAGATAGCCCACCAGGAGGAACTCCGTTCCGGTCAGGAAGAAAAACCTCCCGGCCCGGGAAGGGAGGAGCTTCACAAAGCTCTTCCGATGGCCCGCGAGGGCGAGGATGGCGAGGAACAGGATGCCTGCTATCGTCTTCAAACCGCCACCTCTCGAGGCACACGAATGGACTCGCCGGGAGGGGTTCTCAATCCCCCAACGTCTCCGGTCCCGGACCGATGAGATGTTCCACAGGCAACGTGAAAAGAATCCCTCGTTTCCCGTTCTCGATCCCCCCCACGGTCAGATCGATGGTGGCCAGGGCCTGTTGGAGCAACTCTTGGTCCCTGATTACGGAGAGGATGATCTTGTTGTAAGGCTTCGATCCCTTCAAGATGGAACGAAACCCGGCGAAGATCGGTATTTCCTGGCTCAGGAACTGCAACATGCCGACGCTATCCAGGATGGATGCCCCGGGAACGCCGATCTCCAGGAGCGCCTCGAGCACTTCCGTGAGATACCGGTCTTCATTCAGGATGTATACGAGGGCCCACATGCCGCCTACGACTCCCTCTTGCCTTCTCTTTCACGCAGGAGCCGGTAGACCTGTTCCTTCGTGGATGCCTTCCAGAGGGCGTCGACGAAACGCTCATCCCGCAGGATGCGCCCGAGGGTGGCCAGGGCGCCGAGGGAAAGCCCGGGCGTGTCCGGATCGCCGAACAGACCGATGAGCACCACGACCGGCTTGCCGTCCACGGAGTCGAAGGGGATCGGTTGCTTGAGGGTGGCGACGTAGACGTGCAGGCCCTTGATCCCCGGGACGAGGGTGTGGGGAACCCCGACGGCGTTTCCGATGCCGGTACTCATCGTCTCCTCCCGCTCGAAAAGCTTGTCCCGAAGGGTCTCCTGCGGGATGCCGATACCGCTTTGGGCGACCGCCAGGGCAAGCCACTCCAGGGCCGCCTCCTTCGAGTCGAGGGGACAGCGGATGTAGATGTGTTCCGGATTCAGATACCGGACGAGCGCCAAGCCGGTCCTCCCTCAATCCTCGACGAGAATGAACTGCTCGATATCCCGAACCGAGCCAATGCGTTTTTCCCTCCAGACGGGTTCGAATTTGAGTCCGATCCTGATCTTGGACTCGTCGTCGATCGGGAAATAATGCTGAAACACGGTGTCCGCCCCTTCGAACTGGAAGAAACCGTATCCGAAAGGAACAGGCCTCAGGTCCCCGGTCTCGGGATCGATGTAAGGGAACCGGATGATGGTGTAGGTTTCCAGGGTGGCGCGCGGGCCTACCTCGACCTCTTCCTCCATCTTGGTGAAGCACGGCGCGCAAACCTCGCGGGGCGGAACGTAGACCTTGCCGCATTTCGGGCAGCGGATCCCGACAAACCGCTTGTTCTTCTGCATCTCCTCCAGGAATCGGCTCCCGTAACGACCGACACTGTACAGGAACGGCTGTACCGCCTCCTTTGCCGAGTGAATGGTCAGGAGATCTTCTTTTTGAAGCTCTTGTTCCTTTGAGCTTTTCTTTTCCGTCGGGCTCATGGTCCACCCCTCCTCTATTCAGGCTTCTTCTTTCCGTAAGCCAGCGTATCCGTCCACAGGCAGCCTCCAAACCCGGTCGCGACCCCCAGGTTCACGTCCGGCACCTGCCTGTCCCCGGCCTTCCCCTGGATCTGCAGGGCGATCTCCGCGGACCGGATCAGGGCGGTAGCGCCGATGCAGTTCGTGGAGATCACACCCCCTGACGGGTTGATCGGAAGCGCCCCTCCCAGATCGGTCACGCCGTCCCAGACCAGCCGGGGGCCTTCCCCCTTCTTGGCGAGCCCCATGTCCTCGATCCAGATCAGGCCCGCCCAGGAAAAGGGCTGGTACAGCTCGATCACGTCGATTTCCTTGAGCGGCTCCTTGATGCCCACCTTTCTGTAAAGCTCCTGAGAGGCCCGTGCCATGGAGAACAGGGCGCCTCCGGAAAAGTCGGCATCACTTACATAGCTGTACATGTGGCGGCTTGCCACGCCGAGCACCCAGGCCGGCTGAGGGCAGAGCTTTTCGGCGATTCCCTCGGCGGCATAGACAACGGCGCAGGCGCCGTCCGTTCTCGGACACATGTCCAGCAGGCAGACCGGGTCCGCCAGCATGGGGGAAGCGAGCACCTCTTCGATGGTGACCTCCTTGCGCAGGTGTGCGTGCGGATTCAGGCAGGCGTGGCGCCGGTCCCTCACCGAAACGCGGGCGGCGTCCTTGGGCGTGGCCCCGTACATGTCCATATAGGACTGTGCCGTAACGGCCAGGCCGGCGATGGCCCCCGCGAAAAAGGGCCGGTCCCAGATCGGGTCGAAGGCGGTGTTGATGGCGCCCGTGGTATCGGACTCGGAGTTCTTCTCCCAACCGATGACGAGCACCTTGTCAAAGGCGCCCGAGGCGACCATGTGGTATCCCGCGATCGCCAGGGTGCTTCCGGTGGTTCCGCCCGTTGTAAGCTTCATGGTGGGCTTCATGAACCCGCCGGACCCGTCCACGCTCCAGCAGTCCACATAGTTGATCCCTTCGAAGTGGTCCATGTTTCCGATGACCACGGCATCGATGTCGTCGATCGTGAGTTCCCCGTCCTCCAGACAGCGGGTCACCGCCTCGTTGATGATCTCCTGACCGTTCACGTCCCGCCGAATCGAACGGTGGTGGGTTTGACCAGTTGCTACGATTGCCGCTCTTCTTGCCATATCGTCACCCCCTATTCTTTCCCGAGGATCCAGACGCAGTGCGACTGGCCGGCGACCCCGTTGACGCCGTGCGCCAGGGCCGTCCGCACGTCCTTGTCCACCTGCATGTCTCCCGCCTCCCCACGTATCTGGCGGACCGCCTCCGCGATCCGGATGAGTCCCGCAGCGATCACCGGATGAGATGCCAGGAGCCCGCCGGAAGGGTTGACCGGGATATCGCCCGTTTTCCCGGTGGCCCCGGATTCGGCAAGCTTTCCGCCTCCTCCCTGCTCGCACAGCCCGAGGCCCTCGGTCCACATGAGCTCCTGATACGAAAACGCGTCGTAGACCTCGGCCACATCGATCTCCTTGCGGGGGTCCGAGATGCCCGCCGCGGCATAGGCCTTTTTCGCCGCTTTTTCCAGGGCGGAGTATTCGGCCAGATCGCGGTCGCCCAGGAGATAGTTGTCCATGCAGAAGGAAACGCCCTTGATCCATGCCGGCTTCCCGCCGATCTTCCTGGCTCTGTCTTCGTTGGCAATGACGACCGCCACGGCTCCGTCCGAAACGGGAGAGCAGTCGTAGAGCTTCAGGGGATCGCAGATCATCCGGGAGCCCATCACATCCTCGACCGACAGGTCCAGATGCAGGTGCGCGTTCGGGTTGCCCAAAGCGTTTCGATGGTTCTTCGAGCTTACGACCGCGCATTGTTCCTCGGAGATGTTGTGTCGGTCCATGTACCTCCGGGCTTGCAGCGCACAGGCGGAAACCATGTCGAGGCCGAGGCTGCGCACATAGATCGGGTCGAAGGCGGCATTCGTGATGTAGGCGGAGATGCTCTCCGAGCCCTTTGAGTAGGCAGTGACCAGGGTCGTACCGTAGTGTCCGGACAGGCAGCGGCACATCCCGTAAAACGCCCCGAACGCTCCGTCTCCCTCGACACAGGAGATGTTCCGGTCCCAGCAGCCGCTCACATCTCCTGTGGCCATGGAGGCGATGGTGCGGCCGTCCCAGAAATCGTTCGAGGTCGTGATGACGTTGTCGATGTCGTCGATCGTGATGCCGGCATCCTCCAGGGCGGCGACGACGGCGGGATACACCAGCTCAGGGTAATTGAACTCCTTGAACCGGCCTGCTGCCTTGGTCTGCCCGATGCCGACGATAGCGGCTCTTTCCATTTGGCACCTCACTGTTCGTTCGTTGGTCGATGGCGTGAAGCGGTTCCGGCGATTCCCCGGGGGACTCAAACCGGCTTGAAGTGCTCGACATCCAGAATCTTGCCCGTTCGCTCTTCGGCGAAGACGGCCTTCACCCGCATGCCCGCGCGGACCGCGCCGGGCTCGATCTCGCCCAGGAGGTGAACCAGTCCCGTGTCCGCGCCGTCGAGCCTGATCACGGCATACACAAAGGGCGGTTTCAGCGGCATGATGCCCGTATCCCGCCTCGCGACCGTGAAGGTTTCTATGACTCCCTCGTCGGAGACGTCCACCCAGTCTCCGGTCTCCACGAAGCAGTACGGGCAGACCTTCCGGGGAGGCATGAGCACCTTGGCGCACTTGGGACATTTCTTGCCCAGGAATTTCTTCTCGTTTTTCAAGGTGAGCAGGAAACGACTGGCGGTCTCGCCCGCCTGCCAGGCATAGGGCACCTTGATCTGGCTCTCGTAGACCCGTGGTTCCACACTTTCCCAGACGTTCGACATCTCTACCCTCCGCTCGGTTGGTTTTGTATTGCAGGGATATTTCTATTTGAAAGCACTGTAACAAATGGAATAGGTTATCGAGGAACGAGGGAGTCGGCACACGGATGCTTAGGGTTAGTGTTACTTACCCAAGCTACACCCTTTTCCGGGTTTTTTCAAGAAGAACAAACGGAACAGTGAAGGGCGAAACCCCTGCTCGCAGGCCGTCGCGTCACGGAGCGTTGGTGTTCCCGCTGAAATCGAATCGAAGGGCGATCTCGACGAATACGAAGGGCTCCGTTCCGGTGAAGAACGAGTTGTCCGACCCCACCGACTCTCCGTTGACCTTGAGGTTCATGTCCTCGTAATACCCGAAAAAGTTGTAATGGAAGCCGGTGCTGAAATCCAGGGACACATCGGAAGCGATGTCGTAGCGAATTCCGCCCTCGATCCCGCCCCCCACGGACATGATGATTCCCCAGGGGTCCATGTCGACCGAGAGGGCCTCCTGTTGGAACGATTCGGATTTCTGGTCGACGTAGTCGACGTTGAGGCGTACGGAAGGCCCCACCCAGACCCGCATCCTGTCGGTTCGGACGATGCCGAACCCATAGGCATATTTGGCGGCGAAGCCGTATCCGGTCGCGTCGTACAGGTTGGAAGCCATGTCATCGAACCCGACACCGATTCCGCCCAGGTCCGGGGCGCCGCTCATGCCGTCAAAATGGGTGACCGCAATGTCCACCCCGAAGTTGAACCGCCAGCCGAAGCGGTCTTCCGGAGTCGATGCGCTGTCGTATAGATACCCGAAGGTGAAGTGGTCGTGCATGAGGTCGATATCCAGGCCCTTGAACTCGGGCGCGATGTCTTTCACGGCATCGGGCACCCCGATCGAAGGCCATCCCCGCCCCCACCCGTAGAATCCGTAGCCCTCGCCGGAGGCCCCGGCCGGGAGCAGCAGGAGCGCTGCGATCACCCCCCAAACCCAGCGTGTTCGTCTTTTCATCTCGGGTTTCCTCGCATGGTGACGCTCGCATTATTCATGCCCTCTGACGGCCTGTCAATCCCGCATGGCCGGGCTCCTTTCAGCCCTGTTCGCCGATGGTGTGCAGCTTCAACAGGTTGGCGATGCCTCCGATCCCCAGCGGGATCCCGGCCACGACAGCGACCTGTCCCCCTTTCTTCACCAGCCGTTCCCGAAGGAGCTGTTCCTCCATGGCTTGTATCATGGCCTCCGTGTGCTTCTTGAGCGGCAGGATCCTTGCGATGACCCCCCAGTACAGGCAGAGCCGCCTTTGCACCGCGGGATCGTGCGTGAAGGCGATGATGGGCACCGAAGGCCTGTGCTTGGAGACCAGGCCGGCGGTAAAGCCGGACTGGGTGAAGGCGCAGATCGCCGTGAGCCCGAGGCTGTCCGCGGCGGTACACGCCGCGAGGCTGATCGCATCCGGCATCCCGGTGGCCGGCTTGTACCGGGAAGGGGCCGTGTGGACGCCCGACGGGAAGGCCTTCTCGGTCTCCCGGGCGATCCGGTCCATCATCCGGACGGCACCGAGCGGATACCGGCCCACGGAGGTCTCCTCCGAGAGCATGATCGCATCGGTTCCGTCGAGGATGGCGTTGGCCACGTCCGAGGTCTCGGCCCGGGTGGGCCGTGCGTGCTCGGTCATGGACTCGAGCATCTGCGTGGCCGTGATGACCCATTTGTTTCGTTCGTTCGCCATCCGGATGATCCGTTTCTGGGCCATGGGTACCTTCTCCGGCGAAAGCTCGACGCCCAGATCCCCACGGGCGACCATGACGCCGTCGGAGGCGTCCAGGATCGCCTCGAGATCTTCAAGGGCCTGCGGCTTTTCGATCTTCGAGATGACCGGTATGTCCGTGCCCCGGGCCTTCAGCCTCTTCTTCAATGCGCGGACATCCTTCCCGCTCCGGACGAAGGAGAGGGCCATGTAGTCGACCCCCATCTCGATTCCGAATTCGAGGTCTTCCCGGTCCTTCCTGGTCAGGCTCGGCAGGGCGGTTTTCACGCCGGGAAGGTTGACCCCCTTGTGCTCGCCCAGGGTGCCTCCCGTGATGACCCGGCAGAGCAGGTCCGACCCCTTCCTGGATAGCACCTCGAGTTCCATTTCGCCGTCCGCGAGCAGGATCCGTTGGCCCCGGGTCAATTCTTCCGCGATCCGCCGGTAGCTCACCGGGATGATCCCCTGCTTTCCGAGGACCTTGCCGGGGGTTACGATCCACTCCTCCCGGGCCCCCAGAACCACGGATCCTCCCTCGAAGCGTCCCGTCCGGATCTTCGGGCCCTGCAGGTCCTGGAGGACGGCCACGGGCCTCGCGAGCCTTTCCGACAGGGAGCGGATCGCGAGGAGAACCTTCTTGTGCTCTTCGTGCGTTCCGTGTGAGAAGTTCAGTCGCGCCACGTTCATCCCGGCGAGGATGAGCCTTTTGAGCATGTCCCGGGAAGCGCTGGCCGGGCCGATGGTACAGACGATCTTGGTCTTCCGTGTTTTCATGAGAACCTCCTATCAGGGCAGGACCGTTTCCGGGAATCCGGGCGGGTAGGCCCGGTGGCTCTCCGCATGGGCCTCCACGTCCTTCCGGAGTACCCAGAGCGGGTGGTTTCGATTGGCGAGCCAGAGCGGGAGCTGGTCCGCGAAGTGCGCGTCCCCGGCGTGCCCGCTCTGTCCTCCGGCGAGGACGTTATAGGTCCTCCACTCGCCCTCTTTCATCTCCACGCAGAACCGAAAGGCCGGTCCGTCCCCCTGGTTGTATGGCAGGGTCTGTATTTCGCCGTCGGCAGTGACGATCGGGTATTCCGCCGGGTCCACACTGTGCTGCCCGCCGTCGTTCTCGAAATAGCCCTGGCTCAGGTCGTCCCAGACCGCGTGCGTGAATTTCTTCCGGTGCACCGCTCCCCACCGCCAGGATTCCATCGGGCGGTCCGGTCCGAAGAAGGCGGCGAGCTGCCCCACGGCCCCTTCCAGGGAGGCGACCATCTGGTCGTCCGCCGTCTCCACCCGGTTCGGGGTCTTGACGTCATCGAAGTAGTCCTTCCCGTTGTGCGGCCCTCGCCCGGCCAGCCAGGCGCTCAGGTCGCGCCCCACGAGCTGCGAGAGGAAAGGGGCGGTGAGCCCGAGAAACAGGGAAGGGATGTCGTCGTGAATCGTATTGTATGCCAGGTGTGTGTACCAGACGCTGAACAGGGTCGAGGCCGGGCTGTCCAGGTCGAAACGCTTGTTCCAGGACTCGAGGATTTCGAGGGCTCGGCAGGAGGGGGAATCCGGTTGTCCGCAGATTCGGTCCCGGTTTTCAAAAAGGCGGGGAAGCAGGTCATCTGCCAGCACCGCGTAATCGTCCGTCTGCAGTTCGATCAGGTCCTCCAGCCGGATCGGCCCGTCCGCCTTCATCGCCTCGATCCGCTGCGTGATTCGCCAGGCCCTGGTGCCCAGGTCGAAAAAATGCCCGTAATAGGCATCGTCGTTCAGCGGATCGTTGTCCAGGGTCTGGTCGCTGATCGTGTTGTTCGCGGTGACCACATAGCCCTTGGGCGGATTCAGGGTTTGGGGCTGGGCCGACAAGGGAAGGAATCCCTGCCATTCATGGGCGCCGTTGCCGGGCAGGGGGAGATAGGGCGGGAAGGCCTTGACGCTGTCGGCCCGGATCGGGTAGGGCCCCGCGGTCATGTGGCCGATGTTCCCGGAGGAGTCGGCAAACACCCAGTTCATCACCCCGCTGTTGAAGTACCGCAGCGCCTCCATGGCCTCCTGGACGGTTCCGGCCTCGAAAACGCCCCTCAGGGCCAAAAGGTCCGTGGTCTGCTCTGAGAAACCGGGCCAGCGGGCCGAGTAGACCAGCCCGAAGAACTCCATGAGAGACGCGATATCCTCGGGCAGAAGGTCGATCAGGATCGGCCCGTGATGGGGCACCCACCGTACCGTCCGGGTGACCTCGGACGTGTCATCCAGGCCCCCGCCCTCGGCGCGGACGAGGATCTTCTCCGGGTAGATGTCGAGGGGAACCCACTTGTCCCTGAACAGCACGCTCTTCCTGTCCCGCGACAGCTTTTCCCGGTACAGGTCGGTCACGTCGCCGAATCCGTTCGTCAGGCCCCAGGCCACCCTGGCGGTGTGGCCGATCAGGACCAGCGGCGCCCCGGGGACGGTGTTTCCGATCGCCCCGACTTCATCCCGGCTGAGGTCCACGATGTGGGTGGACACCATGGTGGAGGGATAGTCCAGGTTCATGTGCGGGTCGTTGCACAGGATGCACGCGCCGCTGTCGGTCAGGTCGTCGTCGACCACCCAATTGTTGCTTCCCTGGGTCATGCCCCAGTCGGGTCCGCCGAAGGCGCGCCCGAGACGGTCCGCCATCATCCTGAGGCCCTCGGCAATCCTCCGGCGCGTTGTCTCGTCCGGGGGCGCGCCGGCCAGCAGGTCCCGGGCCTCTTGCAGCCGGGCGCTCCGGGCCGTTGCGCCGCCGAAATCCAGTGTGGGAGAAGGCTCGAGGATGTACGTCGGCCGCATGGGCTGAAACCGCATCAGCTCGTCAAAGTCGTCGGCCATCAGGATCCGGCCCAGGAAGATGAACATCTCCAGCTCGCCCTGGAAGCTCTGCAGGAAGATTTGCGCCTTGGCCACGGCGACCACGTCCCGCGCCTCCCACGGGGCGGGCCAGTAGCCCGGGTCGATCCGGTCGAACTCGAGGGGGCGAACCGCGCCGTTCCGGCCCGCCTTCATGTCCTCTATGTAGGCGTTCACCCCGTTGCAGAAGGACTGGATCAGGACCATGCTTTCCGGGAATCGCCTTTCCAGCCAGGCCAGGTTGGCCTCGGCGAGCCGCCGGAAGCCGAAGATCCGCTTCGTCATGTCGTCTTCCAGGAACGCCTTGCCGTACACCTCCGCCTGGGTTCCATAGATGAAGCGCCGCAGGTGATCCATGTGGAAGATGCGGTCCCGGGCCATTTCGTAGCCCTGCATGAAGACCATGTCTCCCCGGTTCCGGGCATAGATATGGGGGATGCCCCACTCGTCGCGGTATACATCCACCGATTGACCGAGGGCCTCCACCGGCCGGTCGGAGATCCCGGTGTCCTTCGTTTTGTCATCGTCGGAACACCCGAGCACAAAGATACAGGCCAGGAGAGTCAAGGCAGTGAACAGACTTCTTCCTTTCATCCCGGCACCCCCTGCACGTAATGTTCGGTCAATGCCTCTTTCAGGTATTCGAAGGCGGCATCCACATCGTCGAAGAACCGGAAGATGCCCAGATCGTCCTCGCTGATGGTGCCTGCCTCGACGAGGGCCTCGAAGTTGATGACCCGGCGCCAGTATTCGGTCCCATAGATGATGATGGGCATGAACTTCTTCGTTTTTTTCGTCTGCACGAGGGTGAGCAGCTCGAACAGCTCGTCCAGGGTTCCGAAGCCGCCGGGGAAGGCGACCAGGGCCTTGGCCAGGTAGAAGAGCCAGAACTTCCGGATAAAGAAATAGTGAAACTCGAACGACAGGTCCCGGCTCTGGTAGTGGTTCGGCACTTGTTCCATCGGGAGGCTGATGTTCAGCCCGATCGAGGTGCCCCCGGCCTTCCTGGCCCCCCGGTTCGCGGCCTCCATGATGCCGCCGCCTCCTCCCGAGCAGATCAGGAAGCGCTTCTTCTTGTCTCGAAGACCCAGCGACCAGCGGGTGAGCTTTTCCGCCAGCTTCACGGCGTCCTCGTAATAGTGCGACATCTTGAGATCCCTTCTCGCCCGTTCGCATTGCCGGAGGAGGGTTCGGGGAGGCCTTTCCTTCTGTGCGGCCCGCTTCTCCAGTTCTCGCAGGTTCTTTCGCGCCTCCGCGCGCGGCAGGGTGCGGGCGGATCCGAAAAACACGATCGTGTTGCGGACGTGATTCTTTTCGAAACGGGAGGCCGGTTCCAGGAACTCGGACAGTACGCGCACGATCCGTCCCTCGGGCGAGGTCAGGAAGTCGAGATTCTTGTAGGCCTTCTGCGGCCAACCCACAGATCTTTGTGACGAGCGCTTCTTTGCCATTTGTTTTCCTTACGGGCTCGCCCGCCGGGCGGAGAGGTTCTGTCGAGAAAAGGCTCGGGCCGTGATGGGCAGTGACGGGTGCGGCTTCAAATCGGTGACGCCCGGCTTGGAATGATTGTGAGAAAACGGTATGAATGGAAGTGTACTATATGAGTTTTACGGGCGACGCGCAACCCGGTACGCTCCTGAACCGCACATTCCTCTCCCTGGATCCGCATGAAGAATACCCGCCCCCGGGAAACGACCGAGCGCCGCATCCTTCATGGTCTTGCCCTTGAATGGGAGACAGCGCTGTGGGTCCTGGACGATGCGCGCAGCCGGCGGATGCGTGCCCCCCTGTTCAGCCTCCGGGACTACCGCAGGACCTGGGGCGCCTGGTCCCGGGAGAGGCGCGAAATCTCCTTGAGCCGGGACCTCGTCCTTCATCACTCCTGGGATGCGGTGCGCGAGGTGCTTCACCACGAGATGGCCCATCAGCTTGCCGAAGAGGTCCTGGGCGCCGGACGGGAGGTCCCCCACGGCCCTGTCTTCCGTGAGGCCTGCCGCCTGTTGCGGGCCAATCCGAAGGCGTCGGGAAGCTATGCGCCCCTGGATGAGCGGAAGGACCGGGACCCTTGCGCCGCGGAAGACAGGACGGCCCGCCGGGTCCGAAAGCTTCTGGCCCTGGCGCAGAGCCCGAATCGCCACGAGGCCGAGATCTCGATGGCCAAGGCCCATGAGCTGATCGAGCGACACAACCTCCAGGTACTCGACCAGGATCGAAGCAGGGATTTTGCGAGCGTCTTCCTGGGGCGGCCGGCCCTGCGCCACCCGCGTGAGGAATACGCCCTCGCCGACCTGCTGCAGGAGTTCTATTTCGTGCAGGGGATCTGGGTCCCCGCCTGTGTGCTGGACAAGGGCAAGATGGGGAGGGTGCTCGAGATCAGCGGCACATGGCAGAACGTCAGGCTTGCCTCCTATGTCTATGATTTCGTATGCCGGTTCATCGAGGCGAGGTGGGGGGCATACAACGAGGGGAAGGGGAGGAGGCGACGCCGGAAGAGCGACTACGCAGTGGGCGTCATCGAGGGCTTCCGATCGAAGCTCGTCTCAGGAAGCGCACGAAAGAAGCCGGGCAGCAGGGCGAAGGAGGTCATCCGGCTGCGGGACCCTCTTCTGGAGAAATACGTGGCCCGCCGGTACCCGCGTACCGTGAACGTAAAACGAAATATATCCGGGGGGGACGAAAAGGTGGTGTCCGACGGAAGGGAGGCGGGCAGAAGGCTCGTGATTCACAAGGGCATCAGCGAGCGAAGAGGCAGCCGGACCCGGCTGCTCCCGGACCGTTGACATCCTTCCTGGCCCACCGTATGTTTTGTAATGACCGGTTGGTCCTAAAATAGACGGGGAAGGGAACAGGCTGTGAGCGACTGGAAAAAGACGAGCTGTGTGCTGTGTGCGCAGAACTGCGGGCTGGAGGTCAGGGTCGAGGCGGGCCGCATCGTCAAGGTGCGGCCGGACAGGGAGAACCCGAGGAGCCGGGGCTATGCGTGCCGCAAGGGGATGAACGTAGCCTACTACCAGCACCACGCGCAGCGGCTCACCCATCCCCTCAAGCGCGTGGGGGATGCCTTCCGGGCGGTTTCCTGGGACCAGGCCCTCGATGAGATCGCCTCCCGGCTGATCCGGATCGTGGACGAACATGGGCCGCGCGCCTTCGCCTACATGGGCGGCGGCGGGCAGGGGTGCCATTTCGAGGCCGCCTTCGGGGCGGCCCTGCTGCGGGGGATGGGCTCCCGGTACCACTACAATCCGATCGCCCAGGAGTTGACCGGCCTGTTCTGGGTGAACGGCCGGGGCCTCGGAAAGCAGTACCTCAGCACCATCCCGGACGATCGTGAGACCGACATGCTCCTGGCCATCGGGTGGAACGGATGGATGAGTCACCAGATGCCCCAGGCCCGGAGACACCTGAAGCGGATATCGGACGATCCGGGCAAGCTCCTCGTGGTCGTCGACCCCCGGAAGAGCGAGACCGCCCGGCGGGCCGACATCCACTTGCCCATACGGGTCGGTACCGACGCCCTCTTCACCCGCGCCGTGATCGCCATCGTCCTGCAGGAAGGGTGGGAGAATCGGGAGTACCTCGCGAACCATGTGAGCGGGTTCGAGGCCATCCGCTCCTGGTTCGCCGATTTCGACGCGAAGGCCGCCCTCGAGGTGTGCGAACTCGACTATGAAACGGTCCGCGAGGTGGCCCGTCTCTTCGCGACGAGGAAGTCCTCGATGCACGCCGACCTCGGCATCCTCATGAACCGGCACAGCACGGTCACCTCCTACCTGGAGCTGATCCTGATGGCCGTCTGCGGCCGGATCGGGGTGCCGGGCGGCAACGTCATCCCCGGTACGATCATGGCCATGGGATCGCACTCGGACGAGCGGGATCCGAAGACCTGGCGCACCGCCACCACGGACATTCCCGCCATCATGGGCTACTTCCCGCCGAACGTCATGCCCGAGGAGATCCTGGCGGACGCCCCGGACCGGCTGCGGGCGGTCCTGGTGAGCGGGGCGAATCCGCTTCGCTCTTACGCGGATACCACGGCATACGAGAAGGCCTTCGCCGGGCTCGACCTGCTGGTGACCTTCGAGGTCGCCATGTCCGAAACGGCCGCCCTGTCTCACTACGTCCTGCCGGTGCGGAGCGGGTTCGAGAAATGGGACGGCACCTTCTTCCCGTGGACCTATCCGGAGGTCTATTTCCAGATGCGCCGCCCCGTGGTCGACCCGGTGGGAGAGCCCCTGGAAGAGGGCGAGGTTTATACCGGCCTGGCCGAGAGGCTCGGCCTGCTGCCCAGGATCCCGGCCTCCCTCACGGCGGCCGCCGGGGGCGAGCGATCCGAATTTCTCGCCGCCCTGATGGCCCTTCTGCAGGAACATCCGGAGGCGGCGACGGTGACCCCCTTCATCCTGGCGAAGACCCTCGGGCCCCGGCTGGGCTCGACCCATCTGGCGGCCCTCTGGGGGCTGCTGCAGACCGCCCCGCCCGTCTTTCGCGAGAACGCGGCCCGTGCCGGGTTTCAGCCGGGGCCGAACATGGTGGAGGAGATCTTTCAGGCGGTTCTGGATCATCCGGAGGGGCTCTGGGTCGGCAAGGTCGATCCGGCGGACAACCTGAAGTCCCTGAAGACCGGGGACGGCAGGGTGCAGGTGCACATCCCGGAGCTGGCCGATTGGGTGCGGAGCATCCGGCCGGAGACCGAGATCGAGGCGTTGCGCCGGGATGAGCAGTACCCGCTGATCCTGATGGCGGGCAGGCACATGGACATGAACGCCAACACGTTGATGAGGGACCCGGCCTGGAACGAGGGCCGCCGGGCCTGCACCCTGGCCATGCATCCGGAGGATGCCTCGGCCCTGGACCTCGAAGACGGACAGATGGCCCGGGTGACGACCGAAGCCGGCAGCGGGATCGTGGAAGTCGAGGTGACGGAGACGGCCAAGGCGGGCCATGTGGTCATCCCCCATGGCTTCGGCCTCGACTACGGAGGCGAAACCTACGGGATCAACGTGAACCGCCTGGCCAAGGGCACCCACCGGGACCGCCTGGCCGCCACGCCCCTCCACCGGTATGTGCCCTGCCGGGTGGAGCCTGCGAGCTGAACCGACCGTCCGGCGGAATGGCCTGTTTTTGACGGGAAGAGGGGGACAGGATGAGCGAATGGGATTTTCAAGAAGAATTCAGGGAATTGAAGAAGATGATTCCTCCGGAATCGATCTTGTCGGTCATACGGTCCCTGTATTTTCAAACCGCGTGGGAGCTTCCCGGGGAATTGATCCGGGCAGGCGTGGACCCGGATCTCGTCTGGGGCCTGCAATTGAAAATCGCCGGGAGGACGGGCATCCAGGGCGGCAAAGCGGTCAAGGCCTTTGCGTTGCCGGGGAAAAACGAGCTGGAACGGCTTGTTAAAGGCATGATGTTTGCGGCCTTCAACATGGGCCAGGCATCTTCCGTGCGGTTCCTGGACGAACACGAATGCGAGCTGACGTTCAAGGATAACTGTGGACACGGCTTGAGGATGAAGAAGTATGGCCTGCCCTTTGTCTGCAGCCAGTGGTGTGAGGTCCATTTCACGGCGGAATTGAACGAACTGGATCCGAGGGCGCGACTGACCTTTGTAGAGGGGCTGCCGCAGGGAAAAGATTGCTGCAGGTTCCGGATTGGTTTGAAATAACCGTGGGCACGAAGTCCGCCCATTCGGCGTTCCCCTCAACGAAGTCTCCAAGCCATTGGGCAAGATCCGCGTTCGGGGCGCCGGAAACCCGGATCCGGGGATTTCCCGGCATGGTTTTCCAGAATACGTGCCAGGTGCGGTAATTCACCCAGTCGAGCCGGCCCAGCCTCTCGAAGGTTCCATCCACATAAAAAACGCGGGCATTGGAGACCTGGCGGAGGTCGTCGGCCACCTCGGCCAGGCCTTCCATAAACCGGCTCTCCGGAATCGTGAGCGGCAACAGGCCCGGAAACCCGAAGGAGAGCATGGAGCGCACGACCGAGTCGGCCACGCTGGAATCCAGGGCGAACCGGCCCGCCGGATGCCTTTCCAGATCAAACCGGAACACGCTGTCGAAACGACCGTCGCCGCACGCATTCCCGCAATCCGGCGGCGTGTTGCGGTCGTGCTTCCAGGCCTGGAGCCAGAGCTGCTGGAGTCGGTCGGTCATCGTGTCCGGCCCGAAGGGGACAGCCGAGTCGGCGTACAGGTATACCGGCGTGGCCCCGAAGGCGGACTGTGTCCGGTCATAGTTCCAGATGGCCCCGTACCCGCCTGCGCTGCTCCCGGCAAGGATGACGTGGCCGGGTTCGGGGAAGGCCTCGACAATCCTGTCCAGGAAGAGGCCGTAGTTCCTGTAGCCCACATGGAACATCCGGTGACCGTCCGCGTATGTCGCCACTGTGTCCCCTGTATGCATGTCGCCGGTGCAGTAGGGGACGAAAACCATGTCATGGTTCCGGAAGGGATTGGCCGCGATGTGCCGGTCGAAGTAGCCGAAGTGTCCTGCTTCCGCGGCAGAGGCCGCGATTGCCGCCCAGTCCGGCGGACCGAAGCCATCGATATAGCCGGCCAATATGCCGCTCTCGCAGGTCAACTGGTTCCAGCACGCCCCGCCTCCGGTCATGAAGATCAGAAGACCTTCAGGATCTCGAGCG
Organism: bacterium; assembly: GCA_015486285.1. Classification (GTDB taxonomy): domain Bacteria; phylum Desulfobacterota; class DSWW01; order DSWW01; family DSWW01; genus S015-6. The sequence continues at coordinate 48,412 of WFRX01000140.1, forward strand.
GCCTTATTCACGACCAGGCCGGTCGCCTCCGGGTTCTGACCGCACCGGGTCCCGTCTACGGTCACCCACGTCCAGGCTTCATCCCTGGGCACGGCCTGGATGGAAGGGCTCGAGCGGACAGGCCCGTTTGGGGTGGAAATCTCCTCCAGCGAATCAGGCCCGTGATCCGAACCGCAACCCAGGGGGCACAAGAGGAGCCAGAAAAGGGAGATAAACAGGATACGCTTCATAAACCTCCCTCTATCGTTTCCGCAACATCTTAGCCCACCGGCCCCGGAAGGGGCAACCGACAGGGTGGGCAGGGAGTCGTTGACGGAGGGGTGGGCAGAGGTGGTATGGTTCGAAAGAATCTCTTCGGGAGACGACCGATGGGCGAGAACGAGCCGGGGGCATCCTTGTGCCCGGTGGAGATTGTGAAGAAGGAGGAATGCGATGAAAGCGGCCGCAAGACGGCAAGGCCCGACGAACCCGGCTGACAGCCGATCCCGCAGTCCACGGCGGTTCCCCGCCGCGGGCCCCGGCGGATCCGCCCGCCCCGGAAACCGCCCGATCAGGCCATGGACCCTTTGCCCGGGCCGGCCCCGGGTCCGGATCCTCGATCCCTGGGCCTGGGTCCTGTTCCTTGCGGTGATCCTCTCCCCGCTCTCCTCGCGGGCCGGGGAACCCGCTTTCCTCTCCTTCGATCACCCCCGGATGGTCGATTTCGACCTCTCTTTCAAGCGGTACATCAAGGCCCTCAAGGGTAAGCCGGACGCGGCCAAGTCCCTGGCCGCCCTGGAGACGGCCGAGGCCAAGTGGAATGCCCTTGCGGACCGGATCCCGAAGGGGGCGGAGAGGGTGCGGGCGAGGGCGGAGGCGGTCCGGGCAATGCTCCTGCTCGCCGAGGCCCGGCTCCGGCTGGACGAGACGGGCGAGGCCCTGGAACTCTCCGTCCCCATCCGTTCGGAGATCTACCTGCTCCACGAAGAGACCGGCACGCTCACCGCGGAAGACCGGATGATCTATTTCCACAACGGGCTCCTCCACCGGGCCGAGCCCCTCATCGCCGCGGGAAGATACGCGGAGTTGGAGGCGTTGATTCCACGGATGGAGAAGGCCGCGGCCGGCTTCGAGAAGCCGCCGGCGGGGGTCGGCGACGGGAAAGAGGAATACCGCCTCCGATACCATGCCTTGCGGGAGGCCTTGAGCGCCTATGCCGCCGCGATTCGTGAGGCCAACCGGTACGTGGACCCGGAATTCGGTTCCGCCATGCTGCGCAGGAGGCTCGAAGGGGCTCAGCGGGCCGTGCATCAGAGGTTCGGGGCCCTCTACCTCGGTTTCCCCTGAGGCACCGTCCCGGGAGGGCGATCCCTTATTTCTTCAGCCCTTTGTTCCGATGATGAAGGGAAACAGGCTACGGGAGATGTGCAATGCAAAGGCTCTGCATTCTCGTCGGCATGACGCTCCTGGGCTGGGTGGGCTGGTGGCTTGGGGCGCATGAGGGGTTCATGACCGCCTTCCTTGTGAGCGGCGCAGGCAGCTTTCTGGGGGTTTACCTCGGTTGGCGTGTCCACCGCGATTACCTGGACTGACATTCGTCATGGGTCGGCGAACCCCGCCGGGGAGGAGGCGTCAGAGCAGAAGATGAAGACGAAGAACTGTCGGCGGTTCGCCGTCCTGAAAGCGGGGACGGCCAACCCCGGGACCCGAGCGAGGCTGGGCGACTATGGCGAACGGTTCATCTCCCTGCTCTCGGAGCCGGGGGAGACCTGGCATGTCTACGACGTGGAACACGGGATCTTTCCCGAGAATGTCTCCCGGTACGACGGGTTTGTGGTTACGGGGAGCCGCTATTCGGCGTATGAGGACAGGCCGTGGATCCGGCGGCTTCTCGACCTGGTGCGCGGAATTCACGAGCGCTCGATTCGGCTGGTCGGGGTATGTTTCGGCCACCAGGCCATCGCTCTGGCACTGGGGGGAGATGTCGGACTCAACCCGAAGGGCTGGGACATCGGACTGATAGAATGGACGCTCACCGAGGCGGCAAGGGGGCTGGCGTCCTTCCGGCAGGCACCGGACCCGGTCCGGATCCTGGTGAGCCACATGGATGTGGTCACACGCCTGCCGGAGGGGGCCGTGCGCCTTGCCTGGAGTGATCGGACGGAAGTTGAGGCCTTCGCCGTCGGCTCGTCCGTGCTCTCCATGCAGGGGCACCCGGAATACGACAGCGGCGCCGTCGAGGAGATCATTGAGCTGCTGAGCGGCCAATCGGTCCTGCCGGCCGATCGGGCCGAGGAGGGGCGGGCGTCCCTCGCCGGGGAGCCCCACAACGCCTTTTTGCGAAATCTGTTGAAGCGATGCCTTCGGGGAGCCGGCTTGTGACGGGCAGGGCGGCGGCTCTCTTCCTGTCTTGAAAGCAGCGGAGCGATCTCCTATATTCGTGAAAAGGATCGGATCCGCGTGGAGCTTTTTCGATGTTGATGGAAGAACTCAGGAATATGCTGAAGAAGCGGAAGTACCGGGGCTACAGCTACGGGTACGTTCTCAGATCGTTTCTGCATATCTTCCTGTATGACTGTGTGCGCTTTATCCCGTCGCCCATCGGGGAACTTTTTCGCTACCTGGAGCTGAAGATCTTCTGCAAGAAGATCGAGTCGATCTGGATTCGGGCGGGTACGGCCTTCTTCTTCCCGGAGAACATCTCCATCGGCCGGGGCGTCTCGATCAACGACAATGTCTTCATCAACGGCGCAGGCGGCTTCGAGATCCAGGACGGCAGCGGTATCGCTTACGGGACGGCCGTTATTTCCGAGGATCACGAGATAGGCGACCCGCGTATTCCGATCCGGGAGCAGCCGAAGATCCCGGCAAAGGTCACCATCGAGAAGCAGGTCTGGGTGGCGGCGAACTGCACCATCCTGAAGGGGGTGACCATCGGAGAGGGCAGCGTGGTGGCGGCGGGATCGGTAGTGACGAGATCGGTGCCGCCTTACAGCATCGTGGGCGGAAACCCTGCCCGGGTCATGCGGAAGCGAAAGCTGCCGGAAGGCGAAGACGGTGGGCCCGGCCCAGGGATCGGGGATCGGGATTCCGCCCCCGACCCCTGAGGAGGGTTCCGTTACGCGGATGCCATGTGGACCGTGGTCTGCGGGAACGGGATCTCGATGCCCTTTTCGTCGAAGACTTCTTTGATCTTGCGTGTCACATCGAATTTCACATTCCAGTAATCCGCCGCCTTGACCCAGGGGCGAACCACGAAATTGACGCTGGAATCGGCCAGCTCGGACACGGCAATCTGCGGGGGCGGATCGGCCAGGACCCTCTCGTCCTGTTTCAGGATCTCCGCAATGGTTTCATAGGCCAGCTGGATCGATGAGCCGTAACCGATCCCGATGACGAGATCCACCCGTCGGGTTTCGTTGGCCGAGAAGTTCTTGATAATGTCTCCGTAGAGCTTGCTGTTGGGCACGATGATCTGAACGTTGTCCGGGGTGGCCAGGATGGTGGTGAACAGATGGATGTCTTTCACCGCGCCGAGGACGCCTGCCGCGTCGATTACGTCGCCGACTCGAAAGGGGCGGAACGCGAGGATCAGGACGCCGGCGGCGAAGTTGGATAGGGACCCCTGCAGGGCAAAGCCGACGGCGAAGCCTGCGGCGCCTAGAACGGCTACGAAGGAAGCGGTCTGGATGCCGAATTTCGCCAGCGCGGCCAGGACGGCGAAGGTCAGTACCAGGATGTAGGTCAGACTGCCTGCGAACGAGACGATGGCCGGGTCCGCCTTCCCTTTCTCGAGCAGCCTCTTTACCACGCTGCGGAAAATCCCGGCGGCGATCCGTCCGACGATGAGGATGATGATTGCGCCGATGATCTGCAGACCGTAAGTGGTGGCGAAGTTCAACAGTTGATCGATAACGGGCTTTATCTCCATTTCCATGACGAGCCTCCTTGGGAACGGTTACAGGTTGAAATTGTAGCCCAGGCCGAAGATAAGCGCCGTGTCGGTCTTGTCGAATCCGGGAGACGGCTTGTTGTCGTAGGTGACGTTTGCCTGGAAGCTGGTGTAGAAGTCCTTCAGGACCGTAAACCGAATGCCCTGCTCGGTACGCAGATTCATGTCCGCAAAGTCCTCGAGGCTGAAGTAGCCCTCCTGGTAGTGGAACAGGGAAATCTTGTCCGGGATGACCTGGTAGTCGAAATTGATGGACCAGCGGCCGCCGGCGTAGCTGTTGTCGTCGGCGATCCGGAAATTCTCGTCCACGTACGAGATGCCGAGTTCAGTACTCAGCTTTGTCCGGTCGCTGTGGAAGAACTGGTAACCGACTCCCCCGCCGATCGTGCTTCGCAGGTTCAGGTCCTTGAACGGATTGTATTCGAAGTATGTATTGGCATACACATAGAGCTTCTCCGTGGTGAAGAAGTCGTACTTGACAGACCCGCCGGCCTCCCGTGCGGTGACATCGTCGTCGTTCTCCGCGTAGTACCATCTTCCCCGGACGGTCAGGCGCTGTCGTTTGCTCCTTGCCACGAAATAGCCCGAAAGGTTCCCGCTCGTCGTGTCCGTGTTCCCGGTCAGGTAGGAAACGCCCGCCTGGACGTTCCCCTCATAGGTGACGGCCGGCACCACGGCCGGGTTGATGTCCGTGATCAGGGCCGTTTCCTCTACCGGGACGGGCCCTGCCGATTGCGTCACGACCTGCAGCGTCCCCTCTTCATTCACCTGGAGGTTTCCCTTCAGGCGCGTGCCGTCCGACAAGACCACCTCCACCGGGGCATCGGACCGGAGGGTCTTGACGGCGCTCCAGTCGATCTCCAGGGCGGCGTTGTACGGGGTTTTGATGGTGAGCTTGCCTTCCTTGAGGGTGAGGATTGTTCCGGTGATCACATCCCCGTTTGCCATGGTCACTTCATCCGCCTGTGCCGCCAGGCAGGGAGCCAGGAAAAGCAAGAGGATGCCGAGGGTGACGACGGCTCGGATGTGCCCCTCCCCTTTTCCCGTGCTCCCGTGGGCGAGGCAGACGCTGCCCCTCCGTACGTTCCCCGGTCTCGCTGCTCTTGCCATCTTTTTCCCCCTTTCCCTTGTTGCAGCCTCTATTTGCCATTCTCCTTTTTACCGCAGTATGCCGGGTCCTGCGGGCCCGGCCTTACGATCCCTGCCGAATGCGGCGGCGGACAGGCTACAACAAGCTGAAAAATTAGTAAAGAATACTGTTACTGATCTGTATCCGTATGCCCAATGAGGGTGTCGATAAACGGAGCATCTCCCCCTTTCCGTCGTCCCCGAGCAGGCGGGGACCCCTTGGCTTCCGGGGCTCAGGGATGACGGCAAACAGGCATTTTTCGACATCCTCCAATTGGGGGCCGGTTACATGGAAGCGGGAAGGATCGAGCCCGTAACAGAAGACACACTCAGGCAATAAAAAAGCGGTGAAACCGTCCCTCCCGGTTTCACCGCCTGATCCTGCAAAAAATGGCGTCCCCAACCGGATTCGAACCGGTGTTGCCGCCGTGAAAGGGCGGTGTCCTTGGCCAGGCTAGACGATGGGGACGTCTGGTGACTGCGCTATACGAAAAAGATGGAGTGCTCGACCCCTGTTTTCCCTGAGGTCCGGCTGGTGGGCCGTGCTGGACTCGAACCAGCGGCTCTCTGCTTAAAAGGCAGATACTCTACCGACTGAGTTAACGGCCCTGTCCCTTAAACTTTTACATTGTACGGCTTTGGGTGGTGAATTGCAAGGTTCGACCGGACAGCCGCTTTCAGCTCACGTTTCGAAAGGATTTTCGACGATGATGCTCTGCTCTCTCTGCGGCCCTACGGACATGAGAAAGAACGGAACCCCCAGGAGCGTTTCGAGCCTCCGGACGTACCGGATCGCGTTTCCCGGCAGGTCTTCCAGGCGGCGGGCGTCCCGGATATCCTCTTGCCACCCCGGCATCTCTTCGTAGATCGGCTTTGCCCGTTCCACCTGCCGGATGTCCGCCGGAAATTCCGTGAGCCGCTTCCTGCCCACCCGGTAGCCTGTGCAGATCCGGAGCGGATCGAGGCCCGTGAGGGTGTCGAGCTTGGTCAGGGCGAGACCGGTGAATCCGTTGACCCTCACTCCATACCGTCCTACCACGGCGTCGAACCAGCCGCACCGCCTGGGCCTGCCCGTTGTGGCGCCGTATTCCGCGCCCTCGCGGCGAAGGTGCCCGCCCACCGCATCCTGGAGCTCCGTGGGAAACGGCCCTCCCCCGACACGGGTCGTATACGCCTTGATTACGCCGACGATTTCCTGGAGGAAGTAGGGCGCGATGCCGCAGCCGGCCAGCACGCCCCCAACCCCTGCGTTGGAAGAGGTAACAAACGGGTACGTGCCGTGATCGATGTCGAGCATAATGCCCTGGGCCCCCTCGAAGAGGATCTTTTTCCCCTTCAGCAGCAGGTCCTCCAAGAGCAGGGAGACGTCCGTTACGTAACGTTTCAGGCGCTTCGCATACCCGAGATACTCCTTCCGGACGGCGGCGAAAGAGAAGCCCGGCTGCTTCAAAACGTGTTTCAGGTAGGCGTTCTTTTCCTTGAGCACGGCCCGAAGCCTTTCCGCGAAGACCTCCTCGTCGAGGAGATCGACGAACCGGATACCGGCGCGGGTCGCCTTGTCTTCATAGGCCGGTCCGATACCCCTTCCGGTGGTCCCGATCTTGCCCTGCTTGCTCTTCGCCCCCTCCCGGGCGGAGTCGATCCTGCGATGGTAGGGCATGATGATGTGCGCCCTCTCGCTGATAAAGAAATTTTTCGACGTAAGCTTGATGCCCCTCCCGGCAAGGCCTTCCATTTCCTGCAGGAGTACCGCCGGGTCCACAACCATGCCGTTCCCGAGAACCCCCACTTTATCCTTGTGGAGGATGCCGGATGGAATCAGATGCAGGATCGTTTTTTCGCCTCGAACGACGATCGTGTGGCCTGCATTGTTGCCGCCTGCGTAGCGGACGATAACGTTCGCCTGCTGCGCAAAAAAATCGACCACCTTCCCCTTGCCTTCATCTCCCCACTGGGCACCTGCGACGACAACACTGTTCATTCGATTTTCTCCTGCGAGTCGTGGAGACTTCCCATGTCTCAGACGTTTGGGCGCAAAGGGTGCGGATCCTTCTGAAGAGGCCGGCTGGAAACGAGGGCCTAGTCCAGGGTAATCTGCTTGATGGAAAGAATATTCGGAAGCCGTACGGCCTGTTCCAGGACCTCCCTGGGGACCGACGCGTCCACGTTGATCAGGGCAACCGCCCTTCCCCCCGCCTGGTCCCGGCCGAGATGGAACCCTGCGATGTTGATATCGTTCTTTCCAAGCAGGACGCCGAGAGATCCGATGATGCCCGGCTTGTCCAGGTTTTCCATAATGAGCATGTGGCCCTCGAGGACGGCCTCCACAAAGTACTGGTTCATGCGCACCAGCCGCGGCGGACCGTCTTTTCCGAAGACGGCGCCTGTGAGGTTGTACTCGTCCGAACCGGATCGGAAGGTAATACTCACCTTGTTCGTGAAGTTCACGTCCCGCCTGGACGTCCCCTCCGTGACGTGAATGCCTTGGGCCTCCGCGATCAGAGGCGCATTGACGTAGTTGACCGTTTCCTCTTCGCGCATCGGTTCGAGGATGCCCTTCAAGAGGGCCACGGTCAGCGGCTTCGATTCATAATCGGCCAGCCCGCCGGAGTACTCCACGCGCACCTCTTCCAGGGGCCCGGGAACCATCTGGCTGTACAGGCTGCCGAGCCTCTCGCACAGCCGGATGTATGGACGCAGCAGGGGCAGGCTCTCCCTGCTCACGGACGGGACATTGACCGCATTGCGGATCAGGCCCCTGGTCAGATAATCGGTGATCTGTTCGGCCACGGCTACGGCCACGTTCTCCTGCGCCTCCGCCGTGGACGCCCCCAGGTGGGGCGTGCAGATCACGTTGTCGAGGGCCAGGAGGGGGTTTCCCTTCGGCGGTTCGGTCTCGAAGACGTCCAGGGCGGCGCCGGCCACCTTCCTGCTTTCCAGCGCCTCGAGCAGTGCCTGCTCATTCACGATTCCGCCCCGGGCGCAGTGAACCAGCATGACCCCGGCCTTCATCTTGGAGAAGGCCTCCTTGTCGACCAGATGGTGCGTACTCTCGTTGAGCGGCACATGTACCGTGATGTAATCGGAGCGGGCGAGCAATTCATCGAGGGAGACGGCCTCCACCCCCTTCTTCTGGGCCTGTTCGGCCGTGAGATAGGGATCGTACGCGATGACGTCCATTTTCATGCCCTTGGCCCGGTCCGCGACCACGCTGCCGATCTGGCCGAGGCCGAGGACGCCCAAGGTCTTGTGGTAGAGTTCCCGCCCCTGAAACTTCTTCTTTTCCCACTTGCCCGCCTTCAGCGAGGCACACGCCTGGGGAATGTTGCGGGCCAGGGAGCAGAGCATGGAAAGGGCGTGCTCGGCGGTGGTGACCGTGTTGCCTCCCGGTGTGTTCATGACGGCGATCCCCCGCCGGGTCGCCGCCTCGATGTCGATATTATCCAGGCCGGTCCCCGCTCTGCCGACCACCTTCAGGCGATCGGCCTTCTCGATCAGATCCGCCGTAACCTTGGTCCGGCTCCTGACGACAAGGGCGTCGAAGTCCTTCAGGGACTCCGCAAGCCCTTCGGCCGTGATTTCATGGTCCACCACGGTCTCGATTTCCGGTGTCTTCTGGAAGATTTCGACTCCCCTGGGGGAGAGGTTGTCGGTGACCAGTACGCGATAGCTGCTCATGTTCAGTCCTTTTTTACCCGCTACGAAGCCAGAATCTCCAAGGCGGCCTTGACCGATGCGCCCGTCTCGACGGGAAAGCCCAGATCCCGGAGAACGAACTCGAGGGCCGCCAATCCGCTGATGATGTCATACGTGTTCACGTACCCCATGTGTGAGATACGGATGATCTTTCCCTTGAGGTGGGCCTGGCCGCCGGCGACGGCCACGCCGTATTTCTCGCGGATCAGCGAGGGGATCTTCGCCCCGTCGATCCCTTCCGGGACCTTGATCGCCGTACACGCATCACTCGGTGCTTCCGGGGCGAGCAGCTCGAGGCCCAGGGCCCTTACGCCCGCCCGGGTGGCGCGGGCAAGCTTGTCGGTTCGGGCAAACAGATTTTCGAGGCCTTCTTCTTTGATCCGCGCCAGGGATGCCTGCAACCCGATGATCAACGAGACGGAAGATGTGTAGGCGGTCTGGTTCTTGGCGAGATTCTTTTTCTCCTTGGCGAAATCGAAATAGTACTTCGGAAGGTTCGACTCTTTTACGAAGCGCCAGGCCTTTTCGCTCAGAGACGCGAAGGCGAGCCCGGGGGGCAGCATCAGCGCCTTCTGGGATCCGGTGACGACCACATCGAGGTTCCACGCGTCTGTCGGGAGGTCGAATACACCGAGAGCGGTGATTGCATCCACGACAATGACCGTATTTTCCCGCGCGGCGACAAGCGCGGCGATCTCACGGACCGGATGGCGAACGCCGGTGGAGGTCTCTGAGGCCTGGAGGAAGACCGCCCGGGCGTCCGGGTTCCGATCCAGCACGGTTCGCACCTCTTCTGGATCCACGGCCTTGCCCCATTCCACGTCGATGGGGATCGCCTCCACGCCGTAAGCCTCGCAGATTTCGGTCCACCGCTCGCCGAATTTCCCCGCCTGCACCACGATCGCCTTGTCGCCTCTTGAAAGAAGATTGACGACAGAGCCTTCCATGGCGCCTGTGCCGGTGGAGGCCAGGATCAGTACATCGTTCCCGGTCTGAAAAAGGTATTTCAGGTCTTCCTTGACCTCCTCGACAACGGCCCGGAAAGGCTCGTGCCGATGGTGGATGATGGGCCTGGCCATGGCCTCGAGCACATCTTCCGGGACCGGTGTGGGGCCGGGCGTGAGCAGCAGTGTTTTCTTCATGGCATTTCCTTTATCGCCTTACCGGGGGGGCTGATAAACGTGGGGACGGGGCCTCACGAGGGCCGAGCTTTATAGCTTTAGCACGGGTCGCAGAAATTGTCAATTATACAGCGCAGTTAGCCCCAGTTACCCCGTTCCGGAGAAGAAAAAGATTTGACATGGGCGTCGAGATTCTGGAAAATGGAATCGTATTTGTTTGGTTAAAATTCGAAAGGTCTGCCCGAGCAAGGAGAAATGCCATGCGAAGCGAAGAGATTCAACAAGCCCTGGAGAAGCTCAAGGCCTCTTCCTCGGACATCGAGGCCGCCGCACTGGTCAGCCAGGAGGGATTCATCATCGCCTCGGTTCTGTCTGAAAATCTGGACGAGGAGCGCGTTGCAGCCCTCACCGCGGCGTTTCAGGGCCTCGCCGAACGCTGTGGCGAGGAACTGGGCAAAGGAAAACCCCGCCAGTTCTTCCTGCAAGCGGATCTGGGCTACATCGTCGTGATGGAAGTGAGTCAGGATGCCTGCCTCACGGTACTCTCCAGCCGGTTCGGCAAGCCGGGCATGCTGTTGCTCGATATGCGAAAAGGCGCGGAGCAGGTGCGCGCGCTGCTTTAGAGAACGAGGCGCTGGAGCCCCCTTTTTTTTCGCGTCCTCACGAGGCGGGAAGGGTGTGACGAAACCGGTCGATTTTGCGCTCCCTCAAGGGACTTCCGGCCCCTGAGGAGGCACATCCTCCGTTTCCTCAGGGCCGGTCGACTGCTGCCGCCGGGCCCGAAAATAAAGAAAGGCGGCGGTCGAGCCGTAGACCAGGACCAGCAGCAAGAGGATGACATACCCCTTATCCATCGCGTCCACTCCTTTGGCCAGGTATCTGAACCATTGGTACATGCCCCTTGTGCAAAGCCTGCAGGCCCCGGAACAGGATGAGCCGCGGCACCCGGCTTGTTCCCCTGTTCAATAGCCCAACCGACCCGGGGAGGTCAACTCGGCGGCCTTCCCTGCCGGCCCGGGTTCAGCGGTCGCCCCTTTCTTGCTGTTGTGCTAGATTCGGAGAAGAGGGGGGAATTTCGGTGAAGGCGGCTCGCCTGCACGATCCTTCATGGCTCGAGCGAACCATGCACGAGGCCCTGCGCCTGGCGTCCCGGGCCGAACAGCTCGGCGAAGTGCCTGTCGGGGCCGTCGTGGTCCGCGAGGGACGAATCATCGGACGAGGGCACAATCATCCTCTAGGGACCGGGGACCCGACGGCCCATGCGGAGATCATCGCACTCCGGGAGGCGGCCCGGACGGAGGGCAACTACCGACTCCCGGGGGCGCACCTCTTCGTTACCCTGGAGCCCTGCCTGATGTGCGCGGGAGCATGTCTGCATGCAAGGATTCAGACCCTTGTGTTCGGGGCGAGGGACCCCAAGACGGGCGCGGTCCGCTCCCTGTCGCGGGTGCTCGACGACCCGAGGCACAACCACCGGATCGAAATCGTGGAGGGCGTCCTCGCAGGAGAGTGCGGCGAGAAGGTCCGGGCGTTTTTCCGGAAGCGAAGGGCTTGAGGGCGGTCTGCTTGCAGATGTCGGCGCATTCTTGTACATATTGAGGAGTGTCGAAAAACACCCTGGACAGCCGATCCGTGCGGAGAGATGGCCGAGAGGTCGAAGGCGGCTGACTCGAAATCAGCTGTACCGCTTGCGGTACCGGGGGTTCGAATCCCTCTCTCTCCGCCAATTTCACCCATCCGAACCCATAACGCATGATTCGATTGCTGCGGCCAGGGTTTCCGGAGACGGCGTATCGCTGACATGTTTTCCGTAGTACGAGAACGCAATGGTCTGATTCGCGGCAACAATAAAAGCAGCCGGTAGCTGTGTTTCCTTGCCTTCGAATCTTCCATGAGCAAACCCACGGAAGGTTGCCTTTATCGCTGCGATCAAACCAGCCGGATGCAGATATTTGAAGACCCCGCCGGGCTCGACATGATACAGCTTGAATACATCCGCATCGGGATCACACACGATGGTGAAAGGCCAGTCTTCCTGTTCACAAAGAGAAGCAATGGTGGCGGGAGGGCTTTGTAAAACAACAAAAACCGTTGCTTTCTTCTGATCGAAGAGTTCGATTTTCTTTTTGAGATCGACCATCTCCATCCGGCAGACCGGACACCCGAAATAACGCAAAAAAACCACCGCCGCCGGCCTGTTCCCTATGGTTTCATAAAAAACCTGGTCGCTTTTCCAGGGGGAGTCATAGCGAAAATCCGGGGCCTTGTCTCCAGGCTTCAATTTCTGATTCATTGGGCTGTTTCCTCTCTCGCTCTTCAACGAAGCTTCATTGATCGTATATATATTATATGAGCCGGCATCAGCAATTGCTACAGGCCCCCTGGAAAAGTCGGTTTTTGTCAAACTTGTCACGAAACGGTAGAATAACCCAGGATTTTTATGAGTTGGCCGCTTAGCTGTTTCCGTCTTCGCCCGGGATTTCAGGAGTAAGACGATATGGAGAGACAATCCACGATCTCCGAGCTCTGGGAGTTCCTGAGGACCCGAAAACGCTTCTGGCTGGCCCCGATCGTCCTGGTGCTTATCCTTTTGAGCGCGCTCATTTTCTTCACCGAGGGCAGCTCTGTTGCCCCCTTCATCTACGCCCTGTTCTAGGGATTGAACTTTTTGCGGCCGCGGATGTCTCACTATTGCAAGATGCCGCAAAATCAGGTTTTTCCCTCTCCCTGCACCGAACATCCTTGCTGAATCCATCGTGCTTTGTGTAGGGAGAGGGGATTCTTTCTCTACTTGAGACCTCCCGGCAGGACTTCCTCCACAGTCGCTCCCAGGTACATTTCCAGTCAGAATCCTGACGCGGGCCATACAAATTTGTAACCTCGATCGGAAACGGTGCCGCCGGAGAACTTCCGAGAGACCAAAAAACGTTTGAAAAACACAGGGATACATATTGGCCCTTCCCCGGGATGTCGAATCCTCCCCGTGGCATAGCCCTTGCACAAAAGGCAGGCGCAAGAAAGAACCCCCCAACGCCAGGTGAGGGCCCTCTAGATGAATACACCGAAGAAACGCTCCGGGATCCGCCACCTTCTGTTGTATGGTATTCTCGGGATTTTTCTCCTGACAGGCGCTGCACAGGTCCAATCCGCCATCTATACGAATCACCCGCGGCTTTCGTTCGCGTGGGGCGAAGCGTCCGGCTCGGTGGATCACTATAACGTCTATCTTTCCGTGGACGGTCAGCCTTTCGAGTTGCTCGAGCAGGCCGACGAATGCGGTTGCCAGGTGGCCGCGGACGACGCAAGCACCTATGTAATCCAGGTTGAGGCGGAGGATGCCGCCGGCCGGGTGGGGCCCATGTCCGACCCCTCGGAGCCGATCGTGGTATTCCTGAACGGGAGCGCGGATGACACCGATGGGGACGGGATGTCGAATGACTGGGAGGCCTTGTACGGCCTGAATCCCTTTGCCCCGAACGATGCGGACGGAGACCTGGATCACGACGGCTCCACGAACCGCGACGAATTCGACCGTCAGACCGATCCGACGGACGCGGATTCTGATGATGACGGGGTTTCGGACGGCCAGGACCCCTACCCCCTCGATCCTCTCGACGGGAACAGCAGGCCGGTGGCCGACGCGGGTGACGATCAAGAGCTGGACCCCACGGTGGTAACCCTGGACGGCTCCGGCAGCCGTGATCCGGACGGCGACCTCTTGAGCTATACCTGGACCCGGAAAGAGGGGCCGGAAGTGGCCCTCTCCGACGATCACGCCCCGCAGCCCTCCTTCCTGGGAAGGGAATCGGGCGCATATCGATTCGCACTCGTTGTCCACGATGGACACCTTGCCAGCCTCCCCGATGAGGTGACCGTGACGATCCGGAATGTAGCCCCTGCCGCCGATGCGGGCGAGGACCTCGAAGGGGTGGTTGGAGCCGAGGCGACCCTGGACGGAAGCGGGTCGGTGGACCCGAACGGGGATCCGCTCAGTTTTGCCTGGACCCAGACCGAGGGCGTTCCGGTCTCCCTGAGGGGCGCGCATAACGAAACGGCCGCGTTTACCCCCGAGACGCAGGGCGTATATGTCTTCCAGCTCGTCACCTTTGACGGCCGCCTCTACAGCTCCCCCGACGAGGTCCGCGTAACCGTGAACGGCCCTTCCAACCACGTGCCGATCGCGGATGCGGGTGCGGACCGGACCGTGACCGCAGGGGATGCGGTCGAGTTGAACGGATCGGACAGTTCGGATCCCGACGGGGATGCCCTGTCGTATACATGGTCACAGGTTGGCGGGCCCAGCCCGGTCGTACTCAAAGGGGCCGGCAGCCCGCAGGCCCGCTTCAAGGCCCCCGGTCCCGGCCTCTATGAATTCGAGCTTGTCGTTAGTGACGGCCAGGTTGCAAGCCTGCCGGACCGTGTGACGGTGACCGTGGAAAGCCCGGCAAATCAGGCGCCTGTGGCCGTTATCGCGGGGTTGGACCCCGTACATGCAGGAGACTGGGTCACCCTGGACGGGACGGACAGCTTTGATCCGGACCAGGATACGTTGACCTACAGATGGTCGCAGACAGGCGGTCCCCAGGTTATGCTGGAAGACGCGGATCAGGCTATGGCGGGATTCTACGCCGTGGCCGAGGGAACCGTGACGTTCGAACTCGTGGTCGACGACGGCAGAGCTTCCAGCGTTCCCGCATCTATCGGGGTGCAGGTACTCCCCGGCAACCCCAGTGGGGCGAAGGCCCCGGCCGGGTCTTCCGAGAGGCAGGCCGATTCGGGCGGCGGGGGAGGCGGTTGTTCCGTCGGCCTGGGGGGAAGCCCTCAACATGAGGTGAACGCGACGGATATCGGATACCTGCTCACCCTCTTCCTGCCGGCCATCGGCGCCCTGATGTACCAGAAGAGGAAATACGGGAGAGGCAGGAGGGGATGAAGGGATAAGGTTCGTTTTCAAAAGGGGACAGGATGCTCAAGGGCCTGCCGGTATGCGATTCCGGCGGGCCTCGTTTTTGGATCCGCCCGCAACTCCTCCCGTTCGAGCACCCTCCGCCGGCCGCCCCGCGGTTGTCTTTTCCCCTGCGGCCGAATAGAATTCTCCTGAGAAGGGACCACGCTGCAGCAGGAGGGGAGGATGGCCTTTCGGTGCTACCACCATCCGGACAGGGAAGCCGCGGGAACTTGCTGTTACTGCGACCGTGCGTTGTGCGGGGAATGTCTCGCCACGAACAAAGAAGGCAAGGTCTTCTGCAGGAGAGAAGAGGAGTGTCTCGATTACCAGGACGGGCTCTTGTCTGCAGGCGAGGCGGTGTCTCCGATCGTCGCCCTTCTGGTCGACGAGCGCACTCTCGACGCGCAGATGAAAAGGCTCGCGGATATTCTGGACGAACTCGGTGAACTCGAGGGCGTGCTCGCTGATTTGGAAGCGGATGGGGAGAGCGGGGGGGTGTCCCCGGCTATGGCAGAGGGCCCCCCACCCTTCGAAAGGGACCCGAGAATTCCAGGTTTTTGTGCCTGCAAACTGGCGGAAGAGGCCGCCGCACTCTTGAACCTGATCTCGTTTCGGGCGGATTTTCTGTGTGCGGAGTCGGCGCTCTCCGGGGGGGATGCGCTGCAGGAGAGGGCCCGGGAAGTACAGGCCTTTCTCGAGCGGGAAGCGGCGCCGAAGATCCGCGGGCATCTGGATCGAGCCGGGCCGTACGTCGGCGGGGATGGGGCGGAACTCCTGGCGTCCCTGGAGCGGCGGAACCGCCAAAACGAGCCCTGAGCGGGCAAGGAGGTGGAACCCATGTCTTCCGAGGCCGGCCGCAAGGATCCGGCGGAGGAATCGTTCGTTGTCCAGGACGGTGTGCGCTGCCCGACCCGGGCGCCCTGGTCCGCCCGGGTCAGTACGCTGACGAGCTTGACGTTTGTCCCGCTTATCCTGCTTGGGTTCTACGTCCTCGTCCAGACAAGCGTGGTCAAGCTGCTCGTCTGGCTGCTGCTGTTTGGATGTGTCGCTTATCCGCTTCGATATCTGGTCTGTGCCCGATGCCCCTATTACGGCCAGAGGTGTTCGACCCTGTTTGGAGTGACCGTACCCAGGATGTTTAAAAAACAAGAGGGGAAATCGATGCGTCTGGGCCTGTGGCTCGATGTAGTTTTTTCCCTCCTGCTTCTGCTCATTCCACTGCCGGATGTCTGGCGGCTTGGAGGTTTTCTGCTGCTCCTCCTCTGGGTGGGGACTTTCGCCTTGCTTATGGGCACGATTACGCGCATAGCCTGCTCGGTCTGTCCCCTCACCTTCTGCCCGATCGGCCGCGCGGGACGAGCCCTCTGGAGCAGGGTGCCGTGACTCTGGGTCCATGGCTCGGGCCGTGCTCTTTACAAGAGCGGCCCGAATCTCTTAACATAGCGCCAAGTGGAGAGATGTCCGAGCTGGCCGAAGGAGCACGATTGGAAATCGTGTAGGCGGCCTCAAAGCCGCCTCGAGGGTTCGAATCCCTCTCTCTCCGCCACTCTCTTTGGTTTCAAGGAAAAGCTTGGCCGTGCTAGACGGGGAATTAGCGGTGCCCTTTACCCGAAATCCGCTTATGCGGGGTCGAATCCCCTTTTGAGGCGCCTGTCTGGTAGGGGCCTGAGCGCAAAGGGCAAAGTTGAGAACCGGGACCCACGCAACAGATGGCTGCCGAACCCCGCCAGGTCCGGAAGGAAGCAACGGTAGGCAGTTTCGTCTGTGTGCCGTGGAATCTCCTGGTTTGATTTGTCCTTCTCGTTTCCGCCCTGTTGGACGGTGTCGAAATCGGGTGCATGGCCAAGCCCTTTTTTTGTCCGGAGCAAGCCCGCGGAGGGAGTCTGATGCAGTCGGCGCCGTGCGGGCGACGGCGAAGGGATCAGTTTGAAAGGACAAAGGGCGCAGGCCCCGTGCCCGCTGGCGGGCCCGGGTTCGAGTAAGCAGCGTTTCTCCCACGTTCCCCGTTCGCCTCGTTCGATTTTGCCGAACCGGTGATTCTTCCAGGCTTGACGCAGGGAACATAGATGTTCTGATGAAAGGGGCTCAATGTCCTATCTTGTCCTGGCCCGAAAGTGGCGGCCCCGAACCTTTGACAAGATGGTGGGCCAGGAGTTTATCGCCCGCACACTCAAGAACGCGGTCAAGACCGACCACGTGGCCCATGCCTTCCTGTTTTCCGGCTCCCGCGGCGTGGGCAAGACGTCGGCGGCGCGCATCCTGGCCAAATGCCTGAATTGTGACGGAGGTCCCAAACCGGAGCCCTGCAACGAATGTTCCTCGTGCCGGGAGATCGACGAGGGCCGGAGCCTGGATGTCTACGAGATCGACGGGGCCTCGAATACGAGTGTAGACGACATCCGTGAGCTTCGTGAGAACATCAAGTATCTTCCACGGCACGGAAAGCGCCGCGTCTACATTATCGACGAGGTGCATATGCTCTCCAGGAGCGCCTTCAATGCGCTTCTGAAGACCCTGGAGGAGCCGCCGGACCACGTGGTTTTCATTTTTGCCACCACCGAACCCCACAAGGTCCCGGAGACGATTCAGTCCCGCTGCCAGCGTTTCGACTTCCGCCGGATCCCCCGGGCCGCGATCTTCGAGCGGCTCAAGGAGATGGCCGGGGAAGAGCACTACGAGATCAGCGACAGCGCTCTGGCTGTGGTCGCCAAGGCGGCCGACGGGAGTATGCGGGACGCGCAGAGCCTGCTCGACCAGATCATCTCTTATTGCGGAAATTCGATTTCGGATGAGGCCGTGTCGGAGATCCTCGGTATCGCCGGCCGGGAGCAC
>WFRX01000141.1 GCA_015486285.1 bacterium
GAGGGAACCCTTGGCTGCCGGCGGGCGGTTTTTTTACCGGGGCACGCGGATACGGGCCGGCCGAGGCAATCGACTACGCACCGCCCTGTTCGCCTGTCTCGTCGTAAACCTTGAGGCCGGGATACAGCTTCTTCGCACAATCCGGGCAGATCCCGTGGCTGAACCTGGCGTCCGCATGTTCATAGAGATACGATTCGATCTGCTGCCAGTAGCCGCGATCATCCCGGATCTTCTTGCAGCTGGCGCAGATGGGCAGCAGCCCGTGCAGCGTCTTGATCTGTAGCAGCGCTTCCTCGAGATCCGCCTTCTCATGGAGAAGTTCGGCCTGTTCCTCTTGCAGCATTCGGCTGAAACGGTCTCTCGATGATTCCAGGCCATAGCCGACGACCGCGACGAAAAGAAAAGAAAGGGAAAACCGCAGCCCGGTCTTCAGGCCGTAGTCATAGGTGTGAAGAAGATCCGGCAGAAAAAGCAGAAGAGCCATGCCGGCGATGACAATCAACAACGAAAACAGCCCGTCCCGCCTGCCCAGGAAGAAGAAAAGCAACAAGGGGAGGACGAATACCCAATACAAGGCCGACTCATTGCCGGCCCCCAGCGATACGTTGTACAGGACGCCCAAGCTTATGACATTGAGCCCGATGAGGTAGGCCTGGCGATCCTGATCGTGTCTGAATATGGCAACGAGGGCCACGAGGAGGACGGCGATCAGAACCAGGTCGACAAAGAGTTCGAGCCTGGCGCCCTCGAGGAAGTCAATGACCGAAAACAGGGAGATGACGGGGATTCCAACCGCAGCAAGGAGAATGGATATCTGACGTCTTCGCATTCGCTCCGCGGCGTAACCGTTTTCCATACCAGGCCATCCGTGCTCTTTATCGACGCACTGCACACCAGGTGTTCTCTATACAATATCGGCCATTCTTGCGGTCATCCAAAGGACCGGGCCGCAAAAAAGGAGGGATTTCAGCAGCGAGTCAGCAGGTTACGGGTCCGACGGGCAGGGCGGGAAGCATTGCGGAGGCTCTGGGCACCGGTCAACGCAGTTCCTGAATCCTCTTGATCTCCGTATCGTATATTTTCCACTTTCCGTACGATTTTTTCATGATATGAATGCCCGTGATTTTCTTGTCATTGTTGTCAGGGCCGCTCAGCGTTTTGTTGATCTGAATGAAGAAGACCTTCGCCTCGTCGTCGGACTTGTCGAGCACCTTTGCCTGTTCCAGGGCGTACTTCATGTCGTATACCTTGAAACACTCGAGCATTTCCGATCCCCTCGCCTTGCAGGATCGGGCCCTTTCGTGATAGGTCTTGAGCCAGGCGTCGAAATCCTCTTTTTCCGCCGCCTGCAGGTTTCGTTCGATCACCCTGAGGATGTGGCGATCTTCCACCGCTTCATCGACCCCTGTCTTCCCGTCCGCGTAGACGTTCGACGCGACCAGCAGCATCATGATGATGAACAGTCTCTTCACGGGACCCAATCTCCTGTTTTCGTATGATTATCTCATTGGATGCACGGCTCGGAGCATACGATTCGAAACCGCGTCACCGTGGCGGGCCCTGAGGGGATTCCCCCTCCTCCACGAGCGCCTTGTGTTTCCGCGCCACATCGAGATAGTGTCCCGCAATACGCGCCGAAGGCGACGCCCCCATCCCGGCCAGCGTTTTTTTCACCCTGGCAGGCATCCCCACTACGAGGGAGTTCGGCGGGATGATCGCCCTTTCGGTCACCACCGCGCCCGCGGCAACGATAGAGTCTCGACCGATGACCGCGTTGTCCAGGATCACCGCTCCCATCCCGATCAGGCACCGATCTTCGATCGTACAGCCATGCAGGACCACGCGATGTCCGACAGTCACTTCATTGCCGATCGTCAGATTCGACACATCCGTGGTCATGTGGAGGACGCAGAGATCCTGAATGTTCGTGTGCCTGCCGATGGCCACGCTGCCCATGTCTCCCCGGACGACCGTGTTGTACCAGATGCTGCTGCCCTCCCCGATGACCACATCGCCGATGATCACCGCTCCCGGAGCGACAAACACGTCCGGTGCCAGCCGGGGCCTTTTCCCATCATATGATTCGATCATCCTGACGTCCTTTCCGGGTTGCCTCCCCTGTTCAGCTTGTTGGACGGTCGGTACGCAGGGGCTGATCCCCCGCGGCGGGGCGAAAAGAGGCCCTGCGTGACGGGGACGCCCGATTTCTAGCCCGGATCCCGGGCAAGGTGTGCGAGCCGTTCGGCAAGGGCCCGGACGTTCGCCGCGTCGAAGTGAGGCGCATTGCGGTCGAACAGCGGATCGCCGAAGGTCGCGATCAACTCGTCATCCGGACTCAGGGGATGAGTGGACACGCCCTCCCGCAGGACCTCGATCTTTTTCCCCTCGAGTTTCTTGAAGCCTTCCACGAGAACCAGATCGAACCCGCGGAAGAAGGTCCGCACGATTTCCGGCAGGGTGATGTCGAGACCGCCGGCCGCATGAACGGCGAGGTCCCGGTCGGACAGGACTACTGTGACAGGACTCCCCGCCTCCCGAAACCTGTGCGTGTCGGTACCGTCCCTGTCCCAGCGGAAATGGCCGGACCCGTCGTGCTTGATGGCGCCCGTCCGGGTGCCGAGTTTGTTGAGTTCCTGGATGAGCGACTCCATCAGGCCGCTCTTGCCCGTGTTCTTCAGACCTATGATGTGGATCACGAGGGGCGGGGCGGCCATGTCGTCATCCCGTCAGGAAAGGTACTGTTCGATCAATATTTTCGTGGGAGGCATCTCCTCTGGCTTCAGCTCCATCGTAACGGTATGCCGGTACCCCTTCTCCCGCAACATGGAAAAGATCCTGGGATAGTCCACTCTTCCCTGGCCCAGGGGAAGGTGAAGATCGTCTTTCACGCTCGTGCCGCCATGATTGTCATGCACATGCAGGTGCTCAATCTTGTCGAAGAGGTGCCGGATGAAGTTGAAGGAGGTGTTCTCGTTGGAAAGCAGCTCCGCGTGCCCGATGTCCAGGGTCATGCGCAGGTCCGGGATCGCGTCGCACGCCGCTGCAAAGCTCTCGTACTGCTCTGTCAGGTTCTCGATGCACAGGGTGATCCCCTTTTCGCCCGCCGCCGCCACCATCTCGGCCAGGAGGTCCGTCTTCGCCGACAGCAGGGCGGGTTCGGCCCACCTCTTGTCCATCCAGAAGTGAAGCGTTCCCTTCACGATTCCCAGCTCATGCGTAACCTCCATGAGCTTCTTCATCCTGGGAACGAAATGCTCTTTCAGGGCCTTTGCATCGAAGGGGTTGCCCTCGTTCGGGTAATGGGCCAGGTAGTAGATCCCGTATTGCTGCTTCAGGGCAAGGAAGTCCTCGACCCGTCGGTGCATCTCGTCTGCGTCGAAAATACTGATCTCTGCAAAGGGATAGCCGAGGCGGCCCACTGCATGGACGAGTTCGAGGTTGTGGGCCCTTCCACCTATGATTGGCATCCTGTCTCCTCGGGGCCGGCCGCGGGATCCATTCGCAAAGCCTTCGCGGTATGGTCCTGCCCCTCAAGGCGCGCTCATGGTCCCCCACGCCCCCAATCCTGTCCGGAACCGCGGCTTCCCTCTGTATGGGCAGGACGCGGGCTTCGTCCCGAGTCTGCCACGGCGACAGGCATCCTTACGGCGTCGAGCCGGGCCAGAAGCGGCCGGACCGTCTCCCTGAACGCCTCGATCCGCTCCCTGGGCACCGGCGGAGAGGCCGGAGCGATGATTCTCATCGGGTTCACAAACCGCCCGTTTTTCTTCATGCGAAAATCGAGATGCGGACCGGTCGACATCCCCGTGTTCCCCACGTATCCGATGATCTGGCCTTGATGGACCTTGCGTCCTTTCTGGATCCCCCTGGCGAAACGGGAAAGATGCATGTAGCAGGTCTGGTACACGCTGTTGTGGCGGATCTTGATGTAGTTGCCGCCCCCACGGTCGTATCCCGTGGCCGATACGACCCCGTCCCCCACGGTCCTGACGGGGGTCCCCACCGGGGCTGCATAATCGATGGCGGGATGGGGGCACCATTTCTTCTTGATCGGATGGAAGCGGTGCCAGGAAAACCGGGAGGATATGTGCGCGTAATGGAGAGGCGCCTTCAGGAAGGCCCGGCGCAGGCTCCTTCCCTTGGCGTCATAGTACTCGGGATGGCCTTCTCTGTTCTCGAACAGGAACCCCTGATAGATCTTCCCCCGGTTGATGAATTCCGCGGCGAGGACCCTTCCGTACCCGGCAAACTCGCCGTTCCGATATCGCTTTTCCACGAGCGCCTTGAACGAATCTCCCGCACGGACGTCCAGGACGAAATCCACGTCCCAACCGAAGATATCGACCAGCTTCAGGGCCAGTGCAGGGCTTTCTCCGATTTCAGCGATGGCCTCGGAAAGACTGGTGCGGATCGTACCACACACCGGAACGACGGCTACCCGGCATGCAATCGGTTCCCGGTCAACCTCGAATCCCCCGGATTCGGCTCGAATGACGAGCTTCTCCGCGCTGTCGATCTCATACTCGAAGTCCTGGAAGGCGCCGTCCAGGATGCGGACCACATAAGGCCGGCCCTGTCGGATCTTCCGCAAGGAGAATACCCCTCTGCTCCGGCGAGCCAGAAGATCGATGTCACCGGGGGCAAGCCACTCGCCCAGAAGAGAGCCGAGCGTTTCCCCCTTCTGTACGGTTCCCTGAATGACAATAGGGTGGGGTGGCGATTCGGATACGGGGGCGGCCGAAGGCGGGCCGCCGCGACGAAAGCCCGCCGCAATGGCCTGGTCTGCAGGCGCGCCTGCCAGCAGAGGGTACAGGAAGGGCAAGGCGGCCAGGGCGAAAAACACATGCAGGGAAGCCCATCGCCGCCGACGGCGGGCTGTGGGGATATGTCGGCTCATCTTTTCTTCATACACAGCGTGCCGCCCTCTTCTTTTCGGTATGGAACGGCTCCGGGCCCTTGCCCATCAGGCCTGCCGGGGCGTCCGGCCCTCTATTGTTAGCTTCCTGAGCAGGCCCGTGTCAAGCCACACGTATTCTTATCGGCATGCCGACCCGAAATACCTGAAGTATTGCAGGGACCGGCTTGACAAAATGTTCGGCGAGCCGTACATTTCTCGCCAAGGCGAACTAAAGATATTCCCCATTCTCCGCAGGGAGGAGCAGGTTGATGGGTTCTCACAGCTCGACGACGAGAGGCCCACTCCTGTGCGCAACATTTGCAATCGCCGTCGTTCTTCTTTTCCCAAAGGCAGCACTCGTGGGGACAGGACCGGCCTGGGCCGGGCCCCTGGATGAGAGGAAGGGCCATGACCCGGGGCTCCTGTCCTGGCCGCCGAACCTGCAAAGTCCTTGGGCCACAGGGGACTGGCGAGGCCGCCGGACATGGTTGCAGGGGCGGGGTCTGGCCCTCCATTGCGAGTACTACGGCGAGGCCTTCTGGAACCTGTACGGCGGTATCGAAACCTCGGACGGAGGCGCCTACGAAGGACTTTTCGATCTGTGGCTGGCGGTTTCCACCGACCGTGCCGGCCTCTGGAGAGGAGGCCTCCTGTTCTTCCTGCTTCAGCAAAAACACGGCAAGGGGATCACCCTGGACGAAGTCGGGGATTTTCAGGTGCTGTCCAACATGGATGCCCACGGCTTCACGCAGGTCTCTGAACTCTGGTATCGGCATGCTTTCCTGGACGGCAGGGTCTGGGTCAAGGTCGGCAAACAGGATGCGAACCAGGACTTTGCCGGGGTGGAGTACGGCGGAGAGTTCATCAACTCATCGGCCGGCTTCGCCCCGACGATCCCCCTGGCCAGTTACCCGGACCAAGACCTGGGGATCGTACTGGGGATGGTCCCGGCCCGCTGGTTTTCCCTGAACCTGGGCGCTTACAACGGCGATCCGCATGGAAACCGTGGCTTCAAAGGGGCCTTTGTTCATCTCAGCGGCCCGATGATCCTGGCTGAGCCCGCCTTCCATTACCGGCTCGGCCGAAGCCGGGGGCACATCCGGGCGGGGGGCTGGTTCAACGGAACCGACGTACCCTCGCCGGACGACAATGACGCGCACCCAAAGACCCACAGCCGGGCATATGGCTGGTACCTGACGTGGGACCAGGAACTCTGGAGTGAATGCCCGGAAAAGGCCGGCCCCGGGCAGGGGATCGGAATGTTCGCCCAGTACGGATGGGCGCCCCCGGATCGAAGCGCCGCTGAACATTACGTCGGGGGCGGCATCCGCTGGGCCGGGATGCTCGCGGGCCGCGATGAGGATATCGCCGGCTTGGGCGTCTTTCACGTGAGGTTCAGCGGCGAGGCCCGTACAGCGAGGGACTCCGAAACGGCCGTCGAGGCCTTTTATCTGGTTCAGTTGCTCGGATGCCTGTTTGTCCAGCCCGATCTGCAATGCATCATCCATCCCGGGGGAGCGGCGAGACCGCATGCCCTGGCCGTAGGCCTGCGATGGGGGCTCTCCTTGTAGCCCGGCAGGAAAAGCTTTCCCTTTTTCTTCAGGAACTCGCTGAAACAGCCTCCAAGGCCGGTATCGCGCTTGACAATATCATGCTTCCCATTTTATACTTGAACATATGCTCAGATATAAGAAGGCCTCAACACCATGAAGAACGATGCCGTGCTGCGAGAAGAAGAAGGCTGCCGGGTCCGTCTCGTTCACCTCGATCGCGTAAACCGTGCCCGAAGCGAGGCCATTCCGGAAGCGGAAATGGAGCGCCTGGCGCTGACCTTCAAGGTGCTTGGCGATCCGACGCGCCTCAAGATTTTCACGGCCCTTGCCGGGGGGGAGATGTGCGTCTGCGATCTGGCCGCCTACCTGGGGCTCAGCGAATCAGCCGTATCTCATCAACTCCGACGCATGCGGGAACAAGCCCTGGTCAGACCCCGCCGTGAGGGCCAGGTGCTCTATTACGCCCTGGACGACGGACACGTGGCCGATCTGCTGCGGCTGGGTCTCGAACACGTTCGGGAATGACCCCGGCCCCGGCAAGGCAGTGATTCCGGACATGAAAGGAGTGTTTCCCCATGCATTTCCTGCTCTCCATTCTATCAGAGGCCTGGGACCTTCTGTTGGAATCTTCTGTGTACATCCTGTTCGGCCTCCTGGTCAGCGGGCTCCTGAGGGTATTTCTGAGTCCCCACTCGGTGGCAAGGCATCTGGCCCAGGGCCGTTTCAGGTCCGTTTTCAAGGCGGCCCTCCTGGGCATTCCCCTGCCCCTCTGTTCGTGCGGTGTCCTGCCCGCGGCCGCCGGACTGAAAAGGCAGGGGGCAAACAAGGGGGCTACCGCGGCCTTCCTGATCAGTACCCCGGAATCCGGGGTCGACTCCATCGCGATCACGTGGGCCCTGCTCGACCCGGTCATGACTGTAGCCAGGCCCGTTGCGGCCTTCACCACCGCGGCGGCGGCCGGAATCTCGGAAAACCTCCTGGGGCCCGTCGAGGAAAACAGGGAGATCAGCCAGGATCTCCGGTGTCCGGTAGACGCCTGTTGCGACGGCCAGGACTGTACGCCCGAGGAGCACGCCCGGCATCACACGCTCTTCGAGAAGATCCGGGCGGGCCTGAAGTTCGCCGCGACGGACGTCTGGGCGGATATCGCCTCCTGGTTCTTTGTAGGATTGCTTCTTGCAGGCCTGATCGTGACCCTCGTGCCGGAGGAGATGATGGGCCGTTTTCTCGGCGGCGGGGTCTCGTCCATGCTCCTCATGCTGGCTGTGGGCATCCCGCTGTACATCTGCGCCACCGCCTCCACCCCCATTGCGGCCGCATTGATCCTGAAGGGCGTCAGCCCCGGTGCGGCCCTCGTCTTTCTGTTGGCGGGGCCGGCAACCAACGTGACCTCTCTGACCGTCCTGCTGAAGATACTGGGAAAAAGGGCGACGGCCATCTACCTGACCATGATCGCCCTGTTCGCCGTGCTCTTCGGCCTTGCCGTGGACCAAGTCTACGCATACCTGGGGATCCATGCCCGGGCCGTGGTGGGGCAGGCCGCAGACTTGGTGCCACCGTCGATGCAGCTGCTCGGAGGTCTGGCCCTCCTCGCGCTTTCCGTAAAGCCGGTTTTCCGCAGCCTCCGGGCGAAGTTGACGCCCAGGGGGGCCGGGACCGTTCCGGTCGAAGGGGAACAGGGCCTTGCCGCAGACGCGGGCACAGAGAGTACGGCCTGCGGGTGCTCATCCTGTTCGACCCATGATGGATAGAGGTGCCGATCGGGGACAAAACCCCGGAGGCGGTCGAAAAACGGCCCTCTACTGCGTTGCACTCATCCATCGTCACTCGGTGGACTTCGATGTCCTGCCTCGTTCCTCAGGATCTCGTGCGCCTTGCATATGGCCGTTTTTCGACCGCCTCTTAGTCTTTGTCCTTCGGAGGGCGAAACCTATCCAGCGCAGCCTCACAAATCCTGTAGACGATCGTCTCATCCCCTTCGGAGAAACGGCTGAGGAAATTCCGGTTATAGAGCATCACAGCGCCGTGAACCGTACACCAGAATTCGTCCAGCAGGAGAGATATATCGCTCGGTTGCAGGGAGCGGTATCGGCCGCTGATCTCCAGAACGACTTTCTTGTAGAGGTCCCTCATTTTGACGGCGATTTCGTAGGCCCTCTGTTTTTCCGTCCGGGCCACCGGCTCCAGGTTGGTCCCCACGTAGTCCACAAACCGCGGCGCCGTGATGCTGAAGAGCAGGTCGTAGTCGTTCGGATGATGAATTCCCAGGTGCAGGAGGGTCTTCATGAACGCCTCGAGCCGGAGAAAGGGGTCTGTGTATCGTGCATAGGCTTCCTGGTATTCTTTGTAGGTCTTTTCCGTGATGCGGGTCTGCAGGGCCAGGATGAGTTCATCCTTATTCGCGAAATAATTGTACAGATTGGCGGCCGTCATGCCGACCCTTTCGGCCACCCTGGTCATGCTCATCTTGACGTAGCCGTCCTCGTTCAGCACCGCCAGGGCCGTCTCCAGGATTGCCCGCTTTACGGCATCCACCTCGTCGGGTGCACGTTGAGGCCTGGGCATTCTTCCCCTCTCACCTGTGATATGCCGCCGGACAATGACCGCTTGCGATTCCTTATGTTGTGCAGTGTAGCCAGGCCCGGGGATCAGGTCAAACCGCCTCTGTTCGAAGCCGCCAGTGAATCAAAGGTTGACATCCCGGGCCAAAGGATGATAATTTAATAGTATTAAATTAATTGCCGGGAAGGGCTATGAAGAACCGAAAAGACTCACTGGATCTGCGCGACAGGCGAGCGAGCTTCGCCGCGCTGAGGGATGAGACCTTCGACGTGCTGGTCATCGGGGCCGGAATTACGGGATGCGGCGTTGCAAGAGACGCTGCGATGCGCGGCCTGCGGGTGGCCCTCGTGGATGCGCGCGACATCGGCGCAGGTACTTCGAGCCGTTCCTCCAAGCTGATCCACGGGGGGTTGCGGTATCTGGCCATGGGGGATCTCTTCGTGGTCCGCGAGGCCGCTGTGGAGAGGCGAACCCTGCGCAGGATCGCACCTCATCTGGCATCTACCCTGCCCGTGGTCATCCCGGTACGAGGGGCCGTGGATCTGGCCAAGATGCGGACCGGCATGTGGACGTATGAGAAGCTGGGCGATGTGGCCCCCCACGAGCGGCACGAAGTCTGGGACCTCGGCCGCCTGCGGCAGGAAGAGCCTCGTCTGGTTACGGAGGTCATTACCGGGGCTGTGGTTTACCCGGAATATGTGACCGATGACGCCCGCCTGACATTGGCGAATGCCCGGAGCGCCGCGGCTCATGGGGCCCGGGTCACCACGTATGCATCCGTTGCGAGAATGATTGAGGCCGACGGCCGGCTCGTCGGGGCGGTGGTCCGCGGTACGCTTCCCGGCGAAAGCGAGGAGGCGGAAGTGTACGCCCGGATCATCGTCAACGCGGCCGGTCCATGGGTGGATGCGATCCGCTCCCTGGAGGACCGGAAGGCGGAGCGGAAACTGCAGCTCACCAAGGGCATTCACCTCGTTATACGGCGGTCGCGTCTTCCCATTCGTCACGCCATCGTTATGTCCACTCCGGACCGGCGATCCATCTTTGCCGTGCCCCGGGAAGATTTCGTCTACATCGGGACAACGGACACCTTTTTCGAGGGGCCGAAATACTGGCCTTCCATCGGCAGAGAAGACGTGGATTACCTGTTGGACACGGTCAACCGGTCCTTCGGCGTGAAGCCGATCACGGATCCGGACATTCTTGCGGCCTGGGCGGGCCTGCGGCCGGTCTTGTGGGCCCAGGGGAAGAAGCCCTCCGAGATCTCGCGGCGCCACGAAATCATGGAGGGACCGGGAGGCCTGCTCACTGTGGCGGGCGGCAAGCTGACCAGCTACCGGTCCATGGCGGAACGGGTCGTGGACCGTTGCGAAGAGCGGCTAGGCCGGGATGTGACCCCGACGGGCACGGCGGAAGAGCCTTTGCCGGGGGGAGATTTTTCCGGAACCTTTGAGGAACTCAGTTCTTTTGTTCAGGCCCAGGGCTTTTCGCCTGTAGAGGCGGACAGGGTGATCCGCCTGTACGGAAAAGAGGTGTTCTCCGTGTTCGCGGAAACGAAAGGCGTGGCCGCCGAGGCCCGGCAGGCGGTACTGAGCGAGGGCGCATTGACGCTGGAGGACTACTGGTTCCGGAGGAGCAGCCGGGCCCACTTCCACCCACAGGCGGACGGTTCCGACTTGGAGGAGGCGGCGGAAGAGATGGGAGAGTGGCTCGGTTGGACGCCTGAGGAAAAAGAGCGGCAGATCGAATCGTGTCGCGGGAAGCAGGACTTCGAGATGAACTGCCTGCAACCGGTGCCGGAGGCGGTCCATTCGTGAGCCGTGCGGGTTGCGCCGCCGGGCTCATTTCCCCGAATCCGGTTGATTCCAGGGTTCCTTCCGTGGGATTTGGCATCCGTTCCCAAGCGCGTTTTCAGCGGTGCAGCCGAACGCATTCGTGGCGCAGGAATAGGTCATCGTAGATAAGAAGATCATCGTGCCGCCCCCTGCGCGTCCAAGATCGGGCAAGCGCCGGATATTGCGAGGAGCTGCGCGACGTGGCACAATCCCCCGGCTTCGCTTGGAAAAGAATCCCAAGTTGAGTATATACATATTCACTGATTCAACCCGAGACAGGTGGCAATCCGGTGACCCATGGTGATTTGACCCGGCGGCTTTGCGATGCCGGTTATATCTGCAGCGAATGGTTCGGAAAGGCGGTGGCGGCTTCGCTCGTCACCCGGCCGGTGGCCGGGGCGTTCCTCTCCGGACCGATCGGAACGGGCAAAACGTATTTGCCGGAAGTGCTTTCCGCGGTGCTGGACGCCGAACAGTTTTTTCTGCAGTGCTTTCCCGGCACACGGGAAGAGGACCTGATGGTCAAGATGCTCCCCAGCGAGGAGACCATCAGCGGTGTTGCCCTCCATGACGGGGTCATGACCCGGGCGGTCAAGGCAACGCAGCGGGGGAAAAGCCACCGGAAAATTCTCCTGGTCCTGGACGAGTGGGACAAGACCCGGCCCAGTGCCGACTCGTTTCTTCTCGACTTCTTGCAGACCGGCCGCGTTCATTTTGCGGGCCGGACCTACATCGCTGATCTTTCCCGTCTGATTGTTTTCCTGACCTTGAATGTGGAACGGGAAATCAGCGAACCTCTGCTGCGACGGCTGCCTCGCATCGACCTGCGTCCCTTGCCCCCGTCCCTGGTTTACCGGGCGCTGTTGCTGACCCATCGCGGCCATCCGCATCTATACAGCGCCGTCATTCTGTATGAACGATGTCTCATGGCCGAACTCCCCAAACCGGCCACCATCCAGGAGTTGCGTCAGCTCCTGGACGCCATCACCCACCTGGGGGAAGCGGCGGACTGGGATTCCCTGGTCTTTCAATTTGTCACCAAGAGCGAGGAAAGCCACGAACGTCTGAGGCAGGTGGAGCATGAGGAGTCGCGCTGGCGGCAGCGGTACCGCCCCCGCCTGGACGCGGCCGCCTATGAGGCAGTCGGCAGCCGGCTTGCCGGGACCATCGAAGGACCGACCGACCTCAGCATGCCCCGGCTGGCCGACGTACGCGGCTTTGACGAACATATCGAAAGCGCGGAGCAGGAACCGGACCTTTCCGCCTGCGGCGGGGTAATGGCACTGACCAAAAGCGCTTACAATGAACTGGTGAAACGGGTGGACGCTCCTGCCGACACACCGGACCGGCTGGGGACCCTGGCCACGGTGAGGGGCGATGTCATCACACTCAATGAGCCGTTGCCCCTGTGCCGCGTGGCGGAACTCGACGGACTCTGGGGAGAGGACGGCGAGGTGTTGCTGACAGAGCCCCGGGCCACCTGGCAGGATGTCAAGGCGCTGCCGGAATGGGCCCATATTCATATCGTTACGTTCAGCCGCCGGGAAATTCTGGCCAAGACGGACGGGATCGATCTGCGATGGACGCCGGAAGGGGGTGCTGAAATTATTGTGAACCTGGCCCGGCGCCACGTTTTCCAGCATGTCTTCGGGTCCGGTTGGGGGCGGACGGGCGAGGCCAAATGGATCGGGCAGAAGGGATTGATATTCCGGCGCTACCAGTCCCCTGCCGACGCCGGGGCGACAACGGAATCGCAGCCCGGAAGAGATGCCGCCGGAGCCTCTGAGCGCCATGCCGAGAATTGAGCGACCCTGGCGTAAGCCCCTGGATGAAGCGCCCACCCCGGAACTGGTTTTTCTGACGGAGCCGGCCGGCGGAGTTTCCTTGAAAAGGATGAAGGCGCCTGAAGAAGGGCGTGTGCACCATGACCGGCAGCGGGAAGAGAGGATCGAAAAATGCGCCTTCAACAAACAACTGGCCGAGAACCTGGTGGAAGACGATCCGCTGGGTACGGATCCGAAACACGGCTCCCCGAATACCAACCAGGCCTTTTCCCTTGAACTGGCCCGCCGACGCCGTTTGACACAGCACTTTGCCGTCATGGTATCCAAGGTGGCCGAGGACTTGTCCGGCTGGCCCGTACCGGGCGATGACGAGTGGAGCGTCCCGGCCCTGATGGAGCGGCGCTTGACCAGGATCCCGCTCAACCACTGCCGTCAGAGCCGTGAACGGGAATCCGTGGTGGTCATTCTGGATACTTCGGGGTCCTGCCTGCCCCAGGCCCGTTTTTACAACCGCCTGGCCGATGCCGCGGTGCAGGTAGGTGATGTGGAGTTGTATGCGGCGCCCAATGCGGGGCTCCGGGCCCGCCGTACGGCCCGTGGTTGGGAGGGGCTTGCAGACACGGCCTGGCCGTTTCACCGACGGACGATTATTTTTTTCGGGGATTACGACGGAGGCGATGCCGTGGTCGAGGCGAGTGGGTCAAACCGGGTCTACTGGCTTTGTTCTGAAGGCGGCCGGTACCCCTCCATGACGCAGCACCCGTGGTGCACGCATCCCCTGTCCCACTTCCGGGGCATCTATCATGATTGTAATGCCGAAGGCGATTTTCTGCGTCTCTGGCGGAAGATTCGGTAACGGTCAGCAAGGGCAGGGCAGGTGGAGAGGCAGGAGGCTATCCGAAGAAGGCGTGCATCATGGTGGTCAAGGTGAAATAGGTGAAGGCAAAGACGACGACGGGAATGCTGATGCAGACAAAGGCATCTTTGAGGACATTGGAAATGACCAGATCCTTTGCGTGTGTGTCGATTGTTTTCGTTCCGTACGGCCTTTCGAACCTCATCTTCTCATCTCCTTTCCCCGTACCCTATGGATGCCATTGAGGCTCTATGGGTTACAGAGATGCCGGAAATAGCGCATCACCCTCCTCTGCTACGTTGATGATCTTACCTACTCAAGAACCGTGCCATTCCTGTTATATTGTAAAAATCCCTTGTATCGTGCGTGGTTATCTGAAAATGTTTGGGGCCACCGGCCGCAGCACAAGGATGCAATGAGCAAGTTCTTTCCACTTTGGGGCAGTAGAATCGCCTGAAGAACCGAGGGCTGGCGGGACGCCGCGAATCTTCAATCAAGGTATTTCAAGAGCCGCATGGCCTGCTTCCGCTGTTTTGGGAAGCCCCTTGCCTTGTTCAAGGCCTCGGCCGCCTCCTTGTTCCTGTGCGCCTGGAGGGCGCAAGTCGCCATCATCAGGTATGCGCGGCCGCCTTTCGGATCCAGCCGGGCACTCTGCTCAAAGGCATGATACGCTCCATCGAAATCCCCTTCCATGTATCGCAGGTCGCCCGCCAGGGACCACAGGGTGGCCGTGGGCGTTTTCTTCAGCGCCTCTGTCAAGGTCCGGCGGGCCTTGTCCGGCCGGTGGGCGGACAGGTAGGCCGAGGCAAGCCGCTCGTACTCTTCAGGCGATGCCCCGGGCGCGAAGGCCTTTTCATAGTACGCGCACGCAACCACGGGCGCCTTGATGGCGGCATACAGGTCCCCGAGAAGAACGGTCTCTTCCCGGGTGAGCGGTTTGAGGTAGCTGTAAATGGTTAGAGCGATGGCCGCCGATTTGTAATGCCGGCGGTTTGCCTCGAATTCGTAGGCGATCTTCCAGGTTTCGGGTTCGTCCGCGTACCTGTCGATCATCCGGTTGAGGAGGCCTTCGGCATCCCCTTCGCGGTCCAGATCCAGGTACACCTTCATAAGGGCATGGAACCACTCTTTGCGCGGGTTGCCGTGCTTGCCTGCCACCAGGGCCTCCAGGATCGGGGCCGCCTGCCCCTTCCGGCCCCCCATGATGTAGGCGACCGCCGCGTAGTAAAGGAGATCCGGGTCTTTTTCCTTGCCCTCGGCCCGTCTGAATCCCTTGATCAGGGCATCGGCGGCCAGGTCGTATCGCTTCAGCTCATAGGCGAGCTGCCCCAGATTCACCCAGGCCGGTCCGTAGCCGGAATCCAGCGCCACGGCGGCCTGGTAACGGGCGAGAGACGCCTCCTTCCTGCCGCTGAAATACAGGGCGTTGCCGAGGGTAAACTCAAGGTAACAGTGATCCTGTCCGGGGTGTTTGTCGATAAACTTCTCCAGCGACCCGGCCGCCTGCCCGTATTCCTTTCGGCGGATCAACCGCTGGGCCTCGTAAAGTGCGCGGGTCGCGCCGATCGAGAGATCCCGCGTTGAGGCGGTTCCGTGGTCCCCGCTCCCGCCCGATTCCGCAGCGGTACTTACCACAGAGAAGGGCAACAACCCGTAGAAGAGGAGGCACAGCAGGATGGCGCTTGTCTTTTTGCTCGACATATGCCGGGGCTCATTCATCATCTGCATGGAAGTTCAATGGCTGTCTCCGATCCCTGACCCCTTTCGCCTTTGCCCTTTCTCACCTGAGTTCAAATCGGATCGTAGTTACCACCCAGCTGGCAACCGGCTCCCCGACGACCCTGCCCGGCTCGAACTTCCAGGATGGCAGCGCCTGCAGCACACTGTCCTCAAAAACCCCCTTGGGCGAGGCGTCCAGAACCGACACCCTGCTGACAGACCCCTGCGCGTCAACGAGAAATTTCACCTTCACATACCCCTCGATCTCCATCCTCTTGGCCTTGTAGGGGTAGATGGGCGGCATTTTTACGAGCGGTCGGGGCGGGTGATCCAGTTCGCCCATTTCGTAGAACCGCTTGAGAGCGATCCGGGGCCCGCTCAGGATTTTCGGATTCAGTTCGATGGGGAACGGAAGGGGGTCCATCTCCAGGGGCTTTACGTCCGGTTGGAGCAGGTCGGGCGCAACGAACTCGGGGATTTCCTCGGGCTCCTCCATCTTCGGCGGTGGAGGCTCCTCCTCGGGCGGTGGAGGCTCCTTTTCCCGCACCCGCACCAGGTTCACAGGCACCGGTTCCGTCATGTCGGCGAAGCTCGGCCCCTTATGGGTCAGCAAGGGCAGCAGAAAGAAGAGCAGCCCGTTGACGAGAAGGGCAAAGGCAAGAGCCGGGAGTACCCACAGGGGAAGCCGTTTACTCATCACCTCGTGCCTTTGAAGCGGCCAGGCTTACGTTTTTCACTCCGGCCAGGCGGCACTGGTCCATCACCTGGACCACCACACCCGTCTGGCTCTTCTTGTCCGCCACGATCACCACCGAACTCTCCGGGTTCTCCGCGAGCACCCGCGCCATGTGGGCACGCACACTGCGGACATCGATACGCTTCCGGTCCAGGTAGACCCTTCCGTCCTGGGTGACGCCGATGAGCACATTGCCCTTCTCCTTCATCTCCGCCGTGGCCGCCGCGGGCCGCTCCACGTCGATGCCGGTTTCCTTGACGAAACTGGTGGTCACCACGAAGAAGATAAGCAGAAGGAAGACCATGTCGATCAGGGGGCCCATGTTGATGTCTACGCCCCTGTCCCCTCGCCGCAGATTCCTTCTCACATTGATCATGATCGATCGTCCTCTCCCGGCTCACACATGTCTCATGAGAATACGCGTGATCTCTTCGAGCCGCATTTCAAGCCGGGCCGCCCGGCGATACAGATATCCGCTCAGCAGGAGACCCGGAATCGCCACAAGCAGACCGCTCTGCGTCGTGACCAGCGCGACCGAGATCCCGCTGGCCAGACCCTTTACGTTTCCCGTTCCAAAGACGGCGAGCACGTCGAAGGTGTCCACCATACCGATTACGGTTCCCAGCAGGCCGAGCAACGGCGCTACAGAGGCGAGAACCGCAATGGCGGCCAGATGCCGGTTGAGAGCAGGCCGTTGTTTCAACGCACAGGCATGGAGGATTCTCCGGTCCAGCGCCGGCCGGCCGGTCATCTCCTCCACGAAGGCCGCAACCAGCCTTGCCCGGATCCCTTTTGCGCCATGGGCAGCCTTCTTTTCCTCGAGCATCGAGATGGCATCGCGAATGGGGATGTCCCGCCGTGTCAAGCTGCGGAAGCAGTAGATGCGCTCCCCGATGAGCGTCCACATCAGAACCGAACAGGCGATCAGGGGCGCCATCACCCAGCCGCCCTGTCCGAGATACTCAGCCGCCCTGTACAGTGCTTCCATTCAGACGCCGATCCTTCTGAATGATGTTGGTGAGGGCAACGGCCTTCTCCTCCATATCCCCCACAAGGTAGTCCACCCGCCGGGAAAGAAACGTGTGAAACAGCATAATCGGGATCGCCACCGCCAGCCCCAGCTCGGTCGTAATCAAGGCCTCGGAAATGCCGCCGGACATCATTTTCGGGTCTCCCGTGCCGTACAGCGTGATCACCCGGAAGGTATCGATCATGCCGGTCACGGTCCCGAGCAGCCCGAGCAGGGGTGCAACCGCGCCCAGGATGGCGAGAATCGACAGGAAGCGTTCCAGGCGCGGCACCTCCCGGAGAATGGCCTCCTGCAGGATGCTGTCCTGGGTCTCCCGATCCTCGTTGCGTCCGGCGATGCCTGCGGCCAAGACGTTCAGCACGGGCCAGTCCTTTTCCTCGTGGCCTTCCATCATTTTCTCACACGCCCCCCACTCGCCCCTGGAGGCCAGGCGGTTCACCTCGTCCATGAGCCGATCCGTGTTTCCGTGGACCCGCCGCAGGTAAAGGAGCCTCTCGATCACCAGGATAAAGGCGAGGACGGCGATTGCCAGGATGGGCCACACAATAGGGCCGCCGCTGCGGACCTGTTCCCACAGGCTCGGCTTGTGGGCGATTTGCCGGAGGGCCCCTCCTCCGGAAAGGTCGATATAGACTGATTCGTCCTTGCCCTCGAGATATCTCCTCAGGTTGCGGCGCACCCACCAAGAGGGTAGGGCGGAAAGGGCATAGAAACGCTCTCCATGCTCGGAGAAGCGAAGAAAGCCGACCTCTTTCCCGTCATCGTAGACCGCCGTAAATTTCCCAAGGGTGAGAATGCGGCCACGCCGATCCTCTCCCGTCCGGTCCACGAAATCCCCTTCCCGCAGCGACACCTCTCCCGACCACCGGATTTCCTCGAACAACAGGTCGGCCATGACCCGGATGTCGTCCAGGCCGGGGAAGTGCTTCTTTTCCAAGAGGGGCCGGATCTGTTTCATCCGCTCAGGCCTCTTGGCCGTAAAAAAAGAATGCTTGAGAATCGTCTCCAGATCCCGGGCCGAGGTTCGAACGGTCCCCACCAGTTCCCGGAACGCCATTTCCTTCTCGGACCAGGCCTTGGAGAGACCCTCCTCCTGCTGCTTGAGTTCCCCGAACCGGTCCTGCAAGCGGGCGAGATCCGCCTCCAGTCCCCCTTCTTTTTTCTCCAGGCGTTTCACCTCGGCAAGGAGCGCCTTTCGATCCTTGAGGATCCTTGCCTCCGCGGCCTTGGCCGCCTCCTCCGCGGCCTTGCGATCCCTTTCGGCCTGGCGGGATGCGGCTCGCATATCCTGGGCATTCACTCCGGCGGCGCTCATGCAAACCAACAGGCACAGGGAAAGGGCTAGGCGCCTCACGGGGTGATCCTCCCCAAAGGCAGCCGGAGGAGTTCGATAGGCCTTCGCTTTTCGGCCATCTCCATGGCTGCCGCGATGTTGCGGGCATATTTCGCCGGGAGTTCCACCCAGTGATGCGTCACACGGTCGTATTCCCCAACCCGGGCATTGTCCGGGGTCTCCCAGAAGATCGCGAGCCTGCCCAGGCGGAACACATGGGCAAACAAAGGCTCTCCGGCCACCTCGATCTTCTGCTCGTAAACCTCCACCGTATCCCCGTATCCGCACTCGACGAGCAAGGCCTCGAGAAAGATCCGAAGCTTCTCCGCACCTGAAATGTCTGTCTGGGCCAGGGTTTCTCTGAGCAGATTCAGCCGCTGGGCACGCTCCTCGGGAAGGAAGGGGAGATCCTGGGCGACCCACGCCTCGAGGCGGTCCATAATCCCTTCCAGGGTTTCCTGCAGGTTGGCATCGAGCCGCTCCGACTCACGGATACGACGGTGGAGTTCGTCCGCCCGCCCCTGCAGGACATCCAGTTTTCTCTCCCAGAGGGCTGTCTGTTCCTGGAGGGCTTCAATATGGGCCTTGCTTGATCGGTATCGGGCCTCGAGTTCGGTCTTCTCGACGGCCCACTGATCTTCATGCTCCTGGGTTTTCCGCCGGATATCCACTGTCCCGGCCACGGTCTTTCTCACTTCGTCCGCAGGGGGCCCTCCCCATGCCGGCGATGCGCCGATGAACATGAGGAGCAAAAGGGCCAGGCCCTTCGTGTGTCCCTTCAGCAAGGTGTCTCCTTCCGTTCCCTTATCCACGAGGACGCATGTGTTACCAATGCTATTTTCATAACATCAACAGGGAGCCGTGTCTACCTGCTTCGACTCCCTGCGAAGGCAATTCGTTTGAAGGGGGAAAACCGGATTTGGGTACGACGTCCTACTCTACCAGAATCTTGTGGACCATCCTGCGGCCCAGCATCAACCGGCTGCCCTTGGCCTCTACGATGAAGGGCCCTTGCAGCCGGCTGCTGACCACTTCCATCTCGACCCCGGGCGCCAGGCCCATGGCCGCGAGCCGCGACTGCAGCCCACGGCCGCCGTTGATCGCTACCAGTCGCACCCGTCTTCCCGGCTGAACCATTGCCAGGGGCATCATCTCCGCCGGGTCCTCCTAAGCGGCTGTGCCGCCAGGTCAAAGTCGAAAGGTTGAAGATGAAAGAGCGAAGAGACCGGGAGCGGGTCCCCCCGGCCCCTTGCGAGCCCGTCCTACTGCGGCTCCACGATAATCCCAAGGGCCTCGTCCTTGCGGAGCGAGAGGTGATATCCCTTCACCTTCACGTCCACCGGATCGCCCGACAGGGCCGCTCGCTCCACCTCGATCATGGCGCCTGGCTCTACGCCCATGTCGGTAACCCTTTTGTTGGTCGACCCTCGGCTCTTGATGGCCACGATCTTCGCCTTCTGACCAGGCTTCAAATCAATGAGGGAAACGTTGATTTCCCCCTCCGCCGATTCCCGTCTCTTCTTCAACTCGTCCAGACACAGAGTGATGCACCGCTCGCAGTCCTCCGCGTTTTCCCCGACATTACAGTAATGGCCGAACCCCTGGATCCATTTGCTCCCGGCGCGAGGGCAGGACTCCAGAAAATCGATGTATTGCACGAGCCTCTCCAGGATGTTGCGGGAAACCGCGTGCTCCATCTTGCAGGCGCCTTCTTCCCCCTCGGCCTCATCCACGGCAAGAACCTTCACGAAAAAATCGCGCAGGACCTCGTGCCTTCGGATCACATCCTCTGCCACCCCCATTCCCTCGGGGGTCAACGTCACCAGGTCATACGGAGCGTAGTTGACCAGTCCCCTTTCGGCCAGTGCGCGGAGCGCTCCTGTAACCGATGAGCTGTTCACCTTCATCCTCTTCGAGATGTCCTTGGCCCGTGCGGCGCCCTTCTCGGCGGCGACATGGAAGATCGCTTCCAGGTAGTCCTCCAGGCTCGCGGTCAAGGACTTGCTTCCGGCCATGCTCGTACCTTGGGGGTCTGAATATTTTTGGGCTATCCTAAAATTTTACGCAGGGCCAAATGGTCTGTCAACATATCGGGGACGAGGGGCAAGGATGAGGAGCCGGGGATCAGGCCCGACCCCCCATCCCAGGAGCGGGGCAACGCATGCGGTCTTGCTCTCCAGCGCGTCTTACAGGAGCCAGAGGAGGAGTTTGGCCACACCCACGAGAGGGAGCAGCATCACACGAATCAGGGCCTTGAGCCATTCGGATCCGGCGACGGTCCCGGCCAGCGGGGCGCCGTATGTGTAATAGAAATCCACGAATTTCCGGCCCGCTTCGCTCTTCAGGAGGATCCGGTCCCGGAAATCCCTGAGCAGACAGACCTTCTTCGCGTAAGGGGCCCCGTAAGAGACAGTGGCGATAATACAGGCCTTGACGATTCTGCCTTCCGGCTCGGCATACCTGGCCGGGATATTCGGGATGCCGTTGCCGTCCGTATCCGGCAACTGGGCGAGATAGTCGAGGAATCCCTCCCACTCCGTCAGCGGATCGCCGTTGTCTTTGTAAACAATGGCCTCCTCGAGCGAGGAGAGGGGAAGCCCGGTGGCGCAGTCCTTGGGAACGATCTTGATCAGCCCGTACGACAGGTCTTCGATGCTTTCGATGTTCGTGGCGACATAGTAGTTCACCGCGATCCGGTACAGGGCGCTCCGGTTGTTGTGGACCGAGTGCTTGACCTCACAGCTTGGATCGTCGGGGTCGAAGCATTGCCACATGGCGATGGGGGGCAGGTAGTCCGTGTACTGGAACCTGATCCCG
Source organism: bacterium (assembly GCA_015486285.1). GTDB lineage: Bacteria > Desulfobacterota > DSWW01 > DSWW01 > DSWW01 > S015-6. Next base: position 21,123 of record WFRX01000141.1, read on the forward strand.
GACCAGCTCAGCCAGTAGTCGCCGTCGTTCAGGTAGGCGGCAAGGGCATCGACCCAGCCCGCGTTGAAGATCTCCGACCCGTAGACGCAGAAGGAGACCAGCGGATAGCCGGCCGTCCTGGAAATCGGATCGATGCCGAGGGGCACCGCCCGAAAGGCATCCGAGGTATTGATCCGCCCGGTGGATCCGCGAAGAATCGCATCGCGGAGCACGCCGTTGGACTCGATCGCGACATCGACCGGATCGTCCGGATCGTTCAGCACCCGATCTACGCTCCATCGGATCGAGTCCGTCACCAGGTTGCCGAGGTTGTTTTCGACCTTGTACGCCTTTGTCAGGTCGAAATCGGTCTCTGCGATCTGTGCGTTGAAAGGATGGCCGATGGGCTCGAGAATCTGGGTGTCCAGCTTGTCGATATACGAATTGACGAGGGCCTGCGTCTCCGGGTCTCCGGGGATGCTGTCGTCGATCGTAACGTAGTCGTAGGAGAGAACATTCACCCCGGATGGGGTGAGTTCCAGGTCGAGCACACCCAGCCGCCGCGTATAGGCCCAGGCCTGCACGATGACGGTATTGCCGATGGTCACGGGTGTCGGAATCTTCGTGTGCGTATGCCCGCTGATGATGACATCGATCCCCGGGACAGCGGCGGCCAGATCCGGATCCTCTCCCTCCCAGACGTTCGGCTCCTTCACGCCCGAGTGGGAAAGGCAGATCACCAGGTCCACGCCTTCCGTGTCTTTCAGATAATTCACCGTGTTGCCGGCGGCCGTGACGATATCCTGGAAATCGAGAGGGTAGGCGTCTGAACCAAAAGGCCGGAACACCACGTTCGCCGCGTTTTTCCCCAGGACACCGAACATACCGACCTTGATCCCGTTCGACAGCGTATGCACCCGGAAGGGAAGGATCTTCCCGGTGTCGATGAGGTCCTGCAGGGCCTGCGCTCCGGGATCGGACGGATCCGTGATCTCCATATTCGTGGACTCGACGGGCAGGCCCGCCGCATGGCTCACGATGTTCGCCGTTCCCGTGGGAAGCCAGTCGAACTCGTGGTTGCCCAGGGTGATGTCGTCGTAGCCGAGAAGGTTCATGAGGCCCATCTCGGCTTCACCCTGCAGCAGATGAAAAAGGGTGCCCATCGAGAAATCGCCCGCATCCAGCAGGAGAACCGGCACCCCCTCCTGTTCCCTCTCCGCCCTGACCTCCTTGACCTTCGTGGCGATGCGCGCGATTCCCCCGATCGTATCGTCGTCTCCCGTCGTGAAAGGCGTGTAATCCGCGTTCGGGGCCCCCAGGAAATGGGAGTGCATATCATTCGTGTGCATGATGGTCACGCGGGGGTTCTGCGCCCCGGCCGTGCCGGTCAGAAAGCCCAGCACGAAGGCAGAGACCAGGATCGTCACTGTCCAGGCGGATCGGATCGTCCGTCTCATGACTTCACTCCTTCCGCGATGTTGTTGTTTGTATTTGTATACTGTTAAGATAAGTATAAAGAGGACGAAATAAGAATGCAAAGGAAAAAATCAGGGACGGGGAGCAAGGAGCTTGAGACGGACCGGGGATTTGCCGTCTTCGCCCGTGACCACGAGGCGCTTCTTACCCACTGATTTCATGACCTTTTTCATCGCCTCGGCATAAATCATCCATCGGGCCGAATCCCCTTTTTCCCGTGCGCGGGCCAGGATTCTCTGAAAACGGTCCGCTTCTCCCTCGGCCTTGAGTAGAACTTCGGCCTTATAGGCCTCGGCCTCCTCGACCACCCGGGCCGCCTTCGCCTTGGCCGCCGGCATCTGTTCGTTCCGGTAGGATTCGGCGTCGTTCACCATCTTCTCCCTGTCGATTTGGGCCTTGACCACATCGGAAAAAAACCTCTGCACACGATCGGGGGGCTTGATGTCCCGCAGATCCACAAAAGAAACGCTCAGCCCCGTCTTCGCCTCGTCCAACCTTCTCTGCAGTTCCACCTTCACGTAGTTCGCGATCGTCTGCTTGCCCCGCGTGAGTATTTCGTCGACAGGCATGGAGGCCAGACAATGGATGAGGGTATTGCATGCCATGTTTCGGAGCATCGTCTCCGGATCCGTCACCCGGAAGAGGTAATGCAGCGGATCGGTGATGGTGTATTGGATTACGCAAAGCACGTTGACCAGGTTGTTGTCGCCGGAAATGCAGTAGGAGGCAAGGCCCGTCAAGTTGAAGAACGCCCTCGAAGCAGACTGCGCATCGCGCGAAGAATAAAAATCCTCCACCACGATGCTGTTTACGATGCGGACGGGGACCCGGTCGACCCGATCTACGGGCCAGGGGAACGCATAGTGAATGCCGGACGGAACCCTGGCGTCGATCACCTTGCCGAACCGCTCCAGGACGCCGATCTGGTTCGAGGAGATGGAATAAATACCGGACAGCACGTACAGGACCGTCAAGGCGACCAGGATCCATCGCGAGAAAACGACGAGCCGGCCGAAGGTCTCCCGAACGGCCGTTTCTGTGGCGCCGGTGTCACCCGGAGGCACGTCTACTCCTTCCCTGCCGGATTATTCAAGTAGCGGAAGAGGTTCGAGTCCGTGGACAGTACCAGGGTGCTGTTCTTGTTCAGGATGTTTTGGTAGACCTCCATGGATTTCATGAACTCGAAGAACTCTTCATCCTTCCCGTATGCCGCGGAGTAGATCTTCAGGGCCTGCTGGTCCCCCTCTCCCTTTCGGATTTCCGCGTTCTTGTAAGCCTCGGCGAGGATTTCCGTCACCGCACGATCCGCCTTCGCCTTGATGACCGTGGCTTCTTCCTTCCCTTCCGCGCGGTACTTCTTCGCCTCTTTTTCCCTCTCCGAGCGCATCCGGTTGTAAACGGCATCGGCGACAATAGTAGGGTAGGCCAGCCGCCGGATTCCCACCTGGACGACCTCCAGCCCGTATTTGTCCCGGGTTTTTGCGTTCGTACTCTTGAGGATCTTGTCCTCGATCTCGGAGAGCTTCACCCGCCCCGGTGTCGTGTTGATGATGCTCTCCAGCCGATAGTCCCCCAAAGTGTTCCCAAGCTGGGAATTGACCATGTCCCCCAGCTTCTGTGCGGCGATCTCGGCGGTGACGACAGACTGGAAAAACAAGAGCGGATCGCGAACCCGCCAGCAGACATAACAGGTCAAGACGATCGGATTCTGGTCGCCGAGCAGGAGCTGGATGGGTTGCGTGTTGAAAACGTGGGTTCGCCGCTCGATCCGGTTCGCCGTTTCCAGGAACCCGGGGCGCTTGAGGTAGAGCCCGGTCTCGCTCACGGTTCGAATGGGTTTTCCGAATTGCGTGAGTACCACGTATTCCCGTTCCGAAACAGTGTACGTACTCACTGCCGCCAGGCCCGCCAACAGGGCAAGCAGAAGAATCGCTGTAACCGCCGTTCTCATTCTCAGGGCCCTCCGAGGGTACTTTCCGGAAAGATATTTTCAAAGTCCATCCATAGGTCCGGAGCGCCGGCCTTGGGATCCACGACGATCTTCGTTTTGTCGCGGAGGATGTCCTCCATGGCCTTCAGATAGATCCGGGTCATGGCCACCCTCTTCTCAGAGGCCGACCCGGGCAGGGACAAGGCAAACCTTGCCGCCTCCCCTTCCGCTCTTTTCCGGCGGTCCACGATATAGGCCTCAGCCGCCTCCCCCTGCTTGTAGGCCTTTCCACGGCCCTCCGGTTCGATCTTGTTTGCATACCCGAGGGCCTCGTTGATGATCCTCTGCTTCTCCTGATAGCCGGCAATCACCCGTTCGAAGGAATCGGCGACTTGTATGGGCGGATGGATGTCCTTGAAGTTGACCGAAACGAGTTCGACCCCGCATTCCAGGTCGTCCAGGGCTTCCTGAAGGCGGCTCAGCATGGCCTGCTCCAGGCTCGACCGATGGGACGCGGCGATGTCGTAGTAGGACTCCCTCGCAAAAAGACCGGTGGCGATCCGGTGTGCAAGTTCATTGATGAGTGTCTTGGGCTCCGTATTCTTGTAAAGGTACTGAAAGATGTCCTTGATCCGGTAGTGCAGGACCACATAAGGATAGAAGAAGTTGTTGTCTCCGCTGAGGAAGGGCTCTTCCGTGCCGTGCTTCCTCGTCCAGAGCAGTACCTGGGCGCCCCTGTCGGTTATATTCCCGATGTTCAACTCCTCGATAAGGGCCGTCTTTGCCTTTCGCACCCGATCCACCGGCCAGGGGATTTTGAGGTGAAGGCCCGGCTCGACGGGCGTCTTCAGATTCAGGGGGCTGCCGAACCGCTCAATCACCGCCTGTTCGTCCACCCCCACCGTGAAGAAGGCTGTCGACAGATAGGCTCCCACGATCAGGATCACGGGCAGGGCCAGAAACAGGCGATAAGCCGCCCGCATGAACCTTGTCTCCCCGAGCCTTTTCTCGAAGAAGGCCCGAATCCGCTCGGTCCCTTTTCGGAAGGTTTCCTTCTCCAAGAGCAGGGCAAGGAGATGATAGGATTTGTACCGGAACAGCTCTCCGGAGTCGCCGTGGAAATATGCCCGGGTTACGTTGAAGATCGTCTCCACGGAGAAAGACAAGATCAGGAGGGCGATCAGGCCTGCGACCCAGCGATCGATGTTCCACCCGATGGAAAACAGGATCAAGGCAAACCCGGTCAGGAGAGACGAGACCATGTCCGCTTTGGCGTGCATGCCGTCCGATACGAGTCCCACCGAACCCTCTCTTTTTCCGACTCGAATCTCGAAGAGGGAGACAAAGTAGGATCCGAAGGAGAAGAGGATAAACAGGAGGCCCGAGGCAAGCGCGTTCCGGATCGTGCGGGGCTCCGCATATAGGGCTCTCCGGAGCAGGACAACGGCGACGATGAAGAGAAGAAGGCCGATGCCCAGAGAGCCGGCTACTTCCAATCTGCTCGCCTTTCGCGGGCCGTCGGCCTCCGTTCCCCTCCGGCTGGACCGTCTTACACCCAAAAGAACAAGCAGGCTTGTCGCAATATCGGTAAAGCTGTGCCATGCCTCCGCCAGGATCGCCATGCTGCCCGATAGAAAATAGAGCAGAAACTTGACCCCTGTCAGAAGCAGGTTCATGGCCGTAGACAGCGCAGCTGTCTTGACCCTTTCATCCATCGGCAACCCCCCAGGGGAAGATCCGCGACTCCCCGCTCCCACTGGCCATGAAAAGCCTAGGCAAACCGCCCCCGGATGTCAAAGGGCTCTGAATAGGCTTCGAAGGAGGGGGGGGTTGACAAATAGACCGCCAAGACTTAGCGTTTTCTAAAGAAGTTAGGAGAGCCGAACATTGCAGCCGTCCAGAAAAGCAGACCCATTCGTGCCGCCTTCTCTGCGGGATATGAGGGAAGGGGACCGGGCCACCATCAAGGCGATCCGGGGCGAAGGTCCCTTCAAGCGCCGCCTCCTCGAGATGGGCTTCATGCCCGGAACAACCGTACTGATCAAGAAATATGCCCCCCTCCGCGATCCGATCGAGCTGGTGATCAAAGGGTATCACGTTTCGTTGCGGCGCAAAGAGGCGCAGCAAGTTCTCGTGCACGCGGATACCATCCAAACGGCCGACGATGAAAAACACGAAAACCATTAGAATCGCGCTGGCCGGCAATCCCAATTCGGGCAAAACGACCCTGTTCAATGCCATCACCGGCGCACACCACCATGTGGGCAACTGGCCGGGCGTAACCGTCGAAAAGAAAGAAGGGCGTACGACCTTCGACGGCTGCGAGATCACGGTTGTGGATCTGCCGGGGACCTACAGCCTGACCGCCTATTCGATCGAGGAAATTGTCGCCCGCAGGTTCATCGTGCACGAGAAGCCGGACGTGGTGGTGCACGTGATCGATTCGAACAATCTCGAGCGAAGTCTGTTCCTGACGACGCAACTGTTGCAGCTCGGCTCGAGGCTTGTGCTTGCCTTGAACATGTCCGATGCCCTCCACCAGTCCGGCGCGCGCATCGACGCGGAGAAGCTCGGGGCCCTTCTGGGCGCCCCGGCGGTCTTCACAGTGGGGCACAAGGGCGAGGGCATCCGGGACCTGCTGGAAACGGTTGTCAAGGTGGCCCGGAACGAACATCCCCAGGTGCGCCAGATTCGCATTCCCTACGGGCACGAAATCGAGGACCACCTGGGGCCGCTTACCGAAAAGGCGGAAGCCCTCGAATTGTTCGAGGTCCCCCATCCCCCGCGCTGGGTCGCGATCAAGGCCCTTGAAAAGGACAAGGAAATCCTCCAGGCCATCCGGGACGCAGACCGGAAGGGGGCCCTGTTTCTCGAGGAAATCGAAGAGACCCGCAAGCATCTCTACTCGCTTTACGGAGAAGAACCGGAGACGGTGTTCACTGAGCGGCTGTACGGATTTGTTGCCGGGATTCTCAAGGAGATCTACGCCGCTCCCCCCCTGGACCGGATCTCCCGGTCCGACCAGATCGACGCGATCCTCACACACAAGATTTTCGGGCTACCGGTCTTCTTTCTGATGATCTGGGCCGTCTTCCAGCTCACCTTTGAAGTGGGTGCGGCTCCGATGGAATGGATCGACGCCTTCGTATCCTGGCTCGCCAACTTCACGGCGGCGCACATGAGCCCGGGGCTGATCGAGAACCTGGTGGTCGACGGCATGATCAGCGGCGTGGGCGCGGTGCTCGTCTTCCTGCCGAACATCTTCATCCTGTTCATGTGTATCAGCTTCCTGGAGGACTCGGGATACATGGCCCGTGCCGCCTTTCTCACGGACCGGGTGATGCACCTCCTCGGCCTTCACGGCAAGGCCTTCATCCCGATGCTGATGGGATTCGGCTGCAACGCGCCGGCGATCATGGCCACGCGTACCCTGGAGTCGGAACGGGACCGCATCCTGTCGATCCTGATCAACCCGCTGATGAGCTGCTCGGCCAGGCTGCCTGTCTATGTGCTGGTCACGGGCGCCTTCTTTCCCCCCGAGCACGCGGGAACCGTGATCTTCTCCCTCTATTTCCTCGGCCTGGTCCTGGCCATCGCGATGGGCCGGCTTTTTTCCAAGACGATCCTGCCCGGCGAGGCGGCCCCTTTCGTCATGGAACTGCCCCCCTATCGTCTTCCCACCGCGCGGGGGCTCCTGATCCACACGTGGGACCGCGGCAAGATCTTCCTGCGCAAGATGGGCGGGGTGATTCTCGTCGGTTCCGTGGCCATCTGGGCATTGAGCGCCTTTCCCAGAGACGTTCCTCTGTCCAGGGACTACGATGCCGAAATCGGCACGCTGCAGACGGAGGCCCTGGAATGGGGGGATACGGGGAAAATCGCCGAGGGCTTCAAGAAGCAGATCGCCGAACTCGAGGCGGCAAGGGAAGCGGAGAGGATCGAGGGGAGTTACATCGGCCGTATCGGCAAGGCCATGGAGCCCGTCTTCCGCCCCTTGGGGTTCGATTGGCGCAACGCCGTGTCCCTGTTTACCGGCTTTGTTGCGAAAGAAATCGTTGTTTCTACACTCGGCGTACTTTATCAGGTAGGCGCGGAAGCGGACCAGAAGTCGGAAGGCCTGATCCAGGCCCTTCGAAATTCGGACATGACCCCCTTGGCCGCGTATGCCTTCATGGCCTTTGTCCTGATCTACACGCCGTGCCTCGGCACGGTCGCGGTCATCCGCCGGGAGACCAACTCGATAAAGTGGACCGCCTTTTCCGTCGGGTATGCCGTCGCCCTTGCCTGGGTTGTCGCCTTTGTCATCGCCCAGGGCGGCCGGCTGCTCGGCCTCGGATGATACGGGACAGCACGCACTCCGGAGGTAAGGCAATGCACATCAAGCGGGCCCTCCTGTACCCGGAGAAATACCCGACGAAGGATTGCTATCCGTTTAACCATGGTCTGTTCCAGCAGACGCGCAGTTTCGCCTTTGAGGCGCCGGTAACCCTTCTCGTCGGAGAAAACGGTACGGGAAAATCCACCCTGCTCGAAGCCCTTTCTCACCGATGCGGCATCCACATCTGGCGCAGTACGGAGAGGACGCCTCTCGTCGTCAATCCATACGAGCGGGCCCTTTACAAGTTCATGCGCGTCGAATGGGTGGACGGGCCGGTGCCGGGGTCATACTTCGCGTCAGACATGTTCCGCGATTTCGCCCAGATCCTTGACGAATGGGCCAGCACGGACCCCGGAGTCCTCAAATATTTCGGGGGCGCTTCCCTGATGACCCTGTCCCACGGGCAGTCCCTGATGTCCTATTTTCGCTCCCGGTACCGCCTCAAGGGGCTCTACCTGCTGGACGAGCCCGAAACGGCCCTGTCCCCAAGCACACAGATCGAATTCGTCAGGGTCATCCGGAAAATGAGCCTTGCAGGCCATGCTCAGTTCATCATCGCTACCCACTCGCCCATCCTGCTTGCCTGTCCGGGTGCACGGATCCTGAGCTTCGACAGCATCCCCCCGAAAGAGGTAGCCTACGAGGAGACCGACCATTACAAGGTCTATAAGGCCTTCTTGGAGGACAGGGACAAATACCTTGGAACCCGTTCGTCATGAACGCCCCAGACAGCAAGGAGGAAAAAGATGAAAATCCAGCATTTCTTCGACGATGCGACCTTTACCCTGACCTACGTTGTCTATGACGAGGGGACAAAGAACGGAGTCGTGATCGACACGGTCACGGATTTCGATCCGATCAGCGGGCGGACGGGCAACAGCCAGAACGAGAAGGTAGCCGGGTTCATCGACGAACTCGGTCTCACGGTCCCGTACGCACTCGACACCCACGCCCATGCGGACCACTTCACGGGCCTTGCCTATTTCAAGGATCGCTACGGCTGCAAGACCGTGATCGGACGGCACATTACCGGGGTTCAGGCCACATTTCGGGATATCTTCAACCTCGGGGCGGACTTCCCGGTGGACGGGAGCCAGTTCGACGTACTCATCGGGGATGGGGAGACCCTCGAGGCCGGGCCGATCCGGATCAAGGCGATCCACACGCCGGGGCACACCCCGGCCTGTCTCACGTATCATATCGGGGACGCCCTGTTCGTCGGGGATACGATCTTCATGCCCGATTTCGGGACCGCGCGCTGCGACTTCCCCGGCGGATCCGCGGAGGCGCTCTACGATTCGATCCGGAGGCTCTACGCCCTCCCGGACGAGACACGGATCTTCACCTGCCACGATTACATGCCGGGCGGACGGGAACTCCGATATGAGAGCACCGTCGGAGAGGAGAAGAAGTCGAATGTCCAGTTGACGGAGGAGACGACGAAGGAGGCATTTGTCGGGTTTCGGAAGGGGCGGGACGCGGGGCTCTCCCTGCCCAAGCTGATTCTCCCCTCCCTGCAGGTCAATATCCGGGCGGGCGGGCTGCCTGAACCGGAGGCAAACGGCACATCTTACCTGAAGCTTCCCCTGAACAAATTATAGTACGGATACAAAGGAGGGACATGATATGGCTGATTCATCGCTGTTCCGCGAAACGCCCACCTGGACTGTGGAGCAGGCGCGGGCCTTTATGAACGAACACAAGCCGGAGGAATACATTCTCCTGGACGTCCGGCAGCCCGAGGAGTACGAGGCGGGCCACCTACCCGGATCGATTCTGATCCCCGTAGGAGAGCTGCATCAGAGGCTCGATGAACTCGATCGCTCCAAGCCGGCCATCGTTTACTGCCGGGCCGGCGTGCGGGGC
>WFRX01000142.1 GCA_015486285.1 bacterium
GCGGCCGGGGTGCCCGAGGGTACCCTGTTCGAGGACTTTCGCACCAAGCGCGACCTCGTTTTCGCCGTGCTGGAGCGGGACATCGAGGTATACCTCGACTTTCTCGAACTCCAGTTGCGGGGGATCGAGGGGGCCTTGAATCGGATCAGGAAATTCATCTGGTCCCACCTGTACACCTGGAGGAAGCGCCGCTTCATCGCCCGTTTTCTTCTCCTGGAGATCCGGCAGGATCCCGGGTACCGCCAGAGCCATGCCCACGATCTCATGCAGAGATACGACGCGGATCTGATGCGCCTGATCCGGGACGGGATCGAGGAGGGGAGTATCCGCGGGGATGTGGACATCCGGATGGTTCGACATCTGATCTTCGGCGGGATCGAACAGATCGCCGTACACTGGGCCATGGAGGAAGAACCCTTTGACGTGGATGTGAGCGCGAAGCAGCTCTGCGAGTTGATATTTCGGGCGATTCAGGCTTGAACACGGCGACAAACACATGAAATGAATAAAAGAGGAGAAAGAATATGGAAAAGATGCTTCGGGACAAGGTAGCGATTATTACCGGGTCGGGCAGGGGGATCGGCAAGGCGGTGGCCCTGCTGTTCGGCGCGGAAGGGGCCAAGGTGGTGGTGAGCGATCTGGACCCGGAGCCGGCCGAGGAAACGGCGGGCGAGATTCGGGCCGGCGGCGGCGAGGCCATCGTGGTGGCGGGTGATGTTACAGGCGACGCCTTTGCCGGCACGATCGTCAAGAAGGCGGTGGATGCGTGGGGAGGGATCGACATCCTGGTCAACAATGCGGGCTATACGTGGGATGCGGTGGTCCACAAGATGACCGATGAGCAGTGGGACGCCATGCTTGCGGTACACCTGACGGCCCCGTTTCGCCTGATCCGGGCGGCGGCCCCTTACCTTCGGGATGCCGCCAAGAAGGAGAAGCTGGAAGGCAAGGTGGTGAATCGAAAGATCATCAACACCTCCTCTACGTCGGGTACCCGTGGAAATGCGGGCCAGGCGAACTATTCCTCCGCCAAGGCGGGCCTTGTGGGCCTAACGCGTACCATGGCCAAGGAGTGGGGGGCGTTCAACGTGCAGGCCAACGCGGTGGCCTACGGCTGGATCGACACCCGTCTGACCAAGGAAAAAGAGGCGGGCGCGACCACGGAACGGGCCGGAAAGGAAGTCGCTCTGGGGATCCCGGCGGCCATGCGCGATGCGATGCAGATGATGATACCGATGGGAAGGGCCGGAACCCCGGAGGAAGCGGCCGGACCGGTTCTCTTCCTCGCTTCGCCTTTGTCTGATTACGTTTCGGGACAGTGCATTGAAGTCACCGGCGGATGGTAGAGAGGCCTTGAAATGAAAAAACGCAGAAGGCTCGGGAGGGGGGTTGCCGTGGTCGGCTCCGGCATGTCGAAGTTCGGCATGTTCCGGGACAGGGACTCGAAAGACCTGTTCGTCGAGGCGTACCGGGAGGCGCTCTCCTCCGTGGACAAGGGCATGGATCCGAAGGATATCGACGCCCTCTATCTCGGAAATTTTACAAATGATTTTTTCATCCACCAGGCGCATTGGGCGCCCCTCATCTCGGATGTGATCGGGCACGTGCCCAAGCCCGCAACGCGGACGGAGGGGGCGTGTGCGTCGAGCGCCCTGGCGATTCGGGAGGGTGTCTTCGCCATCGCTTCCGGGTTTTACGATATCGTTCTGGTCGGCGGCGTGGAGGAGATGTCGAAGCGTTCGACCGAGGAAGTGGCGGAAGGACTTGCGCTGGCCTCCACCCCGTACGAAGGCAAGATCGGATTTACCTTCCCGGGGGTTTTCGGCGCCACGGCCTGCGCCTATTTCGCCAGGTATGGAGCGACGCGCGAACACCTGATGAACGTGACGATCAAGAGTCACAACAACGCCCCCTTGAACCCGAAGGGGCAGTACAGGGCCTCCATTCGCGACCTGATGCTGGCCAAGCAGGAGAAGGCGAGAAAGAAAGGGCGCGATGTGCCCGCCTGGGAGGATGAGAAGGCCTTCCTGAGCGACCCGCGTGCCAACCCGGAGGTCGCATGGCCTCTGCATCTCTTCGACTGCTGCCCGATCAGCGACGGCGCCGCCTGTCTCCTTCTCGTTGCCGAGGAACTGGCCGGGAGTTTCACCGATGCTCCGCTGCACATCATCGGGCTCGGCCAGGGGAGCGGAATGGGGCTGCACGCCAAGGCGGACCTGACCTGCTTCGAGGCGACGCGGTACGCGGCGGACGAGGCATACGGGATGGCCGGCATCGAGCCGGAAGACGTGCAGATTGCGGAAGTGCACGACTGCTTCTCCATTGCGGAGATCATCCATCTGGAGGACCTCGGGTTCTGCAAGCCGGGCGAGGGGTACAAGATGGTCGAAGAGGGGAGGACTCGTCTGGATGGGGACAAGCCGATCAACACCTCGGGGGGGCTCAAGTGCAAGGGCCACCCGGTCGGCGCCACGGGCGTGTCCCAGGTCCACGAGATCTGGAAACAACTCCGTCAGGAGGCCGGCCCGCGCCAGGTTCCGATCAAGGATTTGAGGATCGGAGCGACCCATAATCTGGGCGGTACGGGGGGCACCTGCACCTTTACGATTTTCGAAAGGAGGTAGAGCGTGGAGGCCCGTCCGATCAATGATGTCTCTTACGAAGCATATCTCCAGGAAGAAAAGTTGATGGGTTCCCAGTGCGGGCGTTGCGGCGCCCGATTTCTTCCCCCAAGGCCGATCTGCACCGAGTGTCACGGGCCGGAGATGGACTGGGCGGAGGTGGAAGGGAAGGGGAAGCTCGCCTCCTTTACCTGCATTGCGGTGGGCCCTCCCTCCATGAAGGCGGAGGGCTTCGACCGGGACAACCCCTATTGCCTGGGTGTCGTCGAGCTCGATGGAGGCGAGAGGGTGGTTGCGCGGATTCTGGGCGTGGACGCCCGAAATCCCGATTCGATCCGGATCGGCACGCCGTTGTGCGTGAAGATTCTCCATCGCGGCGAGGGAGAACAAGTACGGGCCGTACTGGCCTTTGAACCCCTTGTGCAGGAGGAGAGTCGATGAAAAGGGACGCCAAGAAGGTTGTGGCCGCGACCATGGGGGTCGTCGAATACCTGAAGGCGGAGAGGGAGCGCGCCCGTCTGGAAAGCGAGGCCGCTTTGAAAATATCTTTTCCCCCAGGGGATCGACGCATCATGCCCACAGGCTCTTTGTGGGCCGCCAGCGGCAGGATGGAAATCATGCGCTTTCGCAACATGATGGAGCTTAGGATGTTTCGGAGAGGGAGGTAGGCGCGGGGCGCCACTCAAAAGAATACCCACAACAGGATCACTACAGGCGGCTGACAGGAGTCGGATTATGGCTAAGAAGCAGCAGGCGAAGAACCAGACGAAGATGCAGACGAAGAAGCATGATCAGGTGCAGATGACCACGATGGATTACAGACCGAAAAGGCCTCGGGCCGAGAATCCTGTAAAGGTCCAGGACCTGACCCTCCGGGACGGTCACCAGTCTCTTTTTGCTACGAGAGGGCGGACCGAGGATATGATTCCGGTTGCCGAGATGATGGATGAAGTAGGCTTCTGGGCGGTTGAAGTGTGGGGGGGGGCGACGTTCGATACGATGCATCGGTTCCTGAACGAGGATCCGTGGGAGAGGCTGCGTATTCTCAAACGCTACCTCAAGAAAACGCCCTTCTCGATGCTTCTGCGGGGACAGAACCTGGTGGGATACAGGAACTACCCGGATGACGTGGCCGAGGCGTTCGTGGACCGGGCGGCGGCAAACGGCATGGACATCTTCAGGACATTCGATGCCCTGAACGACTACCGGAACTTCGAGACGGTCGTGAAGGGGATCAAGCGGGCGGGAAAACATTTTCAGGGATGCATCTGCTACACCATGACCGAACCCCGCATGGGCGGGGATGTCTATACCTTGGACTACTATGTGAAGAAGGCGAAAGAGCTGGAATCCATGGGGGCGGACAGCATCTGCATCAAGGACATGGCCGGTCTGATCGCCCCGTACGACGCCTACGATCTGATCAAGGCCCTGAAGAAGGCGGTCAAGGCGCCGATTCACCTGCACAGCCATTTTACGTCGGGGATGGCGTCCATGAGCCATCTGAAGGCGATCGAGGCCGGGGTGGACATTGTCGACACCTGTATGTCCCCCTATGCCTTCCGGACGTCGCACCCGGCCGTGGAACCGCTGGTGATGGCGCTGCTCGGGACGAACCGGGACACGGGATTCGATATTCGCTTGCTGGTAAAGATCAACGAGGTCTTCGAGAAAGAGATCCTGCCGAAGTACAAATATCTACTCGACGACACGAAGGTTTCGATCATCGACATCAACGTGCTTCTGCATCAGACCCCCGGCGGGATGCTGTCGAATCTCGTGAATCAGCTGCGGGAGATGAACGCCCTCGATAAACTGGACCAGGTCTATGAGGAGCTGCCACGCGTTCGGAAGGAACTCGGGCAGATTCCCCTCGTGACACCGACGAGTCAGATCGTGGGCATCCAGACCGTGAACAACGTGCTGTTCGATACGGAAAAAGAACGCTACAAAATGATCACGGCCCAGGTGAAGGATCTCTGCTATGGTCTCTATGGGAAGACCACCGTGCCCATCGATCTCCAGCTTCGCAAGAAGGCATTGAAGGGCTACCCGAGGGGCGAGAAGCCGATTACATGCAGGCCCGCCGATGTTCTGAAGCCGGAACTCGAGGACGTCCGGAAAGCGGTGGGAGGACTTGCCAAGGACATGGATGACCTGTTGATCTGCGCGCTCTATCCCGTGACGGGAAGGCGGTTCCTGAAGTGGAAATACGGCATTGAAGAGCCTCCGGCCTCTGTGAAGCCCAAGACCCTCGAGATGGCCAAGGGGGAAGAAGAGCGGGTGAAGAAGGCCAGGGCCGGGGAATCGGTCGCAAAGAAGCCCGGCAAGATTCCAGCCGGGCATGCCAATCTCCGCACGTTCAAGGTTTTTGTGGATGGCGAGTACTTCGAGGTGGCGGTGGAGGAGGAGGGGGGAGGAACGACCGGGGGCAGTACTGCGGAGGCCGGCGCCTCGTCCCCGGCGGTGAAGGCCGTGCGGGCGGAGCCGACGAGTCCTCCGCCGGCTGCTCCAGCCGCCGCGCCGCCCCCCGTGGCCCCCGCTCCGGCTGCGGCCGAGGCAGGCGACGTGGATGGCACACCGCTCAGAGCGCCCATGCCGGGAATGATCATCAGCCTCGAGGTAAAGGTCGGCGACACGGTTCAAGAGGGGGACACCATCCTCGTCCTGGAGGCGATGAAGATGGAGAATTCGATCCCGGCTCCGACGGGCGGAACCGTCAAGGCGATCTACTTCGGCAGCGGGGACTCCGTCGCGAAAGATGATGTCATCTGCGTCATCGGATGACCACTCGTCCGTTTTACCTGGATTTGCTCCTGCGCCGCAATCCGACAACAGTAGTGCTGCCGGCTGTACGTAATAGAGCTTGACTATCCGGTGCGAGCTGTTTCATGATGGAATGCGCAAGCGGAACCCTCCACAGGAAAAGAGGAGCAAGCCATGGCAAAGAAGGAGTTGCTCGCCCTGCTGCGGTCTGCCAGCGCGAAGGACCTCAAGGAACTGCTCGCCCTCAAGAAGGAGCTGGACGATCTCGAAAAGAAGCAGTCGGAGTTGCTGGAACAATTCATGTCCGTGTCGAAGGACATCGGCTCCATCCAGGCCTCCTTCGACAAACCGGGGCGAAAGAAGACCCGGAAGAGAGATGGGAAGCCGGCGAAGCGGAAAACCGTGCAGCCTTCTCTGGCGGCCCTGATTGCGGAGATCCTCCGGGAAAAGAAGAAGCCTCTCGGGGTGAACGATATCTCTGATGCCCTGTTGCGGGAAAAGAAGTACAAGACCAGGGCGAAAGACTTCAAGGCGAACGTGCGCATTCTCTTGTACAAGAACGAAAAGGGCCTTTTCAAGAAGGCGGGGCCGGGACGTTTTCGGGCGGCAACGGGCAAAACGAAGTAGGTTCCCGTGGGAGGTGACAGGTGTCCGGATTCCTGATTCGTATGTTGATTACGGCGCTGGGGCTTTGGGTCGCGTCGGTCGTTGTTCCCGGTATGGAGATCAGCGGCCTTGGGACGCTGCTCGCCGCCGCCGTCCTCCTGGGCTTCGTCAACGCCCTGGTACGGCCCCTGGTCGTCCTGCTGACGTTGCCGATCACGATCCTGACGCTGGGCGTTTTTCTGCTCGTGATCAATGCGGCTATGCTGGGCCTGGTTGCCTCGCTTTTCGGAGGCTTCGCCCTTCACGGGTTCTGGTCCGCCGTCTTCGGATCCGTAATCGTCGGCCTGGTCAGCTGGTTTGCCTCGTCGTGTATCGGGCCGCGGGGACGCTTCGAAGTCATGATCATCCGCCGATAGCCCGAGCGAGGCTCCAGGGTCGCCGCGGATTACAACAGGGCGGCCGCCTTGAGCAGGAGCGTCTCGTTGGTCCCGTCCATGATGGGAAGAAGCAAGGCGTCCCGGGCCACCTTTTCCAGGGGGTATTCCTTCGAGATCCCGTAGCCGCCGAGTACCTGCACCATCTCCGCCGTATGCCGGACGGCCTGTTCCGTGGCGTAAATCTTTGCGGCCAAGCTCAGCTTCAAGTCGCCGGGAAACGCCGCCTTGCAAAGCCAGCTCGCCTTCCACAAGAGGGCCCGGGCCGACTCGATGGCTGTGAAGGTGTCGAACAGCTTCTTCGTGATCATCTGGTGTTCAAAAATCGGCCTTCCCCACTGCACCCGTTCCTTTGAATAGGCGAGGGCCTCCTCGTAAGCCGCGCGCATCAGCCCGACGGCCAGATATCCGACGCCCAGGTTTCCCACCGTGATGATGGCGTTGTGAAGCATCGGGTAGTCGTCGCCCGGCGGGAAGATCATGTAGTGTTCAGGAATTTCCACGTCATCGAAGAATACGGCGGCCTGGTTCAGGGTCCTCAAGCCGACTTTGTGGAGCGCCTTTTCCCGGGCCACGCCCTTTGCGTCCCCCGGAATCACAAAGGCGCCGGACCCCCTGAGTCCGCGGGAGGGATCCACGCACGCGAACACGAGGTAGACATCCGCGATTCCCCCGTTCGAGACGAAATTGGATTTGGACCCCCTGATGATGTATCGATCCCCTTTGCGCACCGCGGAGGTGCGATGCCTGACGCTCGGGTCGTAGTAATTGCTTCCGTCCGAGCCCACGTCCGGTTCGCTGCTTCCCCAGGCGCTGATCTTCCGGCCCGTCGTATCCTCGGCATAGGGAAGAACATAGCGTTCAACGAGTTCCTTGTTCTGCGGGGCGAGCAGGGCGATGAGCTGCTGCACGGCCGCGCCGGGCAGCAGGGAGGCGGCGAAGCCGGGTCCGTAGCGGCCCAGTTCCTCCCAGATCATGCCGGTCGTGTTCGGGTCCAGCCCGAGGCCACCGACCTCCTCTCCCAGACCCATCTTGTGGAAGCCGAGCTGGAAGGCCCATCCCATGACATCCCAGAAGCGGTCGCTCCGGAAGACCTCGTCCGGATCAGCGATCTGATCCAGCTCCGCCTCGGCCGGCCGCAAGACCTCCCTGCCGAAATCGCGGGCCGTCCGGATGAATTGGCGCTGGATGTCGGTCTGGCCGAAATCAACCACGATGGTGCCGCCCCCGTTCCGGTGCAGTTTGTTTGGGCTCCGTCCCTCCCCCGGCCGCTGTGCTTCAATCGCCGGCGTGGAAGTCGGTCATTTTGAAGTAGTGGGGAAGATAGAGATCCGGATCCACCTCCGCCAGGATTTTTCCCGGGAGCATGGTGTTGTCGCTCTCGAGGTAGAAGGCGGCCGTGACCTTCGGATCCCCGATCTCCATCCACGGGTCGTTCTCGGAGGGGCGCAG
This sequence comes from bacterium, assembly GCA_015486285.1. GTDB lineage: Bacteria > Desulfobacterota > DSWW01 > DSWW01 > DSWW01 > S015-6. The sequence continues at coordinate 7,880 of WFRX01000142.1, forward strand.
GGTCAGGTCGGCCGCGCCGAGTTCAATCCTTCGGGCCGCGATCTCGGTTTCCTGGGCCACCAGGAAAACGGGGCCGTCGAACCCCGGGGTGAGATCGGCCCTGGGCATCGCCTTGAACAAGAATGTGGGCCCCATGGGCGGCAGTTCCGGGATCGTGTCGCTGAGGGTAACTTCGATTTCGACGAACCGCACCCCTGTTCTTTCCACCCAGCCGTGAACACGCCCGCCTTCCTTTTCCAGGTGGATGTCGGCGAGCTTCTTCGGGAACCCGAAGACGTCCCGTCCATTGTGCATCCTCGCTTCGTTGGTGATCGGCATGGAGAGGCAGTGGCTGCCCGCCTCCCCCCGGTACTTGCAGCGGACGAAAAGGGCCGCTTCCTTGTATCCGGGGCCGAGATTGGTGACGGGATAGTCCGCGATGAAGATCAGTCCTCCCGGCGCATCGGCCTGCTCGAGAGGGGGAGGGAGAAGGCGCGCCGTGACTTCCGGCTCGGTCTCGAACATGACCCCCATCATCCTGGCGCCTGTAAATTTCCGTACGCCGAGTCTGTAATAGCGGTCGAGTTCTTCTCCGGTTTTTACAAATCCCATTGGACACCTCCCTGCGTCGGCCTACTTGTCGATGCGATAGGCCCTCCGAACGGCCCAGAGGAAGATCGCGTCCGGGAGGAGTTTTCGTGCGAGGATGAAGAGCCGGGCCAGCCTGGCGACCGGATGTCGAAGGGCCCTTGTGTCCGACTCGATAAGGTCCGCAATCCTCGCGGCGACCCGGCCCGGGGAGTCCGCAGCGTCTCCCATATCTCTCTTCTTTATCTTATGGAAGCGGACGAGGGCGTCAAGGTAGGGAGAGTCCTCCTCGATCAAGTGCCGGCTGCGGTCCCAGATTTCCGTCCGCACATCCCCCGGTTCGATCAGGAGAACGCGAAGCCCTGTGCCGTGGAGTTCCTGCCAAAGCGCCTCGGTAAGCCCTTCGATGGCAAACTTGCTTGCCGAATAGTGGGACTGAAAGGGGATTGCGATCTTGCCGCCTGCTGAGCCGATGTTGACGATCGTTCCGAATCCCTGACGTCTCATCACCGGAAGTACCGCCTGGAGGGTGCGTACGACGCCGAAGTAGTTGGTTTCCATCAGGTCGTGAACGGCATCGAGGGGCGTTTCCTCAACGGGGCCGGAGAGGCTGATCCCGGCGTTGTTCACCAGGACATCGATACGCTGCTCTTCGTCGAGAACCTCCTTGACCGCCGCCCTTACCGATGCGTCGTTCCGCACATCCATGGTGATCGGGTGAAAGGCCAGGGCGGGCTTCGCACCGGTCCAGGATCGGCTCGATCCATACACGATGTGCCCTCTGTCCGCGGCTTCATCCGCGAGGGCCCGGCCGATTCCCCGGGAGGCTCCGGACAAGAAAAACACCTTTCGGTCCTTCATCTGGACCCCCCAAGCAGTCGGAAGAAAGGACGATTGGAAACGAGGGCAGTATAGGTTCAAAGCAGGTGGGATGTCAAAATCCGGAACCCTGTCCGATCCGGATACATCTAAGGGATCCAGCCAGGGATCGTCCCTGGCGGCAGTCAAGCCGAAATGCCCGGACAGGGCTTCCATAGGAGGAAAGACTATGGCTGATGCAACGAGTACAATGAAACCGTTAATAGATGTGCCTTTCAAAAGAGCTGCGAAAGAGCGTGCAAGGAAGGTTTCCATAAGGGGAAAGGGAACGGACGCGGTATTGTTCGTCACCACGACCGCACTTTGCGGATGGATCGTTTTTTGCCTTTCTTGTGCGTTCCGGAACAGTACGTATCTGATGTAGTCCGAAGGGTTATTTCTGGGGGGGGACGGATATCGCGGGATGTGGATGATTTGGCCTTCTGTTGACACGCCCCGCCGTCCCCTCTATGGTGACCCTGCTCTTTGTGTTGCCTTTATCCCCCCAAGGACAGGATATCGATGGATTGCCTGATCCATCATTTCTCCGTATCCGGCGTGGAAACCTGGGTGTTTCTACCCCCATTGGTGGCCTTTGTGGTTTCCTTTTTTACCTCCATGGGAGGCGTTTCGGGCGCCTTCCTGCTCCTGCCCTTCCAGGTCAGCTATCTGAATTTCACGACCCCGTCCGTCAGCGCCACGAACCTCGTATTCAATATCGTGGCCATTCCGAGCGGCGTCTATCGATACATGAAAGAGGGGCGCATGGCCTGGCCCCTGGCCTGGGTCGTCATCATCGGGACCCTGCCAGGCGTTTTTCTCGGATACTATGTGAGGGTGCTGTATCTGCCCGATCCCCGCTCTTTCAAGGCCTTCGTGGGGGCTGTTCTCCTCTATATCGGGGGACGGCTGTTGTACGAAATGACCCCTCGCGGCCGGCGCGGGCAAGATGCGACGAAGGCCCTGGAGGAAAAATATAAGGCCCACGCGAAGGGCTTGAGAGAGGAGCGAAGGACGCGGGTGGCTGCCGGGCTTCCCCCCGAGGCGGTGATCCGGCGAGTCGCCTTCTCGCCCGCCAGGGTGGCATTCGACTTCTGGGGCGAGCGGTTTTCTTTCAGCACGCCGGCGATGTTCTGCCTCGCCTTCGTCGTGGGGATCATCGGGGGCACTTACGGTATAGGCGGTGGGGCGATCATTGCGCCCTTCTGCATTGCCGTGTTCCGGCTCCCCGTCTACGCTGTGGCCGGGGCAGCCCTCATGGGAACCTTCCTGACCTCGATCGCGGGCGTGTTCTTCTACAGTGTCGTTCCGGTGAAGGCGGGCTTGGCGACCGCACCGGATTGGCCACTCGGGATACTCTTCGGGATTGGGGGCCTGGCGGGCATGTATTGCGGCGCCCGGCTGCAGAAGGTTGTTCCGCAGAGATTCATCAAGCTGATGCTGGGTGCCCTGATCCTGTCCCTCGCGGTTCGTTACATCCTGCCCTATATGAATTGGCTTTATCGGATAATCGTCGTATCATGAAAATCCGCCAGACGTCGTATTGCGCCGCAAAGGAAGGAGGAGAGATCATGGGAGAATCGATTACCGGGAAAGAAAGAATGCAAGCCGCCTTCAAGGGAGAGAAGCTCGACCGCCATCCTGTCATGCTGCTGCTGGGAGGCCACTTCGCGGAGCGAGCCGGGTTTACCCTTGAGCAGTTTCTCACCCAGCCGGACGCCGCCCTGGAGACCATCAAGATTACATGCGAAGAGCTGGATTCGGATGCCCTGTTCGTGCCGCTGAACCCACTGATGCCGGACGCTCAGGAGGCGTTCAGGAAGCTGATGGGGAAGACGCCGAGCATCAAGAAGGATAATCTCAAAGAGAAACTGGCTACGTGGAAGGTACGCCGCCCGGAGGACGACAAGCTCTTCAGCAGCCACTTGGAGATGTGCGTCAGGTGCGCGCAGGCCTTTCCCCAGTACCAGGCGTTTACGATGATCGGCGGTCCTTGGACCTTCGGCCTGGAGTTGCGGGGCATAAACGAGGCGATGGACGACATGTACGACGACAAGCCCTTCCTCCATGATCTCACGCACTACACAACGGAGACGGTGATCCTGCGATGCCTGGCGGCCGTGGAGGCGGGGGTCCACCCGGTGGTCGGGGACCCCTCGGCCGGGATGAGCCTGATTTCCCCGTCCATTTACAGGGAACACGTCCTTCCGTATCACAAGAAGATCGTGGACGCCGTTCATGATAAGGGCAGCGCTATCTCCTTCCACATCTGCGGCCTCATTGACCCGATCTTCGAGGATCTAATCGGTCTCGGTATCGACGGGCTGAGTATCGACGCTCCCTCCTCGCTCGAGAAGCTGTTCGAGGTGGGACGCGGGAAGACGACCATCATGGGGAACGTCGATCCGATCCTGTTTGTGCAGGGAACACCGGAGCAGCTCAGGGAAGAGGCCGCAAAATGCCTGGAGATCGCCCAGGGAGAGGCCCGATACGTGGTCGGGCCCGGTTGCCAGATACCCCTGGGGGCCAAGATCGAGAACATCAAGGCCTTTACGCAGGCATGTCACGAACTCGGAAAATTTTGAGGAGGCGGGAGAATGCCAGCCCCCAAGGTTCTGGATGATTATGCAGCAAGACTCGGTTTTCCGAAATCGGAAACAATGAACCGCATTTTCGCGATCCTCTATGACGGGCCGGAGGACCTTCGCCTCCTGGAGGCCATGCCCGGGACGATTGCTGAATTGGCCGTTAAGACCGGGCTGGCCGAGGATCGCGTCCGCGAGGCCGTCGATCGTCTGCTGAAACATGGCGCCATATCACAGCCCATGAAGCAGCCGGGCCTTTACCGCCTCTTCCCGGCCATGATCGAGTTGAGAGACGCCACCGTCCTTTGGCCGGATGCGCCCCAGGAGCTTTTTGAACTTTGGGAAAAACTTATCCTCGAGGAAATGCCCAAGCTGGTTCCCATGCTGAAGGAGATGAAGGTCCCGCCGATGATCCGCGTCGTTCCTATCGAGCGGTCCGTGGAGTCCCGCAATACGGTCCTGGATGTCGATTCGGCGAGGAAGATCTTCCGGGACGCGGAGCTGATTACGGCGCTTCCGTGCGCCTGCCGGACGCAGGCGCGCAAGAACAACCGGAGCCCGGACTGTCCCGCCCCCGAATCAGCGGTATGCATGCAGACCAACGGCTTCGCAGAGGTGGCGCTTGCCCGCGGCTTGGGTGAAGTACTCACAAACGACGAGGCTCTTAAGCGGATCGCCGAGGCCGAGGAGGCGGGCCTCGTTCATATGGTACGGAACAACATTCAAAAAGACATGTTCATGTGCAACTGCTGTTCCTGCTGTTGCACGGGCCTCTACCTGGTCAATCAGACCGGCTATCTCGATGCCCTTGCGCCTTCCCGTTTCAAGGTCGCCTTGGACACCGATGCCTGTTCCGGCTGCGGGATCTGCGAGGAGAGGTGCCAGTTTCACGCCATCAGCGTGAATGGGACGGCCTCGGTAAACGGGGACAGGTGTTACGGCTGCGGCAACTGCGTGATCACCTGCCCGGAGGAGGCGCTTACGCTGGTGGAGGCCCGGCCCCTGGAGCACATCCGCGTGAAATAGAGGTCGTGGGTCTTTCAAGTCAAAGGCGCGGCAATCTGCCGGCGTGACGCGCCTGACCCCTTTACGACGGCTTCCGGGCGGTGATCCTCGTCAGGGATCCGGGAACGAAGGGGTGGACCCGGGCATCGACGAACCCGGCTTTTTCCAGGTACCCCATGACCTCTTCTTCTGAGTGGGCGCGCCCGTAGCTGCCGAGGAGCGCCTCGTGCAGGCCCCATAAGGCCGGTCCTAAAGGGCCGCACTTGTCGTTGTCCAGCGTTTCACCGCAGACGTGGTATTCCCCGCCGGGGGCCAGCGCATCGTAGGCCTTTTTCAAGATCTTCCCGAGAATTTCCTCGTTGTACTGCGGGAGATTGCTCGCCATGATCATCACGTCCGCTCCGGAAGGCAGGGCGTCCTTTGTGAAATCCCCGGGCAGGGTGGAGATCTTGTCCTCCAGGCCCCACTGAGAGATGAACCCCTGAGCAATCTTGCACACAGGCTCGAAATCCATCACGATGGCGCGTAAATGCGGGTATTTCTGGACCGCAGCGATGCAGTATGCGCCCGAGCCCCCTCCGAGATCGAGGATGAGGGAGCGCTTGCTCAGGTCGACATCACGGGCGAAGAGCATGCCCGCGCCCAAGCCGACGGTGTACGTGGCATCATGATAGACCTTGGCAAAGTCGTCATCCAGCATTTCGTATATGCCGAGTACCCTCGGCGGTTCATCCGACTTGATGATTGCGGCCAGGTCTTTCCACCTCTCAAAATCGACCCCGTTGAAAATGAGCCACGGGCCGATGTAGGTTGTTTTCCCCTTGACGAGAAAACGTTCCACATCGGGGGCATTCCGGTATTTCCCGCCCGCCTTCTCTATGAGGCCGAGGGCCGTGCATGCCACCACCAGCCTTTCGGCGTTCAGGACATTGATCCCGGCCGCATCCGCGACTGCCGGAATGCTCTCAGCCCCCTCGGAGATGCAGGTGAACAGGTCGAGCTCGACCGCGGCCCTGAGGGCCGCCGACTGCTTGTGCCCGTAACTCAGGTTCTGAAGGCGTACCGTGTCCACTCTCTTCTTCTGCGTCATCAGCCGTATCTCCTGCTGCCGCCTGTTGTGTGATAATGGGGTCAGGTCGTCATTCTACATTTTGCCGCCGGTCTTTTGAAACGATTCTCGCTGTAAAATGTAGAATGACGACCCGCCGCCACGTCCGTCCGCCCCTGTCTCTGGCGCACGTTGTTGCATGGTGCTGTTCCGGGTCTCCCGGGACAGCACCGAACCACGTGAACTGTGCAAGGAGGCCGGCGGCATTTCCCGTGGGCTACAGTCCCACCGCCTGAGCGACTCTCTCCCTGTGGAACGTCGCATCTCCGAAGGCTACTTCCGCTGTCTTGGCACGTCGGAAGTAGAGTTGAAGATCATGTTCCTCCATGAACCCGACACCGCCGAGTACCTGATGGGCCAGGGCTACCAGCTTGCGATGGGCTTCGCTGACCCAGGCCTTGCACATGGAGGCCTCCTCCTCAAAAGGAAGGCCTTCAGCGATCTTCCATGCCGCGTGGGCCATCAGGAAATGGCCTGTGTCTGCGTACATCAACATATTGGCGCAGTGATGCTGGATGGCCTGATAGGTCCCGATCAGCTTGTCGAACTGGACCCGCTCCTTCGTGTAGCCCACGGCGAATTCGAGGGCCTTCTGAGAGCCGCCGTCCATCTCGGCGGCCTTGCCCACGGCCGCCTTCAAAAGGGTGTTGTTCAGGACGGGCCAGGCGCCGCCCTCTTTCCCGAGGAGATTGGCCCCCGGAATCTTTACGTTATTGAAGACGACTTCACAGAGCTTGTCCCCTGCCAGGGTATCGAGGAGCGTGATGTCGACTCCCGGGGCGTTGGCGTCGACTTCGAACAGGCTGATCTCGTCGGGAGCGTCCCCCGTCCTGGCGGCAACGACGATCGTGTCCGCTACATGCGCATCCGGCACAAAAAGCTTGGTGCCGGACAGGAGAAACTGATCGTCCCGGGACTCCGCCCGCAACCGAATACCTTCCGGGCTCCAGGTGCCGCCTTCCTCGAGCCATGCCAGGGTCAGAATCCGTTTCCCGGCAGCGACTTCCGACAGGATCCTCGACTTCTGTTCGTCGTTGCCCGCCTCGAGCACCGTCAGCCCGCCCAGGACGACCGTGGAGAAGAACGGCCCGGGCACGCAGTAGTACCCCATCTCGGTCAAAAGGATGGCCAGGTCGAGAAAGGTCATTCCGGCCCCGCCGACCTCTTCCGGGAAAGGAAGCCCCATCCATCCCAGTTCGGCCATCTTCCCCCAGAATTCCGGCGTGAAGCCCTTCTCGTCCTCGATCATTTCCCGAACAAAATCCGAGGAACATGCCTCGGCGAGGAACCTGTGCGCAGATTCCTTGATCATTTTCTGTTCTTCGTTCAGATCGTAGTTCATCGTTCTCGTCTCCTCATTATTTTCTTGGAAGCTCGAGGCCTCGCAGGGCGATGATATTTCTCTGAATCTCCGACGTCCCGGCATAGATCGTCTCGACTACGCTCGTGCGGTAGTATCGTTCGGTGTTTCCGGCAAGCACGGCCCACTTGGAGCCTTTCTTGAGCAGGCCGAACATCCCCAGCACCTCCATTGCGGTGTTTGTAATATGCTGGACCGTCTCGGTGGCGAACAGCTTCTGCATCGATGCCTGATAGTTCGGCACCTGTCCGTGATCCAGCATGTGGGCAAGCCTGTAATACAAATGTCGATTGGCCGCGATTTCGATCTTCAATTGCGCCAGTTTCTGGCGGACGACCGGATTTCTGGCGAGCGGTTCTCCATCGACGGTGGTGTTTCGGGCGTATTCGATAACCTCGTCCACGAGCCTGGCGTAGATCGCCAGGGGAAACATGCGTTCGTAATCCAGGGCGTGCATCACATAGAAGAACCCCGCGTTGAGTTCGCCCACGAGGTTCTCTTTCGGCACCTTCACGTCCTCATAGAAGACCTCGTTCGTTTGCCACCCGGCCATGGTGACCATCGGTCGGATGTCGATGCCCGGGCTTTTCAGATCCACGATCATCAGCGACATGCCGCGGTACTTTTTCGCGTCAGGATCCGTAATCGTCCCCAGCCAGTGGTAGTCCGCCACGTGCGCATGGGTGTTGAACATCTTCTGGCCGTTGAGGAGAAAATAATCCCCCTTGTCCACGGCCCGGATTCTCAATGCGGCGAGGTCCGATCCCGCCTGCGGTTCGGTGTAGCCGAGGCAGAATTCCACTTCGCCCCGCGCGATCGGGAGGAGCCATTTGTCCTTCATCTCCTGGCTGCCGAAATGCATGATCGTCGGTCCCGCCATGTGGGCGGCGACAAAGATCAGGGGTACGGCCGCCCGTGCCATTTCTTCCCGTATGGCGAAGGCGACGGTGGCCGACGTACCCAGTCCTCCGTACTCGGCAGGCCAGTTCGGCGTGAGCCAGCCGTGGGACGCGAATTTCTTGATAAATTTTCTGCCCTCTTTGCCCCCGTAAATGTGGCCCAGTTCCTCGGACTCGGCAAGCAGGGCGTCGGTTGTCTCCGCCTTGATGAAAGCGCGCACTTCCTCCAATAGCTTCTGTTCCTCGGGCGAAAAGCTGAACTCCATCGTCGCAACCCTCCTTTCCATGAACAGTCGGAACAACGTCGAATAGATGTGACAGGCTTCTTGTTGCAACCCTGTCCGCGCGTATGCATTCTACTGAATCGGTTCTTCGATTTCTATAGCGGGAATGAATGTGGTTCCTGCGTCTTGACCTCCAGGATCCGGCGGTCGGCTCGACCCTTCCGTTTTGGTCCTCGCGGCGCCGGCGCCGGCCGCATACGTCATCAGTATTTCGGGGGGCGCTTTTCCAGGAAGGCCGTGATTCCCTCCCGGGTTTCCCCGGTGAACACGACCCCCTGCATCAACTCCGGCTCGCAGACGAACATGTTGCCGAATCCCTCCATGGAGGCTCCCAGGGCGATCTTTTTTGTGATCCGGACGCAGACGGGGCTTCGGGACGCGATCTTGGCGACGAAGGCCCGTGTTTCCTCCTCGAGGGAATCGTTCGGGACCACCCTGTTGGCCAGGTTCAGGCGGTACGCCTCTTGGGCCGGCACCGGATCGCAGGTCATGACGATCTCCATCGCCTTGGAAGCGCCGACCATCCTGACGAGTCTTGGGGTGCAGCCCCAGGTGTAATACGTGCCGACGAGTGTTTCCGGAACCAGGTAGTAGCTGTCCTCGCTCATGATCCGGAAGTCGCAGGCCTGTGCCACGGCCATGCCCGCCCCGCAGACGATCCCTCTCAAGGATGCCACGGTTACCTGTTCGAGATTTTCCAGGCTTCGCATCAGTTCGTGGCCGAGGAGCTGCTGAAAGCGCGCGTCTTCAGGCGTGAAATTGTCATCGCCGATCTGCTTGAGGTCCGCTCCGGCGGAGAAATGGTCTCCCTGTGCGGTAAGGATCACGAAGCGGGCGGTTCGATTCGTCCGCAACGAGTGCCATACATCGATCAGCTCCTGAATCATCGTCATGTTGAAGAGGTTGAGCTTCGGCCGGTCGAGCGTGACCGTTACGACTTCGTCGGACTGTTCAACACGGATCGTTTCGTACTCGCTCATGCTTCTCCCCCGTACCATTCGTTTGGTGGACCGCTTCCGGTACAGCCTTGCATCCCGCTACGAACCCTGCGTCTCTTCAAGGGCCCTTCGGTAACCGGAGTAGATCGGTTGATCGACAGCCACTTTTCCCAGGGTCGTCAGAAAGAGATGTTCCATCAGTTCTTCGTTTCGATGATCGAGGGCCCCGGACCGAATTTGCCTGCACAGCTCCGCGTTGAGTTCCGGGAGGGTTCCTTCCCGGCCGAGCAGGATTTTCAGGCGTTCGAGTTCTTCCGCCTCGAGCCTGGGGCCGTCTTTCAGTTCTCTCCGGATGATGTTCAACACGTTTACGGCCACCCGCGTATGAAAGGCGGTGTGTTTGTCCAGTTTGGGCATGACCCGCTTCTCGAGAAATTCGGCTACTGCCTCGAGGAGTTCATCCCGGGTCGGGCGGTTGCTGGGCATGGGCGGGGCCTCCCTCAACGCAAGAGGTTCATGAGATCGATCTCGGTTTCCGAGGTGCGTCGTCCGATAGCGGCCAGTTCGACCGAGCGCTTGGCGCCTCCCAGATGGGTGAAGGCCTGAAGGATCGTGATGAGCCCCCACTTGAGCGTTCCGAAGACTTCCCAGAAGTGTACCTTTTCCACGTTCACGGGACCTCCGCCCGCTTCCTCGTATCCCGAAAAGAGGTCTTCCCGGCTGCCGAACCCTCCGACGGGAAGATCGATGTTCCCGAAGCGCCAGGAGTTCACGCAGATCCATCCCAGGTCTTCCATCGGGTCGCCGAGGTGGGCCAGTTCCCAGTCCAGCACGGCCCGGATGCCTTCCGGCCCGACGATGAAATTGCCGTTCCGGAAATCGCCGTGAACCAACTTGAGATCCCGGCTTTGCGGCAGGTGGTCCTGCAGCCAGCGGAAGGCGAGTTCGAACACGGGCAGATCCTGTTCGAAGGCCTGGTACATCGAGTACAGTTCGTCGATCTGAGTGTGGGCGAGCTGTTCCTTGAGCGGCGGAAGGGTCGTGGTGTCGATGGAGTGGATACGGTAGAGGATTTCCCCGCACTGCCTGGCCATGCGAGGGCGCGCCTGTGCGTACTGTTCGTCCCGCAGGATTTTCCGGGCGATCGTTTCTCCGGCAATGCGCTCCATGGCAAAGCCCGCCCCCAGCCCTTCCTCCTCCTCGACCTGAAAGAAGACCTGCGGGACCGGCACATCCGCTTCCCTCGCCCGAGACAGGACTTGCGCCTCGATGATTCGGTTCATGCGCATATGGTCCTTCCGGGGGGGAGCCAGGCGGAGGACGAGTTCATAATGTTTGCCGCGGCAGTCTACGTCGAAAGACCAGGTGTCTGCGGAGGCCCCGCCGTACAAGGGCTGCAGATTCTCGATCTTCACGGGCGCGCCAAGACTGCGTTCCGCCGCCGCGGCCAGTACGGCAGCCACTTTCCTGCGTCGTTCCTCCATCGGGGCTTTCTCCAATCCGTCGAAAGTTACGCTCAAGGAAGGCGCGCGATCCTTCTGCTCTGGCCCAGCCTGGCCGCCATCAGGCCCCTGATGTGCAGAATTTTTTCCGCCTCGTCCATCTCCCTCCGGCTGATCTCCTCGATGGCCCGCGCCAGGTCCGCGTCCCCGATCTTCTCTCCGACCCATGCCTTGAGGTCGTCAAGATCGATCTGGGGAAAGTCGTCCGCGAGGAAACGGACAACCTCTTCGAAGCTGTAAAGAGAAACCGGCACAGGGCCTATGCGTTCGCGCAGCCTGTGTCCGATCAGGCGGTCGTGAAAGTCCACTTCTCCCAAAATGCTTTTCGCCAGTTCCGGTGTGGGCGGTTTGAACGGTTTCACGTCTTTTCCCTCCCCAGTTTCCCGCTTTTCTCGAGCTCATCGGCTACGGCGCCCATGTCCATCGATGCAAGCGCCTTTCGCCGGGGCCAGCCGGACGCGGGATCCCAACCCTCAAGGGTGTAATACCTCGTCTTCCACTCCTCGAACTTGGCCTTGTCCAGCCTTCTTTTCTTGACGTTGACGTACTCCCACTTGCCATCCTTCACGCACGGCATATAGGCAGTGGCCTCCAACGGCTCAGTGTACATGTAGTCCGCGAAGTGCACCATGTCCCTGTGCCTGCCCTGCAGGGTCCAGACGGCGTTGTCCAGGTTCCAGATCCGCCTGCCTACCTCCATGCCCTCCTCGAAGTCGAGAGCCTTCCCGGTAACGGCCTTCAGGAACTTGGGTTCGGCTACGCCGACCATCCCCTGCTTGTCGTCGCGGATCGGGTTGAGAAAATCCGGAAAGAGGATGTCGCAGTACAGGGTGGACTGCTTCCAGAAGCGGGTGTACCGGCGATGCCAGGCCACGGTCTTTGCCATGTGTTCCGAATAGATATTATCCGTGCCGTAGTCGACCATCCGCATATCGCCCTGGAAGGGGACCATCTTGTCCGTGAAAATTTTTGCCGCTTCCTCCGCCGGCACGATCGGTTCCTTTTTCGTAGCGATCGATGCCGTGGGCATCCAGAACAGTACGTTCAGCCCATGCTCGTTGATATCCCTGTCGCCCAGGATGGTGCCGTATCCCCACTCGATCTGGAACCTGGGGTCATAGTGGAGAGGCAGGCCCCAATGGGGATACGGGAGCAGGCCCGTTTGCAAATCCTCGTCCAACCGCCCCCATCTCTTGGCGGCCCGGGCAAGCCCTTCGGCCAGGTCGTCGCCGATCCCTTCCCTCCGGGCGATCATCTGAAAGAATGGTTCGGCGAATTCGTATTCCCCATATTGATCGAAGGGGAGGTCGCAGTCGATCTCCTTGCCCGGTCCCAGGACGCCCATCTTCTGCAGGTCCCGTACATAG
>WFRX01000143.1 GCA_015486285.1 bacterium
CCCCGAGGAAGCTCACTGGCAGAACTTGACGAACCCCGATCGCGTGAAAAGCATCGGGTCCACCCCCTTCGAAAATATGGTTCGATACGTCCCCTCCCGGTGCGGGCCGCAGAGCGTGGACCCGTGATCGCGCCTCATGTCCACCTCGACCCATGCAATATCCTTGATGAGGCGGAACTTGCCGTCCGGGGTCTCGATCGCCTGCGCGGGATGGTAGGCCCCCTTCCAGAGCCTGCCGCTCGGATCCGTAATCCGTTTGAAGGCATGAAAGAAGGTCCCCTGCTCGATCCAGCCTTCACATGGACCGTAGCCGTAATTCGGGTCCGTGCTTCTCGACTCGACCACCCAGACTCTTGATTTCACCCAGATAACATTCATGATGTGCCAGGGAGCGCCCTGCCAGTTCTTATCCTCAAACCCGAGGGTCAGCTTGAGGCCGGTCTTCGCATAGCCCATCTGGAGCTCGCCCCGCTTGTTCCAGTCCAGTTTCCGTGAATCCGGAGAAAAGTAACACACCAGCGCATTCCGCTCCCCGATGACCCGGTAGACGCCCTCATCCATGTTCGCCTTGGGCCCGCCGACCCAGGAATCATCCGGTGCACCGTCCAGCCCGAAGTGCGTATCCGAGCCGGCCTCCCGGGTAGAAAGGCGCTTTACACGCCGGAGTTCGGGTGTGTAGGCATACCGGATGCCGTTCTTCGTCGGATCCAGCGGATAGATGGCAAGCGTACCGATGCCCGCCATGTTGAAAGGCTGTCGAAATATTGTCACCTGGGCAAAATCCCCATCGGATTTCTTCGGGTCCAGCTGGGTGAAATAGTTGTCCATGACCAGGGTCTTTTTCAGGCCCCGGCGGCTCATAAGAAGCCACGCGAGCTTCTCCTTGACAACGCCCTGCAGGAAACTTTCCTTGATGATGTAATTCCACATCAACTGGACCGGAAATGTGGAATCCGTCGGGTCCGGATCCGGGAAAGGCAATCCCTTGATACCGCGGGCCGGCTTGCCTGTCTGCACATCGATCATCTTGTTGTGCTCACCAATCTTGTACCGCCCTATGTTCGCCTGCCAGTTGTCTTTTACCCCTTGCGGGAAAAACTGCTTTGCGTCGAAGTTGAGCTTTCCGATCTTCATGGTCAGATCGCCGGCCTTGACCCAGTCCAGGATAAAATCGGGCACCCACCCCTCGATCTTCTCGTAGTTGCTCTTGTCAATGGTGTCGCCCGGTTCCACATCGGCATAAATGCTTCCGGCCGGGAGGCCGGCCATCCAGAGGACGAGGAAAAAGAAAGCTGCCAATCGGCTCGAAGCGTCATTCATCGGTTCACACTCCTTTGGTGTGCGCAGGGAACCGGAAAAAACCGGACCGACAAGGTATACAACAACCCTCCGGGAGGAATCAATGGCGAGGCTGAGACGGAAAACCCGGCAAATCTCCAGCAGCAGTACGTCTTTACGTCCTGAAATGCGTGCGCTATGCTTGGGCTTGGACGAGACTCTCGCATCGAAAAGGAGCAGAAGGATGGACGTGAGCACACCCGAGGAATTCCTGGACAAGGTTCTGCCCGAAAGCTTTGACGCGGAGAAGGCGGCCGGACTCTCCGCCGTCGTTCAACTGAAAATCTCCGGGGACACCGGCGGACAGTGGGTTCTCACGATCAAGGATCAGAAACTTCTGGTCTCGGAGGGGGCGGTGGAACGGCCGGACATCACCCTGGTCATGAAAGACAAGGACTATATGAACCTGGTCAATGGCAAGCTCTCCGGGCAGAAGGCCTTCATGACCGGCAAACTCAAGTTCAAAGGTGACATGAATCTCGGCATCAAGCTTCAGGCACTTGGACTGATCTGATCCGATCGAAACGGGAAAAGACCGAGGCACCCCTATGAAAAACGTGGAGAATGGCCCTGTCCTTTGCAGGCAAACAGGCCTCGTTGCCACCATCACCCTGAACAAGCCCCCCCACAATCCACTCGGCATGGCCGCCATCGATCGGCTCGAGGAGGTGTTCACCGACCTGTCCTCGGACGAATCCGTTCGCGCGGTCGTTTTCACCGGAGCGGGCGACCGCACCTTCTCGGTCGGCGCGGACATCAAGGAGTTCGGCACGGGCATCGAGAGGATGGGCCTGAAAGATTTCATCGGGCAGCGGCTCCGGGTTGCGGACCTGATCGAAGGCCTTCCCAAACCGGTCGTTTGCGCCATCCGCGGGGCATGCGTCGGCGGAGGGCTGGAATTCGCCCTGGCCTGCCATTTCCGCATCGCCGAGGAGGGGGCGCGAATCGGGCTCCCGGAGATCGAACTGGGCATCGTACCCGCCTGGGGCGGCACCCAGCGGCTCACCCGGACCGTCGGCCGCGCCCACGCCCTCGACATGATCCTCCGCGCCAGGAAGATCAGTGCTGAGGAGGCGCTTCGAATCGGCCTGGTACACGAGGTCTGTCCACCGGCAGAATTGCTCGACCGTGCCCGCGCACTGGCGGACGAGCTCGCGGAGAAGCCGCCGATCGCGGTGGCCGGGGTCCTCAAGGCAGTGATCCAAGGCGCCTCTCTTCCTCTCGAGCAGGGGCTCGCCCTGGAATACGAGGCCGTCGAGGCGACGAGCGGAACCCGGGACGCCGCGGAGGGGATCATCGCCTTCCTGGAAAAGCGCAAGCCCGTCTTTCGTGGCGAGTGACGTCCGTTCCCGGCCGGACGGGGAGGGGAAACAGGGATTGGAAACGGGTCGGCTTCCCGTTGAGAAAACCGCCTTCAGCGAGCAATTGCTGGAATACAATGGGCTGCGCAATGCCGGGTTCCATGCGTGGGCCTTCCGACCGGGGATGCTTTTCCGGGCCCGGGGAAAATGGTGGGGGGACAGAGGAACGCGTGCCCTGCCTCACGAGGGAATCGATTTGTGCCTGTACACGGACGAGTCGGGCCGTCTGTCCGCACTTGGGCCCTCTACGAGGATTCCCGTCATGTTCGCCGGGGAGGTCGTCAAGGTCGAGAAAGACTTCCTCGGGCAATCCGTGTACGTGGCTCATGCAATCGATAACGGAGACGGGGGAAGGCTCTGGACGATTTACGGACACACCCGACCCGCGGAACATGTTCGGCCGGGGAAGAGGTTGGGCGAGGGGGAGATCATCGCAAGCCTCGCGAAGGCGGGCAAGGGGGACGGCAAGGGGCTGCTCACCCATCTCCATCTCTCGATGGCGTGGATATCCACCGGGTCAAATACGCAAGAGGTCAACTGGAAAACACTGCACGAACCCGGAGTCGCCGTTTTGCTCGACCCCCTGCATGCCATGGACTGCCCATATAGAATCCTGG
This sequence comes from bacterium, assembly GCA_015486285.1. Taxonomy (GTDB): domain Bacteria; phylum Desulfobacterota; class DSWW01; order DSWW01; family DSWW01; genus S015-6. Next base: position 3,317 of record WFRX01000143.1, read on the forward strand.
ATCCAGACGTTCCGATCGACTCTTCCCGATGGAGGTGAGTCGAAAATGTCATTGAATCCTCAAAGTCTGCGGCCGGACCCCCCTGGAGAGCCTGCGTGATGCCGAAAGCATCCCGGAAGGACGCCGAATTTTCCGGTTATTTCCCCGGCGTTATCGGTAGGATCACCGAGGCCCACGCTGTCTATTACCATGAGCACTGGGGCCTGGATGCCTCCTTCGAGGCCCAGGTCGGCCGGGAGCTGTCCGAATTCATCGATGCCTTCCGAAAGGACCGGGATGGAATCTGGGTCGCCACAATCGAAGGGCAGTTCGCGGGCTCGGTGGTGATAGACGGGAGGCCGGCATCCGCCGAAGGGGCCCGTTTGCGGTGGTTCATCGTTGTCCCGCCCTGCCAAGGGGCCGGGCTGGGCATGGCACTGCTCGCCCGGGCGATGGAATTCTGCAGGGGGAAAAGGTACCGCAAGGTCCACTTGTGGACCTTCGAGGGCCTCCATGCGGCTCGCGCCCTCTACGAGCGTGTGGGATTCCGTCTTTGCGAAGCCCACGCCGTCTGCCAGTGGGGACGGAAGCTCACCGAACAGAAATTCGAGCTCAACCTGGAGGATCTCTGTCATGGCCAAAAGATTCCAGGGGGTCTACCCGGTCGTTTTCACCCCTCTGACGCATGAAGGCGCCGTCGACGTCCCGGCCCTGCAGAAGATCGTCGATTTTCTGATCGCGAAGGGCGTGCACGGCCTGCTGATCCTCGGAAGCAACGGCGAATCCCCCTACCTGACCGATACGGAAAAACGACAGGTCATCACCGCCGCCACGGAGGTCTGCAACGGACGCGTTCCGGTCATCGTCGGGACCACGTACATGGGCGCGGACCAAACGCTCGAACTGGGCGCGTTTGCCCGCAATGCTGGCGCGGACGCCTTGCTCTCGGCATTGCCCGTGTACTATCCCCTGGAGGCGGAAGAGGTGTTCGGCTACTATCGAATCTTATCGGACCGGCTCGACATGCCGATCCTCTACTACCATTTCCCCATGGCGACGCATCTGTCCCTGTCTCCCGGCCAGATTCACCGCCTGGCCGCGATCCCGAATATACGAGGCGTAAAGGAATCCATCGCGGACCTGGCCGAACTGGCCGAACTGGTTGAACGGACCCGGGGCGAAGATTTTGATGTCCTCACCGGGACCTCCATCAATTTCTTCTTTGCCTTACAGAGCGGCGCCCATGGGGTCATTTGCCCCCTGGCGAACCTGATCCCCGAGACGCTCGTGTCCCTCTGGAATGCCTTCCACGAAGGAAAGATAAAAAAAGCGGAAGAAATCCAATTCAGCTTTCCCGACCTCGTCAATGTCTTCGCGAGCACACTGAAACCTCACGCGATGCTGAAGGAGGCGATGCGACTCCTGGGCCACGACATGACTCCGGTCGTGAAGAGCCCCCTGCCCCAACTCACGGAGGAGCAAGGGCGGTTTGTGAGGGAGAACCTGGCCCGGGCAAAGATGGTCTAGGAGCCCCTTGAAAGAGTGGCTCTAGGAGCGTCTAGTTCTCGGCCAGATACCGACGAAGCCCCTCTTTGATGAAAAATCGGCCCCGGTGAAGCCTGGACTTGATGGCGGCAGGGGTGGTGTTCAGGATTCTGCTCGTCTCCTTGATCGAGTATCCCTGCAGGTCCCGAAGCGAAAAAACGGTCTGGTAGATCTCGGGGAGACCTTCAACAATCTCCTGGATCTTTCCGCAAAGTTCCTTGGCCATCAGGAGATCGTCCTGGGGCCGCGCCTGCCCATCGAACCGAAGCACATTGTCCTCTTGTCCCAGGAAAGGGCCCACGCTCTCGAGGGAGACCGTCGACTTGGAATGACGCTGGGTCCGTCGCTTCATAAGAGCCGCATTGACGGTAATCCGGTACAGCCAGGTCGCAAGGGTTGAGCGCTTTTCGAACCGATCGATCTTTTGCACGGCAGTCATGTAGACGTCCTGCAAGACCTCCTCCGCATCCGGGTGATTGTTGCAAATACGGTAAGCAAGGGAATAGAGTTTGTCGTGGTGCCTTCGCCTGACCTGGTCCAGGGCTTCCGGCTTCCCCTGTTTCAGGAGATCCAGGAGGGTCTCCTCATCCATTACCCCATCGTTCTCGTCAAGGAAACTCGCGGTTACCGGAAAACATTTTCCCTGGCCGGCATCATTCCGGGTATCCTTTACGGCTTCTACGCTCATCGGTTCCTCCCCTTCTGGATCGTTTCACCCCCGTGTCGTCCAGCACTCCAATATCCGGGGCTGACTGGTATCCTACTCGATACGGGGCAAATGGGAATCAGGTAAAGGCTGTATTCCAGGGTAGGGTAGGCTGTATTTCGGGGAGTGGGGAGGGGAAATTCTGGTTTACTTGCCGTTCGCGTCCAGCCCCCGTTCCAACAGGATCGATTCGATCAGGCCCACGAGTTTCTGACCGTTCGTGGCGCTTTTCACCAGGAAGTAATTGGCGCCGTAGCGGTATGCCGCCTCCCTGTACTCCGGGAGGTCATAGCTGGTGAGTATGACAATTACAATGCCTGGATGGGTCTGCTTGATCCACCGGGTGAGTTCAAGCCCGTTTTCACCAGGTATGTTGATGTCCATGAAAACGAGCTGAGGGGGCCGGGCCTCGATCAGGGCGACCACCTCCCCCCCTTCCGCCGCCTCATCCACCACGGCGTAAGGCAACCGCCCGACAAGGGCCTCTTTGAGGGACTCCCGAAATCCCTGATGATCTTCAACGATCAAAATGCTGAACACGGCCACCTGCAGCAATCCCTTACGGATCGATCGGTTCCCTCTTCGCGGCTACACCCTGTATCGGGACCGGAGCATAGAATCGGCCGGTACAATTTCCCCTTTACCGACGGGCCAGCGACATGGTAATTAGGCTTCATAGACTCTTTGATGCACGGTCGAGCAAAGAGTACTCAAAATATTTCGTATCAGGGGACTCGGTTCGTGGAAACCAGGCGGCGCATCGTAATTGCGGAAGACCACACCATCCTCAGGGAAGGGTTGCGCGTGCTCCTGTCTTCTCATCCGGACCTCGAGGTCGTCGGCGAGGCGGTCGACGGGCGCGAGGCGATCCGGAAGGCGGAAGAGGCGGCGCCGGACCTCGTCCTGATCGACCTCTCCATGCCGAAAATGAACGGCATGGATGCGATCCACGAAATCCGGAAGAGATCCCCGGACACGAAGATTCTGGCCCTCACGGTTCACAAGGCAGAGGAATATGTCCTGACGGCCCTGCAGGCAGGGGCGGACGGATACGCCCTCAAGGACTCCACCCATCAGGAACTCGTCACCGCCATTCGGAGCGTTCTGGCCGGCAAGCGGTATCTGAGCCCCGGCGTGTCGGAACAGGTCATTGAGGGGTACCTTGCAGGAAAAAAGGCAGGGGGACCGAAATCGCTGTGGGAGAGTGTCACCCCGCGAGAGCGTGAGGTGCTCAAGCTCATTGCCGAAGGGCACAAGAACCGGGAAATCGCGGAACTCCTCTGTATCAGCGTGAAAACGGTGGAAAAACACCGGTCCAACATCATGGAGAAACTGGATCTCCATAATGTTTCGGACTTGACGGCCTATGCGATCGATAGAGGCATCGTAACGCGGTAGGACTTGTCCCGGCCCGGTTGCCTTGGGCTCCGTCTCCCCCTCCCTCTACAAAGTCGCCCTGCGACAACCGGGTCGGGGGGAAAACTCTAATCGGTGGTTCGTACCGTTTTGAGGCGGGGATGGGCCGGCCCCCTGTATTTCAATCCGGGTAATCGAGGGGATCTTCGAGGCCGGCCTCGGAAAAGCCCTTTCGCCGCAGGATGCAACTGTCGCACCGCCCGCACGCCGGTCCGTCCGGAGGGGGGTCGTAACAGCTGTGGGTCATCGAAAAATCAACGCCTAGGCCATGTCCCTTCTGGATGATCTCCGCCTTGGTGAGTCGGATCAAGGGCGTGTGGAGGCGGACCGGACGGCCTTCAACCCCCGCCTTCGTCGCCAGCCCCGCCATCGTCTCAAAGGCCTGAATGTATTCCGGCCGACAGTCGGGATAACCGGAGAAATCCAGGGCATTCACCCCGATAAAGAGATCACGGGCCTGGATCACATCGGACCAGGCAAGGGCGAAGGAGAGGAAAACGGTGTTCCGGGCCGGCACGTATGTAACCGGAATCCCCCTGCCGATTTCAGCCGCCGAACGGCCCTTGGGCACCTCCCCGTCGCCCGTCAAGGCGGAGCCTCCGATGGCACGCATATCGAAATCCACCACAATGTGACGTTTCACGCCGAAGTGGACCCCGACCCGCTTGGCCATATCCAGCTCCCGAAGGTGACGCTGCCCGTACCGGAAACTGATCGCGTTCAGGATGTACCCCTGATTTTTTGCGATGGCCAGGCAGGTCGTGGAATCCAGCCCCCCGCTCAGGAGAACAATCGCCTCATGCTTCTCTACATCCATGACGGGCTCCTAGACCTTTGCGTCGTACCGCCGGTCTTCCCAGCGCATGAATTTCGTCACCGCCCGGCTCGCCAGAGACCGGAAAGGCTCCGGGGGCCACGGAAGGGTCGTTCGATTGACGAAAAAAACGTCGGTCAGATCCGTTCTCCTTCCCAGAACCAGATCCGCGCAGGTCCTCCCGTTCAGGTGCGTCAGCGACACCCCGTGACCTACACAACCGAGGCTGTAAACCGTATCCTCATTCCCGAGATATCCCAGGGCCGGGGCGAGATCGAGTGGAACGGAGACCGGCCCACCCCAGCGGTGCGTAAAAGAGATGTCTTTCAAGGCTGGAAAGATCGTACGGACATCCCTTTCGAGCCCGACGAAGACATCCTCGTTCCTGTCCCGGTCCATATCGGAACCGAAGGCGGTGGACACGTCCCTGCCGCCCATCAGGAGTCGATTGTCCGCTGTAAGACGGTAGTAATGAACCAGGTCCCTGGCGTCTTCGATACCCTGCCGGCCCTGCCAGCCGATCTCCTTGAAGTGCCGTTCTCCCAGGGGCTCGGTCAGGACGATGTATGTCCAGACGGGCGCCTGTTTTCTCTTGAGCTGGGGAATCAGGTGGGAATAGGCGTTTGTCGCCAGAACCAGCTTTTTTGTCACCACCTCACCCCAGGGAACCGTGAGGCGTATCCCCCCCTTCGCTTGCCGCGCGATTTCGATCACCGGCGTCTGCTCGTAGATCTCCACGCCCTGTTTCCGGATCACCTCTTTCCATCCCCAGGCGAGCTTGGCCGGGTTGAGCAGACCGCACCGTGGTTCCCACCAGGCCCCCTGGTACAAAGGACTCACCACCTGCTCCGACAGACGGGCCCTGTCCAGCCATTCGATTCCTTCCAGTCCGAGGGAATGGGCCAGCTCGATCTCGTGCAGAATCCGGTCCCTGTATTTATCTGAAGTGGCCACGCGCAAAAAGCCGGGGTGTTCATAGTCACAATCGATCCGATGCCTTTGAATCAGATCCCGGAGCATGTCCACGGCCCGTTCCATATAATGATGCGCCTCTTTCGCCTTCTCTCGGCCGAACCGTTTCGCTGTCAGGCCGAGGGTCATCCCGAACAGGGTCATGGAAAAGCCCCCGTTCCGACCGCTCGCCCCGTACCCGATCACCTGGCTCTCCAGGAGAGCGATCTTCAGTCCCGGCTCTTCCTCCTTCAGAAAGTGGGCCGTGGACAAGCCCGTGAATCCGCCGCCCACAACGACCACATCCGCCTGCCCCCTGCCCCGGAAGGCGGGACTGGGTGTATACTCCCTCGTACTCAGCCAGAAGCTCTTGTCTCGAAAGGTTTCTGTCAGCATCGTTCATCTCCCCGGCATCTCGAATCGCAACAAGTTGGACAATGACCGACTTTTCCTGTATGATTATCATCGCTCAGGCCGAATCTGACACGCGGAATCAGCGTGTATGCACAGCACGCCCATCCTACAAAGAGGAAGCGTTTTCTGCAACCGTATCCTTGTGGCGCGACCTGATGATATCCGCTCGCCCTGCTGACGTGGACAGCTTCGCCCCCCAACGTCTTTCCGTTCTCTTCACCCGAGAAACATCCTCCACGCGTCGGCTCTTTCCGTCACGCCAGGACGGGGACAGGCGAACCGTCTGGAAACGGCTCTTCAGTCCTTGCGCCGGAGAGCCGGCCGGCACAGCCCCACCAACCCGGACACAGGAGATTCGGAGGGATGTTTAACGTCTATCTACCCATTGCGGATATGAGCATCAATTTCTTCCTCGTGATCGGCATCGGAGGACTGGTGGGCTTTCTTTCCGGCCTGTTCGGCGTCGGTGGCGGATTTCTGCTCACCCCCTTGATGATGATGATCGGCATACCCCCCGCGGTTGCCGCGGCTTCGGATTCGAACCAGATCGTTGCCAGTTCCTCGTCCGCCGCCTTTGGTCACTGGAGGCTCGGCAATGTGGACATGAAGATGGGGCTCATCATCCTGGCCGGGGGAGTCGTGGGGGGCACGGTGGGCGTTCATCTGGTCCACTATCTTCGCGCCATGGGTAATTTCGAGTTCGTCATGAAGATGGTCTACGTGCTGATGCTCGGAACCATCGGAGGCTCGATGTTCGTGGAAAGCTTGAAGGCCATACGCAAGGCGCCGCAAACCGAAAGCTTCGAAATGGATCAGGGAGACATGAGCCAATCCGGCCTCAGCAGGCTGTTCAGCCGGCTTCCCCTTCAGATGCACTTTACCAAGTCCCATCTTCGGACGTCCGCCATTTTCCCGTTCCTGATCGGATTCCTGGTGGGCGTGCTTGCCGCCATACTCGGCGTTGGCGGCGGCTTCATCATGGTGCCGGCCATGATCTACGTCATCGGCATGCCGACAATCACCGCCATCGGCACCGACCTTTTTCAAATCGTCATGACAAGCGCCAATGTAACCCTGCAGCAAGCGATTACCAACCATACGGTGGACATCGGACTGGCTCTCACCCTGCTGATGGGTTCTGTCGTGGGGGCCCAGTTCGGGGTGCGCGCCTCCAAATACCTCCGTGGAGAGCAGATCCGGATTCTCCTGAGCATCATCGTGCTGGCGATGATGCTCAAGCTTCTCCTCGATCTCGTTCTGCCCCCTGACAACGTCGTAAGCTTCGCTGCAGGTGTGAGTGGAGGACACTGATGAGGGAAACACTGCCGATTCTCCTGGCCGTCCTTTGTGCCGTCGGTCTTGTCAACCCCCTGGACGCCTCCGAGACGGGGGAGCCGTCCACCGGGGCCCTGGTCACCGACTCGACCAAATCGATCATTGAAGTGGGCCTTCGGTACAACGGTGATCGCATCGATTTCTTCGGGACGCTTGCCGGGTCCGAAGCAGATGCCCTGATCGTCAAACTCACTTCCCCGGCGGAGACCGTAAAAATCAACCTGAAGGGACGCGTGGGCCCCTTCTGGATGAACACGAGGCAGTATCAGGTGGAAAACGTCCCATCCATGTACCAAGTGCAGGCTTCGGAACCTCTGGACAGGGTCACCACGCCGGAACTGGCCAGGGAACTCGGCATCGGGTACGACACGATCAAAAACGGGATGAAATATCACATCCTGAAGGGCGCGAACGAGGAAAACGACGAAGAGGTGATCTTCCGGGGACTGAAAAAGATCAAGGTCGATGCCGGACTTTATGCGATCGACGATACCGGCCGCATTCATATCAAAGGGCGCAAGCTGTTCAACCACTACTTCGACTTCCCACCGGACGCGAAACCGGGCGTCTATAACGTAGAGTATTTCCTGCTCAAGGACAAGAAACTCGTTGGCAAGGCCTCTAACACGATCCGCATCGAGAAGGTCGGGCTCGTGGCCTTTATCGCGGAGGCGGCCCAAAAGGACCCCATGCTCTACGGCATATGCGCTGTCCTGATTGCTCTCGGGGCCGGTCTGCTCGTGGGTTTCATCTTCAAGGGCGCGGCCCACTGATCGAGGTCCCGGATCCCTTTCTCCCTGCCGCTTCTCGGCACCTCCACCGAAAAAACTGCATGCTTTGACAGGTTCACGGACCTCTGTCGAGAACGATTTTGAAACCACGGGCCTGCAAACAGGGTCGCCAGCCGGCGGACAAACCGGCAAGGGGGATCGGTCTGGTCACAAAGGAACGAAAAATCCTCAACAAATATCGGATGTTTCAAGATGTTCCCTTTGCCCTTCAGAGGTGAGCACAGATCTTGCAGACGACTCCTAACGGAGGAATCCCCGGGAAGAAACGGGCAGGCCTCTCATGCTGCCGCCCCGGGGGAGAAGGCAACCCTTGTTGGAGGTTTCACCATGGAAATCAGGGGCGATATTGTTCAGGCAGACATGGCGGAGGTCTGGCTGAGACGGTTGTTGGAAAACGAGCCCGCTCCGCGCGTCAAGCCGGTCAAGGGGCCGGAAGCGGCCGTCTTTCGAAAAGACGACAGAGAGGCCAGGCAAAACAAGAAACGCGAACCCCTCTCCGGACTCGATGCGGCTTCCCTAAAGGAAGTAGCCGAGCAGACCCAGGCCTTTCTGGACGACTTGAACATTCAGTTCGATTTCGAATTGTCTAAGGAAACGGGAGATATCGTCATCCGTATCCTCAACCGCAAGACCGGCGAGTTGCTTCGGGAGATCCCGCCGGAGCATCTCCTCAAGCTCCACCAGAAGGCGGCCGAATTGCGGGGTGTCCTTTTTGATAAAAAGGTATAGCCTGGATTACGTCCTTCTGCGTCCGTAATCTGCTCCTGTACCGACCCCCTCCCTATGTTCTTGGCCCGTGCTCCCACCCTCCCCTTTGCTCTCTCGACGCCGGGTCAGGCCACGCAGGCATGCGGCAAGCAAGCCCTTTCACGCTTTCAACCCGTAGACATACCACGGCCTCTTGCTATAATGAGTATCCCACCCGCCACCTGAGCGGCCGTTGCACGTCGCTGCGGGAAGAGACAGGGAGGGAAGCAACAGGGGCGTCTTGGCGGCCCGGAATGCCGGTGCCCAGAGGGGGGTTTTGCGGGTACGCCCAGACGGCGAAAAGCGAAAGAGAGGGGGACTGGAAATGATCGTCGTCGGAGAACTGATCAATATGACCCGAAAACCGGTCCAGCACGCTTGGGAAAATAGGGACGAGGAGGCGATTGCGTCCCTGGCGAGGGGACAGGCAGAGGCCGGCGCCGATTACATCGACGTCAACAGCGGCGTCCCGGGCAAGGAGGCCGACTGTATGGCCTGGCTCGTCGATGTAGTACAGGCAGCCGCTGATCTTCCGCTGAGCATCGACACATCCCATCCGCAGGCCTTGGCCAAGGCCCTGGACAGGGTACGTCAACCCCCTTTGATCAATTCGATCTCCGCTGAGAAAGAAAGGTGGTCAACCTTCCTTCCGCAGCTCAAGGGGGTCGACTGCAAGGTGGTGGGATTGCTCGTGGGTGACGGCGGCCTGCCCAAGACGATCCAGGATCGTCTGGACAACGCCGCCTTCCTGATGGAAAAATTCGGCGCGGCTGGATTTTCGGAAGAAAACATCTTCTTCGATCCCTGCGTGATGCCTGTCAGCACGGGCCCGTCCGCAGGCGCCGCAATCTTGAACGCCCTGCGTGGACTGGAGCAAACCTGGCCCGCCACCCATCGAATTGCGGCTGTCTCCAATGTTTCTTTCGGCCTTCCGGCACGCTCTCTGCTCAATAGAAACTTCCTGGGGTTGGCCATGGGCGCCGGCCTGGACGCTGTCATCCTGAACCCCCTCGACAAGGGCATGATGCAGACCCTTCGCGCCTCACGCACCTTGCTGGGACAAGACGAATACTGCCGGGAGTATCTTCAGGCCTTCCGCAAGGGCCTCTTCACGTAAGGGCCCGTCTACATCCTGGCCAGGACCCTGTCTATACGGTCCTTGTGTTTATCCTCTTCCTCGGCGAGCTTTGCGAAGAGGTCGGCTACGTCGCTCCCTTTGTAAATCGCCTCTAGTGAACGGTATAGACGACCGGAGTTTTCCTCCGCCTTGGCGGCCTTGCGCAGAACTCTGACCGCCTCGCCGGATTTTTCGATCGCACGGACATCGTCATTCACCACGTGCAATTCCCCGGCCAGCCGTGTTGCCCTCTTCCCCAGGCTCGCCAGATCGCCGCCGCCCTTGTTCAGAATGCTCAGGAGCTTCTTCGCATGCCCCATCTCCTGTCTTGCCAGGGTTTCGAGGACCTTCTTGGCCGCCGGATCCCGCATCTTTTTCGCCTTGCTCACATAGGCGGCGGAAGTCCTCTCCTCGCGACGAATGGCGGTTTTAAGGGCGTTGACCATTCTTCTGGATGTGGCGTCCATTTTCCTCTCCTTTCTCGATTTTCTGCCGTCTGTGGATTATGAGTTAGAAGCAGAATCGTCCGCTCTTGATTCTCCGACTCTTCGGCACCCCCGTCGATGAAAAACGGATGGAGATCCGGGTCGGGGGAGGCCCCGCAGCCCGGATCTCACATTTTGACAACGGGGCATCCTGTTTGTTATCAATAATAAGATATATTTTAGTAGGTTAGCATCTGCGGAAGGTCAAGCGAGGAGGGATGGCCGAGTGGTTTAAGGCGCCGGTCTTGAAAACCGGAGTCCGAAAGGACCGTGGGTTCGAATCCTACTCCCTCCGCCATTTTTTCCGTATTGCAGGATAACATGGCCCTTATTCTCTGGAAAGAGAACGTGCCTTTTCGGGTCCAGGAGTCTGCTTCCCCATAGCATTTGAGGCCGGGAGGCACCTGCCTATCATCATGCCCGGAAAGCAGGCCAGAGTCCTAACGGATCATTCAACAAAAGGAAAGGTTAAAACCGAAAAGGGGTTCAGGGAAAAGCCACAAGGAGGATGCAACTCATGAAAAGCCCCGGCTATCGTACGATCGTCTGTTTTCTCGTCCTGCTGATTTCAACGGCATGCCGCTTTCCGGATGGCCAACTCATCGCGGATCCACCCTCCGGCCAGCCCACGGGCACCACGGTTACTTGGACGGTTCAAACCGACAATCCCGACCCGCTGGAGTTCCGGTTTGAAGCGGGACGCCTGGATGAACCCTTACGCGTGGTTTATGACTTCAGGCAAGACAATGTGTTTTCCTGGACCCCTCTGGAAGAAGGGGTTTATCATATCGTGGCAAAGGCAAGGGACAAGATCACAGGCCTCATGACCACAACGGAAGACTATTACTGGGTCCAGCCGCGGGTTAGCGAAGCCCCGCTCGTGACCGCCACCGATCATCCGCTGGTCGCCCTGTACAGCGCTCCGTCCTGTGACGCGGGCAACTTTATGCGGGTGATTTATGGAGACGTGGATGGATACCAATTGTATGCCACAAATTGCAAGCCGTGCATCCCCGGTCAAAGCATGAACTTTTACATCGGCGGCCTGCAACCGGAGACCACCCATGTCCTGGTCCATCAGATCCTGAAGCCGGATGGTTCCCTCGTGGAAACCGGCCCTGAGCGGTATTTTCAGGCCGGCTCGCCAGAGGTCACGGTGCCCCCCGCCGTGGTACGGGATCTTCCTGACCAGACATCCAGCCTTCTCGAAAACATCGTGCTTTTTTCTCCGGTCCTGGGCTCCCTGATTGCGGAACCCTTCCCGTTCGCTATGGATCTCGGTGGGAGGCTGCGATGGTATTATCATTCCTCCATGGAACCCAGTCTCATGAGGCCGGTTGCCGGCGGTACCTTTCTCATGCAGGAAAATGACGGGATGATCCTTCGAGAGGTGGATCTGCCGGGGCACGTGGTACGGGAAACGACAGTCGAGCGAATCAATGAACAGTTGCGGGCCATGGGGCTGGAGCCGGTCACCGCATTGCATCATGAGGCCCGACGGCTCCCGAATGGGTACACCGGGGTCCTGGCCTATGCCGAACGCATGCTGGAGAATGTACAGGGGGAAGGCCCGGTGGATATTCTCGGCGATTGCATCCTGATCCTCGATGAGAATTGGCAGGTCGTGTGGGTTTGGGACGCCTTCGACCATCTGGACGTCTCCCGCCAGGCCGTTCTGGGGGAGACATGTACCCCGGGAGACCATGGCTGCCCTGCCACGCTCCTTCTAGGAGACATTGCCAATGATTGGCTCCACTCCAACGCAATCGCCTACAGCCCCGACGACGGGAATCTGATCCTCTCGATGCGGCATCAGGACTGGATCATCAAGATCGATTACCGCAACGGGCTCGGCACCGGTGACATCCTGTGGCGGCTCGGGCGGGACGGAGACTTTACCCTGGCCGAACAAGACCCCTTTCTCTGGTTCAGCCACCAGCATGATCCCAACTTTGTGAAACCTGATCAGATCACTCTGTATGACAATGGGAATACCCGCTGCGCTCTGGATCCGGATCAATGCTTCAGCCGCGGCCAGACCTACACGATCGACGAAGCGGCCAAGACTGCGTCACTGGACTTGAATGTGGATCTGGGCAACTTCTCCTTTGCCCTTGGCAGCGCCCAGCCTCTGATGAATGGGAATTTCCATTTTTCTTCCGGCGCGCAGTTCACATCCTCGCATATGTTGAGCACGGCGGATGAGGTAACACCCGATGGGGTACCGAGTTATTCCCTGGAGGTCTGGATTCCCCTATACCGCTCTTTCCGGATGAGAGATCTCTATACCCCGCCCTTGACCGACCCGGATACGGGAGGCTAGACGGCCGGAGCCTGCCGGACGACAACCGAGGCGCAGACAGAGGGGAATGAATCCGGAAAATCGGTGCACTTCCCCTGGATGTTACAGAAGAATCCGGCGAAGGCCGCGCGGTTGGCTCGCCGGATTCTTCTGTAACATCCAGGTTTACCCGGCATGGGGTACATGCCGGAAGCAGAGGGCGCCGTCCACG
>WFRX01000144.1 GCA_015486285.1 bacterium
CATCGAGGTCCGTGTTCATGACGGCGCCGATGTATACATCGAGTTCCGGGATGTACTGCATGATGGCGCCGCTGCCCGGCAGCGACCCCGTGTGGCCTATTGTACTGAACCCGTCATGCCGGCTTCGAAACAGGCCGAGACCGTACTGCCCGTTGTTCCGGGGGTCGTCGGGCCGGATCGCCATCCAGTCCGTCGCCTTCGCAAGCGCCCCGCTGGAGAACAACCGCCCTTCCAGCATTCCCGACAGGAAGACGGCCAGCTCCCGGGCCGTGGCGACAATACCGGCTGCGGACCAGCTCGCGCTGTTCAGCCAGTTTGCGGATCTGCCCAGGTATTTGCTCGGAAATTCCTCGTCGAGGAGGCCGAGAAGGTTGGTGTATCCCCAGGGCTCGAAGGGGGCGCCCGCGCAGGGCAGGTAGGCCTCCGTCATGCCCAGGGGGCCGAAGATGCGTTCGTGGTAAACCTCGGCGAGCGCCTTTCCGGTAACCGTCTCGATGATGATGCCGAGTGCAATGTAATTCGACTGGGAGTAATGGAAATCTCCACCCGGAACCGCGACCGGATCCCTGGGCAGGAATTTCCCCCGGCGGAGGTCAAGAATCGGGATCGGCAGGTACGTCCATTGCAGGATTTCCCCGGGTGGGATCCACCTTTCCGATCGGAGAATCAGTGACGCCAAGAAGAATCCGTCCACCGTGTGGATCTCCGGGATGCCGCTTCGGTGCCGTAGGAGATGTTCCACCGTGATGTCGTCCCCGTTCGGGTAGTCCGGTACGAAGTGGGCCAAGGGGGCGTCGAGGTTAAGAAGCCCCTCGTCCACCAACTGAAGGATGACGGCGGCGGTGAACGATTTTGTTACGCTGGCGATGCGGCCCGGCGTGTCGGCCGCATAAGGCTCCATGGTCTCTATGTCGCGAAGGCCGGTCCCGCCCGCCCAGTCGAGCCGGCCCGGGGTTCGTACGGCCGCCGCGGCGCCGTGAATCCCGAAGTCCAGGGCCCAGTCATGGAGCGTCCGGACGAGGCGGGCCGGGAGATCCGGGTCCCCGTAGTCGTATGGAGGCTCCGGCCGCACGCTCGGGCCGCTCGCCGCCCGACCCGTCGTTTCGGTTCCGCAAGCGCAGACCGAGAACACGGCGATTAGAAAGATCAAGAAAACAGCCGGCAGGGGCCCTGTCCCGTTCTTCAGCATATTGTGCTCACTTTGTCCGGCTTCGCCCGGCCGGTGAAACGGAGGGCATCCTTTCAATCTATCCGGTTCTGCCGGGAAAGTGAAGGGAGCGGTTTGAGCATACGAAGGGGCGGAGCGGGAGCTTGCCTTTGCTTGAAAACCCGGCTATGTAGAGTGGATGGGCTTTGTGAAGACGGTTTGGCAGCGCTTTCTGGAAGAGGTCCGGAAGCTCAAGACGCCCCTCCTGCCGGTGGGGATCTTCCTGATGGCCGCCCTTTGCCTGGTCGTCTGGAAAGACCGGAATACCTCTTCCGCCTTCAAGTCCGTATTGCAGACCCCGAGCGCTTTTCTGCACGTTCGCCCGGATGATCTTTACACCTTCCTGATCCTCTTCCTGGTCCCTTTGTCGTTTTTGCTGCTGGTCCGGGAGAACCCAAGGGACTACGGCCTTTCCTTCGGGAGGGTGAGGCTCGCCCTGCCGGTACTCGCCGTCTTTTTGTTCGGTTTCGGGGTGGTGGCCTTTCTGTCCGGCAAGTTGGATTCCATCGCGGCATTCTACGGAGGGGGCGCCCGCAGTGCCCATGACGGGCTGCTGCTTTTCCTGGGGTACCTGGTGTCTCTTTGGGGCTGGGAGTTCATGACTCGGGGCTTTCTCCTGCTCGGCTTGAAGAGGTATGTGGGGGTGTATGCCGTTTACATCCAGCTCCTCCCTTTTGTCATCCTGCATCTGGGGAAGCCGCCCTTTGAGCTATACGGATCGATCCTGTTCGGGCTCTTGTTCGGATACTATGCGTATCTGGTGGACTCCTTTATCTACTGTGCGGTCGTACACGCCTGGTTTGCTCTTGTGATAGATTTGTCTGCATGGTTGGGGTAAACTCTTTCCTGGAATACACAGCCTTCAGAGGAGTACAGCATGAAACGATTCGGATGGATCGCGCTGATC
>WFRX01000145.1 GCA_015486285.1 bacterium
AGCCGAGGCGGAGATCCGCACCGTGTCGCCCATCAGGCAGAGCTCCTGTGCGCACTCCCTGATCGCGGCGGGCGTAACGTGCCGGAGCTGCTTGACGAAGCCGGTGAGAAGGGCGTGATCGCAGATGATGTTGATGAGGCGGGGATAGCCCTGCGAGAAGCGGTAGACTTCCGCCACGGCATTGCGGCTGAAGATCTCCGCTTCGCTTCCGGCGACCTTCAGGCGGTACCGGATGTATTCCAGGGTTTCCTCTTCGGTCAAAGGCTTGATGTTGTATGTGAGCGTGATTCTTTGGCGAAGGGCACGGCAGTCCGTGGACATCAATGTCCGGTTGAACTCGTTCTGTCCGACCAGGAACATGTTGATGAGCTTTTTCTCGGGGAGCTCGATATTCGAAAGGAGCCGGAATTGTTCCAGGAGGTCTTGCGAAAACCTGTGCGCTTCATCGAGGATGAGCAGTACGTTTTTGCCCGCGTCGTTTTCCCTTCGGAGGAACTCGCCGAATCTCAGAATGAAATCGACTTTGTTGTGAAACCTTTCCTCCATGTGGAACGAGGCGGCTATGAAATTGAAGAAGTCGAGGGGTTCGAGGAGCGGATCGGTTATGTTCGCCACGAGTGTATCGTCGCCCAGGCTTTCCAGGAGCGCATTGACCAGGGTGGTCTTGCCGGTGCCCACGTCGCCCGTGAGGAGCAGGAAGCCCTTCCGGGCCAGCACGCCGTATTTCAGCATGGCCAGGGCCTCCTGGTGTTTCTCGCCCATCCATAGAAACCGGGTGTCCGTGCTGATTTCGAAGGGCCTTTCCGCGAGATGGTAGTAAGATCGGTACATATTCGGATCCCATGCTGTCTGATTGTGAGCAGGGCAGAGGTTCAGTGGCCTTGTCAAAGGGTACAGGGGCATACTTTGTGCCAAGAGGGTGTAGCGGTAAATTTGTAAGGGGGATCAGGATGATGGGGGCGGGACGGCAGGTTTGAAAGGCGTTGCAAAGCCGCCATATCGTGTAAAGCTGTTCAACTATTGAGAAAAATTTTCATCAGACAGCCGGGCGCGGTTTCCCCTCGGAACACGGGATCCGGAGATTACAGGCCGGCCGCGTCCAGGATGTCCGGAACCGCTTCCTCCTTGCCTATCGCCATGATGTGGACACCGTCACAGATTTTTTCTTCCTTCAGACGACGGATCATGCGGCCGGCGATCTCGATCCCTTTGGCCACCTTGGTCCCCTTGGGCGCCGCCTCCATTTCGTCGATCAGGTCCTGCGGGACGAACACGCCCGGCACGTTCTTGTTCATATAGATGGCCATGCGGTGGGAGGTGAGCAGGATGATCCCCGCGAGGATCTTCACGTCGAACTTGCGGGCGACTTCCATGAACCGTTTGAAGTTTTCCAGATCATAGATGGCCTGGGTCTGGATAAACTCGGCGCCCGCCTTCACCTTCTTCTCGAACTTGATCATCTGTGGTTCGATCGGGTTGGCCTCCGGTGTGACGATGGCCCCTGCGCAGAATTCCACGGCGCCGTCCAGATCGTTGCCTCCCAGGTCCTTGCCGGTTTCCATCGTTCGGATGGTGCGGAGCAATTGCACCGAGTCGAGGTCAAAGACCCCTTTGGCCTCCTTGTGATCGCCCACGGGTACGGCGTCCCCGGTCAGGCAGAGGATATTGCGGATGCCGCGGCTGTATGCGAACAGGATATCCGCCTGCAGGGCCAGGCGGTTTCTGTCCCGGCAGGTCATCTGCAGGATCGGCTCCCCCCCCCTTTCCTGGATATAGAGGGTGCCTCCCACCGAAGGGTACCGCATGACCGAACTCTGGTTGTCGGTTACGTTCATCCCATCGATCCGATCCTTGAGCAGATCGATGTGATGAAGCATGGATTCCACGTTGGTGCCCTTGGGAGGACCGATCTCGCTGGTGACGACGAATTTTCCGGACTGCAGTGCTTCCCTGAATGTCTGTCTCATCTCGATTCCCCTCCTTCGGCGGAGATGTCGATGTGGCCGGGCTTCGCCATCGCCTGGAAGTTCTTGGGCTCACAGTAAGCGTGCATCAGGTCAAGCCGCCCGATCTCTTTGAGCCGGTTGTAGATCAGGGTCCAGGCGCAGTCGATGGAACTGTCGATTTCGCATTTTCCGTTGTTCGTTCCCCCGCACGGACCGTTGAGGAGCCCCTTGTGGCAGGCGGTTACCGGGCAGATGCCCGCTGTCCGGGCCAGGACGCAGTCCCCGCATTGCATGCACACCTCGGCGAAATGGCCGGGTTCGGTCTCCAGGCCGAAGAAGAGCGTGTCCAGGGCGGGTTGCACCGGCCGGCCTGCATAGCCGGCAACCGTCTGTACCCCGAAAGCACAGGACATGACGAGGACCACTTGGGCGTCTTCCATGGCCTCCCGGTTTTGTTCCATGCACTCGTGGGTGAGCGTGTCGCAAGCCGTGGGGATTACAAGCGTTCCCGTGACCAGCTTGCCGGCTTCCTCGAGGGCCTTGCGCATGGCGGCTACCTCGTTGACTCCACCGGTGCGGCACATGGTGGCACAGGTTCCGCACCCGGCGATGAAAACGCGGTCGTACCCGGCCAGGCCGTTCAATACGGATTCCATGGGTTTCGCGCGGGTGATGGATTTCATGACGGCTCCTTTCCCGACAGGTTACTTTTCCAGGTCGCAACGGAGGCAGCGTTTTGCCTCTTCCCGTGCCTGTTGCTCGGAAAACCCGATTTCGATCTCTTCGAAGCTGCGGACGCGTTTTGCCGGCGGGCGCACCGGCATGGCGACCCGGGGCTTCTCTCCGAACTCTTCCTGCAGGTCGGCGACCTTCCCGCCGCCCGAAGGAGCGGGCGCCTTCATGTCATAGAGTTCCACGCGGCTCGCATCGCCGGAAAGATACTTGTCAATGGCCACCGCCCCCCGCCTGCCGGCGGCGATCGCCAGGATGACGAAACCGGGGCCCGAGACGAAATCGCCGCCTGCAAAAACGCCGGGGAGGTTCGTCGCCAGGTTGTCCGGGTCCACGCTCAGCATCTCCCAGCGGGTTCTTTCCAACTTGGAATCCGGCGGCAGAAAGGAGAGGTCCGGCGCCTGCCCCACGGCGGGGATGACGGTATCCACCTCGGTGGAAAACTCGGAGCCCTGAATCGGAATGGGGCGGCGTCTGCCGCTGTCATCCGCCTCGCCGAGCCGCATCCGGATGCACTGAAGTCCTGAGACCTTCCACCTCTCGGACAGGATGCGTGTCGGAGTCGTCAGGAAGTGGAACTGAACCCCCTCGGCCACCGCTTCGTCGAACTCGATGTCCGTGACGGGCATTTCCTCCCGGGACCGGCGGTAGAAGACCTCCACGCGTTCCGCGCCCAGACGCAGGGCTGTCCTGGCCGAGTCCACAGCCGTGTTGCCTCCCCCGATGACGGCAACGCGTGCCCCTATCGAGACATCCCGTCCCTGCTTGACGTCTCGAAGGAAGTTCAGCCCGTACATGAGGCCCGTGAGCCCATCCACCTCGCCGGGGATTCCGATGTGCTGGCTCTTCTGTGTGCCCGCGGCAATGAACACGGCCTCGTATCCCTGCTCCATGAGGTCTTCGATCGTGAAATTCATGTTTACGGGTGAATTGTATCGAATCTCCACGCCGCACTGCCGGATGTACTCGATCTCGTTTTCGATGACCTCCAAAGGCAGGCGAAAGGCGGGGACGCCGACCGATAACATTCCGCCGCCCACGGGAAGCGCCTCGAATACAGTGGTGCCGTAACCCATTCTAGCCAGGTAGAAGGCGCACGTAAGGCCGGTCGGCCCGGCGCCCACGATGGCGACCTTCTGCGACTTCGTGCGTGCAAAGGGCTCCGGGGGCTCGTGGCGGTTGTTGAAGTAGTGGTCGGCGGCGAAACGTTTCAGGGCCCGGATGGCCACCGGATCGTCCAGTTCCCCCCGGCGGCATTTCACCTCGCAGGGATGATGACAAATTCGCCCGCAGATCGCCGGGAAGGGGTTGCGCTCCCGGATGATCTCCACGGCCCGGTTGTAGTCTCCATCGGCCACGGCGGCCACGTACCCGGGGATATTGATCCCGACCGGGCAGGTGTGCTGACACGGGGAGATCATCAGGGCATCGCAGACCGCTGCAGGGCAGCGCTTGTCGCGAATGTGCGCCTCGTACTCGTGGGCGAAGTGCTCGAGTGTGGAGAGTACGGGTTTGGGGCAGGTCTGGCCCAGTCCGCAAAGGGAGGCATCCTTGACCGTGTTGCCGATCCTGCGGAGGGCCTCTACGTCCCCGGGTCGTCCCTGGCCGCGGGTGATGCGCGTGAGGATCGAGAGCATCTGTTTCGTTCCCAGACGGCACGGTGTGCATTTCCCGCAAGATTCCGACTGGGTAAAGCTCAAGAAATACCGGGCGATCTCGACCATGCAGGTGTTTTCGTCCATCACGACCATACCGCCCGACCCCATGATCGCGCCGATCTCCTGAAGCGACCCGTAGTCGATCGGCAGGTCCAGGTAGCGCTCGGAGACGCATCCGCCGGAAGGCCCCCCCATCTGCACGGCCTTGAATTTTCTGCCTTTGGGGATGCCGCCGCCTATGTCGAAGATCATTTCCCGTATGCTGGTACCGATCGGCACCTCCACCAGGCCGGTGTTTCTCACCTTCCCGGCGAGGGAGAAGACCTTGGTGCCTTTGCTTTCCTTCGTGCCGACGGAGGCGAACTTTTCCGGTCCCTCCAGCAGGATGCCCGGTACATTGGCCAGGGTCTCCACGTTGTTGATGTTTGTAGGCTTTCCGTCCAGACCGGCCTGGGCGGGGAAGGGCGGCCTCGGTCTCGGCATGCCTCTCCTCCCCTCGATGGAGGCGATCAGGGCCGTCTCCTCGCCGCAGACAAAGGCGCCGGCGCCTTCCTTGATTTTCACGTCGAAGGAGAGTCCCGTGCCCAGGATGTTTTCGCCCAGCAGGCCCATTGCCGAGGCGTCCCGCACGGCGATTTTCAGGTTTTCCACGGCGATCGGGTACTCCGCCCTGACATAGATGTACCCCTTCGAGGCTCCGATGGCGTAAGCTGCGATCAGCATGCCTTCCAGCACACGGTGGGGGTCTCCTTCCAGCACCGCCCTGTCCATGAACGCGCCCGGATCCCCTTCATCCGCGTTGCAGACCACATACTTCGGGTGGCCGGCGGCGGAACGGGCGAACCGCCATTTCTTGCCCGTAGGGAATCCCGCACCTCCCCGTCCACGCAGGCCGGACCGTTCCATCTGGTCGATTACTTCCTCCGGGTCCATGGCCGCCAGGACCCGGGCAAGGGCCTTGTAGCCGTCGTTTGCGATGTAGTGGGCGATGTTTGTAGGGTCGATCCGCCCGCAGTTGGCGAGTACCCTGCGATGCTGCTTTCGATAGAAGGGGATATCACCCGGATGTACGCACAGCCTTCCCCGCTTGTCCTCTTCCCGGTAGAGCAGTCTCTCGACGATCTGGCCGTCCAGGATCGTTCGGCTCACGATTTCCCGTGCATCCTCCGGGTCGACCTGCTGATAGAAGAGGCCCAGCGGATCGATGGCCATCACCGGAGCCCTGGCGCAGAAGCCGTGGCATCCGGTCTCCCGGATTTCCACGTCGTCCACGAGCCCCTTGCGGATGACCTCCTCGGAGAGGGCACTACGTACGTCTGCCGCTCCGTATGCGCGGCAGCCTGTCATGCAGATGCGGATAACGGGCTTGTCATGATCGATCCGTTGAACGATCTCGTTGCGGACCTTCTCGAGCGCCATGATCGACTCAACCCTCTCCATTTCCCTCCTCCTTTTTCGATGGCGCGTACTGCTTCAGCACGCTCATGACCCTGGGAGGCGCCAGCTTCCCATAGTACTCCCTGTTCACCATCATCGTGGGCGCCAGGAAACAGGCCCCGAGACAGGCCACGGTCTCGAGGGTGAAATTCAGGTCCGGCGTGGTTTCCCCGGGCTCGATGCCCAGGTTCTGTTTGACGATCTTCAACACCGATCCACTCCCGCGGACGTGGCAGGCGGTTCCTCGACACACCCGGATGATGTTTTTCCCCCGCGGGGTCGTGTAGAACTGTGAGTAGAAGGTCACGACCCCCTGGACCTCGCTCGGGAAGAGGCGGAGGGACCGGGCGATAGGCTCGATGGCGTCCGGGGGAATGTATCCGTATTTTTCCTGGACCCGCTGAAGGAGCGGGATCAGGCCCCACCGCTCCCCCTTGAACGCCTCCAGGATCGGCTCCAGTTCGTCCAGATCGACTTCCTGCTGCACGGCCTCATTTGTTGCCATGATCTACCTCCACCCTGACGGCAAGCCGGTGCGTCCGGGGCGCACCGTTTTCAGGATCACGGGCATCCATGCTGGAAAGCCCTTCCGGCGATTGTTCCCCCGGGGACGTGGCGACGAGAATGCCCCTCGGGATTCGTTCCGATAGGGTGATACGGGTCCACAGAGAGCCCCGGGAGGATTTCACCAGAGCGGTGTCTCCATCCGAGATTCCGAGGGGGCCGGCGTCGAAGGGATTCATCGTGACGCCGCCTTCCCCCTCCGCCATGAGAAGCACGCGCGAGCGTGCAGTCCTCACGCCGTCCGCGGAATGGAAAAGGGTTGCCGTCGTCAGGAGCCAGAGGGGGAATTCGGACGGGGGAGCGGAAACCGCGCCGTCCAGGGGTTCGAGGCCCGGGGCTTCCGGCATGGGAGCGGGCCTGTCGGCATGCAGAATGGGCGTGCCGGGATGTCCTTCGTCCGGACAGGGTCGGAAGATGCCTCCTTGTTCCCGTTCCAGCCGCTCGAGCGTGATGCCCCGATAGGCCGGGACCCGTTCGTTGATCTCGGAAAGCACCTCTGCGGGGGTCCTGCAGGAAACTTTGGAGCCCATGCGGCCCATCAGATCCGTGAGAATCGCCCCGTCGGATCGCGAACCGTCCCGAGGCTCGATGGCCTGCCGAAACCTCTGGACCCTTCGCTCCAGATTCGTAAAAGTCCCCTCCTTTTCCGCGAAGCTCGTGGAAGGGAGGACCACGTGGGCAAGTCTTGCGGTCTCTGTCAGAAAGAGATCCTGAACCACGAGCAACTCCAAGCCGGACAGGGCCTCGCGCACCTTCTGCGCCTCGGGACAGTCCCTGACGGGATTCTCCCCCACCACGTAGAGGCCTTTGAGTGAGCCCGCAAGGGCGGCCTCGATCATGGAGATGTAGTCGAGGCCCGGCTCGGCGGGAAGGGAGGCGGACCATGCGGCCTCGAACCTTGCCCTGGCATCCGGGTCCGCCACCTCCTGATGGCCGGGGAGCCTGTCCGGGCGCGCGCCCATGTCCAACGCGCCCTGATCGTTCAGGGAGAGGGCGACGGGGAACAGGCCGCATCCCTCGCGGCCGGGGTGCCCGGCAGCCAGCAGCATGACCGCCAGAAGGCTGCCTGACTGCGAGGCCCCCGCCTCGCGGGCGATTCCGGCGCCCGGGATGAGGGCGAGCCGTCTGCCGGACGCGAGCCTTCCTGCCGTTTCCTCGAGAAGTCTTGCCGGAACCCCTGTGAGGTCCTCTACTCGCTCCGGTGTGAATGTCTCGACAGCCGAGCGTATCCCGGCCAAACCCTCCCCACCGAGGGCTTCCCGCGCCGAGGCGGGCGGTCCGGCCGCGAGCATCCGGTTGAGGAGGCCGGACAGGAAGGCTGTCTGGCTCCCCGGAGCGGGCCGGATCCACGTGTCGGCGAACCCACCGTCGAGCGAGCGGGGCAGGGGGTCCACCAGAGTCAGGTGAGCACCTTCGAGCTTTACGGCCTGCTTGATGACCTGTCCCAGGATGGGACTGACGGTAAGGGGATCCGCCCCCACAACGAGAATCTCCTCTGCTTCCCGTATGTGGGAGATGGGGTGGCTCATGGCGCCGCACCCAAGTACACGCTCGATACCGGCGACAAGGGCGGCGCCACGAAGACGGGCGCCGGAATCGATGTTGTTGCTGCCCAGGGTGCTTCGCACAAACCTCTGGAGCAGGTAGTTTTCCTCGTTGGAGGCGCGGGAGGCGCCGAGCGCGCCCAGTGTTCTCGCCCCATTCTGTTCCCTCAGTTCCGTGAGACGGCCGGCCACCAGATCCAGTGCTTCATCCCAGGCGACAGGGACCAGTTCGCCGTCGCGTCGCACGAGTGGGGAGGTCAACCGTTCGCCGGAGTTGACGAAGTCGAGCCCGTAATGCCCCTTCACGCAGAGAGAAATGTGGTTCACGGACTTCGTGTCCTCCGCGGGCCTGGACCGGAGGATGAGAGGGGCCCGGTGCTCGAGGACGATGGCGCAGCCCATTCCGCACAGGGGGCAGACGGTCCGTGTGGCATGGCTGGCGGTGTTGGTCGACACGCGGATGCGCTCGGACAGGGCGCCGGTGGGACAAACCGAAACACATATTCCGCAGAAGGTGCATTCGGTTCGTTCCAGGGGGGCGTCCAGGAGTGTGGCCGGCCTCGATTCGAAGCCCCGGTCCGTGTAGTCGATGGCCCCGACAACGGCGATCTCCCGGTCGGCCCGGATACAGCGGCCGCAACGTATGCACTTGCTCAGGTCCCGCTGGATGAACGGATTCAGGTCCACGACAGGGTGATAAGTGGGGATCTTCTCCAGGCTGCTCAGGCCGATTCCCAGATCCGTGGCGATTTTCCTGAGCTTGCACCGGTTTCCCTTGTCGCACACGATGCACGTGTCGGGGTGGCTGGCGAGCATCAGTTCAACCACGACGCGCCGGTTTTCGATGACTCGTTGCGATCGGGTGTTGATGACCATGCCCGCCGCAATCGGCGTGACACACGAGGCCAGGAGCCTTCCGGTGGATTCATCCTCCACGAGGCAGACCCGGCATGCGCCCAGGGGGCTCAGGTGGGGATCGTTGCAAAGGGTGGGGATCCCGATGCCGACCTCCGCGGCCAGCTCGAGAATCGTCATCCCGGGATGACCGGACACCTCGGCTCCGTCGAGTGTAATGGTGATGGGTTCCACCTGACCTCCTCCTTGAGCCCGACTGTGGTCTTCGGCTTTCAACCATCGGCGTGGAGCGGGATCGGAGGTCGCAGGGAGGCTCGCAGGAGGTTCGATAGTGCGGATCACTTCATCGCGGGTGCTTTCACGTCAACAGAGATGTTTCTCCCTTTCCCGGCTGATGGCCGCCGGCCGACTACGCACGGGTTGGACTGTTTTGCTGCCTGGTCTGTTTTCTTGCTTTGTGGCGCATTCTGATTCCAATATACCTATTCGTTGACCTTTGACTTATCCCCTTTCGCCTCCGGCGTCTGAGCCCATAGGCTACAGGGTTGACAGCTTTGCCGCGTCGAGGAACCGGGGTATCTTGGAGTACCAGCCGATGGGAATGATGTGTACCCCCTGGCAGAGGTCCCTCAGCCCGGTCACCAGTTCGGCGAAGATTTCGATGCTTGCCTTGAGCTTGTCGGGCGCCCGGGTCAGCTTGTCGATGATGTGATCCGGGACCCTTACGTTCATGTGTTTCCGCACGAAACGGGCCATTTCGCCGCTTCTCAGCAGCATGACCCCTGCAATGATCGGTACGCCGAAGGGCTTGACCTTCTGCATGAAGCCCTTGAACTCGTCCAGATCGAACACGGGTGGCGTGAGGAAAAAGCCGGTCCCGTGGACGATCATGGTTTCCATTTCCCGGAGTTCCTGGTCCGGGGTCCGTTTGCCCCTGGATGCGTCCACGCCTGCGCCCAGGTAGAACGAGAGGGACTGTCCGATGTCCTGGCCCTTGATGTCCCGCCCGTCCTTCAGGCATTCCATGACCGAGAAGAGCTTTCCCGCGTCCACGTGGAAGAACATCTTCTCTTCCCGGGAGATGCCTGACAGGGTGTAGTCCTCGTTGAATACGAGGATGTTGTCGATACCGAGTTGATGCGCCTTGATCAGGTCCGCCTCCAGGTTGGGCCGATGTTTTCCCCGGGTGGTGGTCTGGTAGAGGGTGTCGAACTTCTTGTCTTTGAAGCTCCGACCCATGCTGAGGGAGTCAACCGCCTGCGGGGGCTTCTTGAACTCCGGGATGGTCAGGCAGTCTACGCGCCCCCGGATGCAATCCAGGTCCGTGAGGAGCCTGTGCATTTCCTCGTCGACCGTGGGTTGGATCTCTATGGTCACGACAAAAGGGTTCTTCTCCAGCTTTTCCTGCAATGCCATCAGGTAGCCTCCTCTTCTGCGTGCCGAAGCCGTGCTTCAAGGGGCCCGCTTCGGCACAGGGTTCGTCCCGGGGCTACTCGGGTCATTTGTGACTGTGCCTGCCTCCTTGTCTTCTTCCGGATACAGGAGGCGGGCGATCTCCTCCTTCAGCCTGTCCAGGGGGAGGGGTTTCGAGAAACAGAGATCCGCGCCATACTCCCGCATTTTCTTGTAGCTCTCTTCATCGAGGTAACCCGAGAGAACGATGATCTTGATATGCTTCGTCTCCTCCGAGGACTTGAGTATTCGACAGACTTCGTACCCGTCGATGTCCGGCATCATGATGTCGAGGATGAGCACATCCGGCTTGAAGTGGCTTACCTGAATGCCCGCCTCGAAGCCGTCTGCCGCAGTGATCACCTCGTACGCATGGGGGTCCTCCTCCAGCCCCGCGGTGATGGTAGCTACGATCACCTGGTCGTCGTCCACCACGAGAATCTTTTTCACTTTCTTGCCCTCCTCGTCCGGATCGGACGGCAGGCGGAAGACGGGCATGTCGTGCTGCTTCACGAAGGCTTCCAGGTCGGACTTCTTGATGCGCCTGTGCCCGCCTGGGGTCTTGTACGCCTTGAGCCTGCCTGCCTCGATCCAGTTCACGATCGTTTGCGGAGAGACTTGGAGGAGTTCGCTTGCCTGATTCACGGTGAAGACGGCTATCGATGTCATTATCAGGCCCATTCTTTTCCCTGCCCCCTTTACGGAAACCATAATTCCACTAATAAGCCTAACATCTCTAATTCCTAAAATAACCAAAAGCCGGGAAGCCTGTCAAGAAAAATATGGAAAAAAAATGAAACCTGGATCAGCGAAGAATGAGCCTTTGGAAAGCAAGGCCCGCCTTATCGGGCCGGCGGGCCGGAGACAGGAGCGAGGCGGGAGGAGGGGTCACGATTTCAGCGGGAGGGTGATGACGAATGTGGTGCCGGCGCCGATTTCACTTTCCACGGCGATCTCGCCGTTGTGCTGGCGGATGATCCCGAAACAGACCGACAGCCCCAGTCCCACGCCCTTGACGTCGCTCTTCGTCGTGAAGAAGGCCTCGAAAATCCGGTCCCGGACATCTTCCGGGATGCCCGTACCGGTATCGGAGACGCTGAGTCGCACCTTTCCGTCCGCCGAAGAGGTCGCGATCGTCAGGGTGCCGCCGTGCTGCATGGCTGTCTTGGCGTTCATGATCAGATTGAGGAGCACCTGCTTCATCTGGTTGCCGGACGCGAACACCCTCGGAAGGTTTTCCGCCAATTCGAGCACTACATGAACCTTGAACTCCTGAAGCTGCTTGCCCATGAAGAGGATCACATCGTCGACCACGGAGTTCAGATCCACCCAGGTCTTGACGTCCTCGTCGGGGCGGAAAAAGCTGAGCATGCCCCTGAGGAGTTCGGATATCCTTTTTGTTTCCGATCTTGCCATGTCGAGAAATCTTCGCCTGCTGCTGCTCGCCGGGACTTCGCTCTTCAGCAGGTCCAGGCAGTTCATCACACCGTAGATCGGGTTGTTCAGTTCGTGGGCGATCTGGGCGGTGAGACGCCCCATGGCGGCCAGCTTTTCGGACTGGAAGAGCTGCTGCTCGAGTCTCTTCCGCTCCGTGATGTCGACGAACAGGCCCTGGTAGCCGAGGACCCTTCCGGACCGGTCCTTGCTGACGTGGGCGGTCAGCAGAACCGTAAGGGGGGCTCCGTCCTTTTTCTTGAACTGGACTTCGTAGTCCTTGACAAATCCCTGGGCCTCGATCATCCGCTGAAATTCGATTCTGTCCGAGGCCTCGAGGTACAGGTCTCTGGCGAGGTCAATGGCCAGGACTTCCTCCTTGTTCGCATAGCCGAGCATCTCCACCATGGCCTGGTTGCATTCCAGGAACTTTCCCTCTCGGCTGCTGAAGTACAGGCCGTGCCGAACCGTCTCGAAAAGTTCTCGAAACTTCGCCTCCGACTCGAGGAGTTCCTCCTGGGCCTTCAGAATCTCCCGGAGATCGTAAAAGATCCCCACGCTGGCGATCTCCTTGCCGCCCTGGTAGATGAGGGCGCTCGACAGGGTGATGGGGATGTGCTCTCCCGACTTGGATACGCCGATGATCCGGTATGGCAAGGCCCTGCCTTTGCCGCCGTAATCGTCGCT
Source organism: bacterium (assembly GCA_015486285.1). GTDB lineage: Bacteria > Desulfobacterota > DSWW01 > DSWW01 > DSWW01 > S015-6. Next base: position 12,310 of record WFRX01000145.1, read on the forward strand.
GCGTAACCGGCGCATGATGCTCCGGGCCACTCCGGGCGGGTAGAAGTTGGCAACGTTGATCTTGCCGATCACTTCGTCGGCCTTGTAGCCGAGCAGGCGCTCGGCGCCTTTGTTGAAGATGATGACCCTTCCCCTCATGTCTGCGGCGATGATCCCGTCCGTGGAGGTCTCGATGAGATTGGATAGAAACTCATTGGCTTCCCGGAGCTTGTTCTCCATCCGCAGCCTGTCGGAGAGATCCCGGATGTAAACGTAGGTCTTTCTTTCCCCTCCGGCGAAGCGGGTCGCACTGATGCAGACTTCGCAGCTTCGTTTGTGTCGCGAGGCCGTGTTCACCTGCATCTGCATGCAGGCGCGTCGGTCTTCCGCTTCCATGCCGCCCTCGTACAGACGCAACAAGACACTGCGGTCCTCCTCGTCGAGGAGCGAAAGGAAGTCCAGTCCCATCAACTCTTTCCGGGAAAAACCGGTGAGGCTGAGCGCCGTGGAGTTGGCGAACTCCACGCTGAATCTGTCATCCAGGACCAGGATGGCGTCCTCGCCCATCTCGGCGATCTTTTGAAATTTTCGGGTTGCCTCGAAGAGCTTGTCCTCCACCCTCTTGCGGTGGGTGATGTCGCGGAGGGTGGCGAAGATCTTGCCGTCGCCGGTCGGTTCTGTCGCGCTGATGTGGACCTCCACATCCCGCTTTTCGCCGGAGGGCGCGAGGATCTGCATCTCCGATGAGAGGCGTTTGGTCGGGTCGTCCCCGACCTCTTTACACATGCCTTCGAGAAGGCGTGTATCCTTTTCGACCACGAATCGCCGGAAATCCAGGCCCGGGATTTCGTCGGACGGGATTCCCATGAGGTCCGAAGCGATGCGGTTCGCCTCCCGGATCCGATGGTCCCTGTCCATGACAAGGATTCCGTAGCCGGTCGCCTGGAAGACCTGTTCATACCGCAGGGCCGCTTGAGCCAGCTGTTCCTCGAGTTGCCTCTCGGCCGAGACGTCCCGGAGTATCTCGCCGATGCGCGAAACATTTCCATCGTCGTCATGGAGGGGGAGGGCCTTGATTCGCATGTAAACGGGATTCCCTTCGTTGTCCCGGTGAAGGTGCTCGCCGGTGAAGGGCCTGTCGTGTTTCAGCACCCGGGTGAGCGGGCAGGGATGGTCCGTATCGCTGCACGGGTGGTCGAGGCCGTGGAAGATTTTGTGGCACCGCCTTCCCACGATCTCGCCCGGGTGGGTGTACCCGAGGGCCTCGACGCAGGATCTGTTGGCATGCTCGATAATGAAGTTGCGGTTGATGACGAGCACGTGATCGAACAGGGAATCGAGGACCGCTTCGAGGCCCTTCTCCTTGAAGGACATCTCCATTCTCCCTTGAACGTCATTCCGTCATCCCGAACGGAACCATACCACCAATCCTGACGGAATCCAAGAAAATATGGGACGTGAAAGTTTTTGATTGACAAGGAGGCCGGAACTGGGATAGAATATCTTATCTCAGTAAGTTCCGTTTGGGATGGCGTAATACGACCGCTCAGATGTTCTTATCTGGGCGGTTTCTTTATGTGGGAGAAAAACGGAACTTCGAGCAGGAGTTGTCAATCATGAACAGGAGGATCTGGTAACGTGGAAAAGGAAAAAGGAACCGTCAAGTGGTTCAACGAAAGCAAAGGATACGGCTTCATCGCCCGTGAGTCCGGAGGCGATGTTTTTGTGCATTACTCTGCCATCAGCGGAGACGGGTTCCGCACCCTCAATGAAGGCGACAACGTCGAATTCGTAATCACCCAGGGGCAAAAAGGCCCCGCAGCCAGCGACGTGACCGTTGTGTAGCAGGCTGCTTCGGCACCCCTGTTTCCGTCACAAAGACCTGTTTCGTCACGTATTCCGAAGGGACCTTTCGTGCCGCCCCCTCCATTCCCAGGGCGGCGCGAGAGGTCCTTCCCGGATCTCGCCCTGAACCGATCGCTCCCGCCCCAGCCCCTGCCTTCCCGCACCGGCCTGTATCAACGGCGGCCTCGTGTCTTCGCGGGTCGCCTTGACAACCGATCAGATCTTCGTCGGTTTCCGCCGGGTCGGGGCGTGGTAGGTGAGCAGCTTCTGTTCGTTCAGCCTGCCGAGGGTAACACGCAGGGATTCCTGTCGTTCCTTGGCAAGCTCGAACCAGTCCCGGACCTCGGCTGCCAGCGATTCTTCACCGACCCCTTTGGACAGGTGCGTGGACTTGAGCGGATGGTCCAACTCCCCGGAGTTGATGAGTGTCCAGGTGTCGTTCACCCGTGAGACGATGCCGGTGTGGCCCCGACTGTGGATCGAGAAGGAGAGAATCTGCCCCTTTTCGAGGCGGGGCCCGATCTCCCCGAGGAGCTGTTTCGCCTCTTTCTCCGGGGAGCGCACCCGGAGAAGGGTCTTGGAGTAGACAGGAGACCCGGAGGCGGCGATCAGGCCTTCGCCGTTGAAATATGCGTATCGGGGCAGACCGTGTTGCCGGGCCATTGCCATGAGCCTCCTTCCGAGGCCTCCCGCGCCCTGATAACGAACACCGAGGTTTGTCAGGCCTTTGACCACGAGTTCGTAGCAGTTCATTTCGCCGTAGGGTTTGCCGAGATAAGGCTTCACCGCGTTGACCAGCCGTTCGGGAAAATCATCTTTTTCGGCGGAACACGTCCGCTCGTGTCCCGGCTGGGACCGCCCGGGCTCTGCAACGGCCCTGGATGCCGCCGGCCCCCGCAGCATCTTCCCCCAGGCGACTTCCTTCGTCTCCGGATCCAGAAAAATCTCCGTTCCCGGTCGAATGCGGGTGTAGGGCTTGTCGCGGTTGACCTGGTTGTACAGGATCCGCCAGCATTCTTTCCGGTAGACAGGGTGCTTGATCAAGAGGCTTGATACGTTCGGGTTCTCGTGGGTTACCTTTCCCAGCGAGATGAGGGCATGTTTCGGCCTCGGAGGCGTTTGAGGGGGAAGGGCCGTTGCCGTCCGTCGCCGGTCCTTGAGCAGGGCTGAGAAGTCAATTTTTTGACGTAATTTTCTCGTTTCCCCGCCTCTCAATACACCCGGATGGACCCGATTTACGCCCATGATCGTCTTCGCTCCGAAAAAAAGTTGTCCTTCCAAGAAGATACATCATTGATGAACATCCCCATGGATTGCCTCACAAGAGGGAGTATGCATTTCCCGTGCCTGCATGCACCGGTCTTCCCGTCGCTTCTCGTGCGGGGGGAACAGGGAAGGGGGACGTCGGCGCCCGGAAGATTTCGCTTCAAGAATCCGAGCGCGTGAGCAGGGGGTCCTGCATGTTCGACTGGCGCAGCTTTTTCAGCTCTTCGTGAAGCTTGAAGAGTACATAGTACTTGTTGATATTGCTGACGTACTGAACCGGCTCCTGCCCCACGAGGCGCAGGGTGGCGATCTCCACGTTCCGAAACCACCGGTCCCGGTCCAAGCCCATTTGTTCGGCCAATTGCCGGGCTTTCCGTATTTTCTTCGGTCCCGCATTGTAAGCCGCCAGGCTGAACCGGATGCGGTCGCGGTTGTTGATTGTCGGATCACTGTAATACCGGTCCCTCAGAAAGGCCAGATATTTTACACCGGCATGAACGTTGTTCTCCAGGAGATTGATGTCCCGGATGTTTACGTGCTTGTCCGCCGCCGTGGCAGGGCGGATCTGCATGATCCCGACAGCGCCCGTGTGGCTTCTCTTCCTGTTGTTCAGATTGGACTCCTGGTAGGCGAGGGCCATGAGGAGCATCCAGTCGAACTTGTATTTTTTCCCGTACTTCTTGAACAGGCTCGTGTACCGGTGCTGCTTTTCAAGTTCCTGCCTGGTAAGGGGGTTCCGGATCCACTTGTTGTTCTTGAAATAGCGTTCAAAATAGATGTTTCCGAGAAGCGTTCCCTTTCGGTGGGTTCTGATGAACTTGTTGAGGCTCTTCCGTAGCTCCGGATTCTCCTTGCGGACCATCCACGCGATCCGTCCGCCGGTTCGAACCTTGAGGTTTGCATGCACCTGGAGATTGTTGAAGACGGGCGACCAGATTTCCGCCAGGTCGCTGTCCGCGATGGTAATGGGAATGGCTCCGGAATGGACCAGTTCGAAGACATCCTCGGTTTCGAGGCTTTCGTCCAGCTGCAGGATATGGACAGGGGGGATCTTCGACTCGGCGAATTTTCGGTTCAGGGTGACGAGGCTTTCATAGTAGCTGCTGCTCCTTCGGACGTACACGTTCCGCCCGGAAAGATCCTCCAGGACCTTCAACCCTCGTGTCGCACGGTTCGTTACCACGAGTTCGTCAACGGTCAGGTAGGGGATGGTGAAGTCTACTCGCCGCTGGCGTTCCGGGGTGATGGTGAGACCGGCGGCCGCGATGTCTCCGAGGCCTTCGACCAGGCGTGGAATGAGCTGGTCGTAAGGGACCGGAATGAACTCCACAGTGACCCGGAGTTCCTTGCTGCCGATCCCCTCGTTCAGCGAGCGGATGTAGTCCTGCAAGAGGGAATACTCGAAGCCGTAGATCCGGCTGCCCGCGATAAAGAAATTGGTTTTGTTGAAGGTGGTAAGGACCCGGATGTACCGCCTCTTCACGAGCCCGTCCAAGTCATCCGTATACGTCTGGTTCAGGTGGGATGCGAGGGGGAATGCGGCCGGATCATAACGGGTGAGGCCGGTCCGTTGCCGTCCCGCGGCGGCAGGCTGTATAGCGGCGTTTTTCCGGTGGTGGGAGTCTTCGCCGGGATTCCCGCAGCCGAGCAATACGAGGAGCAGCAGACCTTGAACGGCAAGTATGTGCTTGATCCAGGATCGCACCATGGGGATAGCTTAATGGATAACGCGACTTGTTGCAATGAGGACGATGCGGTGAACGCGGACGGGCTCTCCAGGGCAGGGCAAGGCCGTGGACCACGCCTACTCGGGTGGGTTTCCCCGGAACCGAAGGATTTTCTCCATCAAAAGGGGGATGAATTCGTGGAGGTCCGCTACGACGCAGTAATGTGCCTCGCGGAAGAATGCGGCGTTCGGATCCGTATTGACGGCGATGACAAGATCCGAGTTTTTCATGCCCATGATGTGTTGCAGGGCTCCGGAAATGCCTAAGGCCACGTAGAGCTTCGGGGAAACCGTTTGCCCCGTCATGCCTATCTGGCACGCCAGGGGCAGAACCCCGGCGTCGCAGAGGGGGCGGGACGCCCCCACGGCGGCCCGCCGGAAAAGGCGGGCCAGCTCGTGAATGGATTTGAGATTCTCGGCATCCCCCACTCCGCGGCCCGCCGCGATGATGACGTCCGCATCCCGGAGGTCCACAGACCCGGGGGGAGGATCCACATAGCCGAGGACTTTTACGCGGCCGGGCAGGCTCCGTCCTTCGTAGATCTTCACACTTCCCGGCCGGGTCGTTGTCGCGGTGAAGGGCCCTTCAGCGCCCGGGACGACGGTCACGACGGCAGGCCTGTCCTTGACAGGGCGTACCTCCTGGAGGAGCTTGCCGTTGAGAATTCGGCGATGGAAGACGAGATCGGAGGTCCCCGTAAAACCGCACACCGCGCTGAGGCTCGAAGCCTCGAGGTCCACGGCGAGGCCGGGTGCGAGGTCCCATCCCATGGTCGTATGGGGGATGAAAAGAAGGCGCGGAGGATGGGAACCGGCAAGGCGGCGGATGAGATGCCGATGCGTTTCCGTACAGTCGAAACTTGCCTCCTCCGTATCCAGACCGATCGCGTCGAGGCCCGTCGCCGCGGCGATCTGCTCGGCTGCCGGGCGGGCGGGGTGGCCTGCCGCGAGGACGACGATGTCCCCGTTGATGGCCCGCGCCACCTTGTCGGCAAAGGCGAGTATTTCGTACGTGACCGGCTGGACGATTCCGTCCGAGTGCTCTGCAAGCACCCAGATGTCCTGATCGGGTGAGGCCATTACAATACGTCCGTCTTTTCGTGAAGGATCTGAATGAGCGCTTCCGCTTTTTCTTCGAGGGTCCCCTCCAGGAAAATCCCGCTCTTCGACGGCGGCGGAAGGCTGACCCGAACCAATTCCCTGCATTGCCGGTCCTTGTACATCCCGGCCGCGTCGAAGGTCTCGAGTTCCTGCTTCCGTGCGCGCAGCTTGTTCGAGAGGCTCGGGTAGCGGGGTCGGTTGATCCCGGATTGCAGGGTGAGGACCGAAGGAAGCGGCAGCTCGACGACCTGACGCCTGCCCCCTTCCAACTCTCTTTCCACGCGGACGACCGGCTCGTCTTCCGGGATTCTTTCCGAGATCACGGTGGTCGCACAGGGAAGATCGAGGAGGGCGGCCGCCATCGGCCCCGTCTGGCAGCTCTGCTCGTCCTCGGACATGACTCCGCAGAGGATCAGATCGAAGCCCCGGCCCCTTGCAAAGGAGGCAATGCATGACGCGGTTTGGAGAGAATCCAGATATTGACCGTCGTCGGTGACGATATGCACTCCATGATCCGCGCCGAGTTCGAGGGCCCGCCGCACAACCGCCCCGGCCCGGGGCGGCCCGACGGTCAGAGCGGTGATCGCGACCTGCTGCCGCTCCTCTTTGATTCGCACCGCCTCCTCCACCGCGATTTCATCATACGAATTGATGCGGAATACGATGCCGGCTTCATCGAAGCCCTTGCCGTCGTCATGGATCCGGAACGTGCTTTCCGTGTCCGGCACCTGCTTGACACAGACGAGGATGTTCACTTTGGGGCCCCGTGCGGTTCGCTGTATCCTGAGCGTCGAAGATCTCGAGTCTATCACGGGACATGGGAAAAAGCGAACGATCGTTCGCTTTTTGTTGACTCCATGCCGGCCGGATGCTACCGTAAAAAGTTCCTTGCATAGCGGGACGGCTCGTACAGGCGGATCCAACCCTTTTCGAAAGGCTTACGATGAGTACCCTCCTGATGGTACGGCACGGACAGGCGAGCTTCGGTGAGACCGACTATGACAAGCTCTCCGAGATGGGGATTGCCCAGTCTGCTCTGCTTGGTGACTACTGGTTGAAGCGCGGGCAGCGCCTCGATGCCCTCCTTACGGGAGCCCAGAAGCGGCAGATCGACACCCTGCGGATCGTGCGTGAAGCCTATCGGAAGGCGGGCCGGGACCTGCCCGAGCCGGTGGTGAACGAGGCCTTCAACGAATACGATGCCAGCGGCATGCTGGCCAACTTCCTCCCGATCCTCCTCAAGGAGAATCCCGGCTTGGAGGAGACCGTGGAGCGGGCCATGAACCTGCAGGGGGACTCCACGATCAGGCGCAAGGCGTTCCAGGACATCCTGACGATTGTGATGAACCGGTGGATTGCCGGTGAGATCGATCCCGAGAGCGTGGAGTCCTGGCAGGCGTTTACAGGCCGCGTGATTCGGGGCGTAGAGGAGATCGTGGCCGCCTATCCCTCCGGAAAGACGGTTGCCGTGTTTACCTCCGGCGGGCCGATCTCCGCGGTTGTGCAGTACGCCCTGGAGACCTCGGACCGCATCGCCCTCGCCCTGGGCTGGGTCGTCAAGAATGCGAGCATCAATGAGTTCCAGTACAAAGGGAACCGGTTTTCCATGACCGGATTCAACATGACCCCGCACTTCGACAAAGATACCTACGTGACGTATCGATAAGCCCGGGGAGCCCGACGGACACGGTACGTCCTGCAAGGGTGCATATGCTTACCTTTCAGAACTTCAAGAAGCGGACGGCGCCCACCCTGGAAAGCGTCTGCCGCGATCTGATCCGGGAGAACAAGGAGCGGATCTCGGTCAAGAAGGAAGAGGTGGCGGTCAGGAATATGACGCGCATTCTCGAGGCCGTGTTCGCCCTGAACCGGGAGAAAGGCTTCGGGGCCATGTCCCTGCGGGATTTGAGCCGGAGATCGGGGCTCAGCATGGGGGCGCTGTATTCCTGCTTTCCCGGGAAGGAGGAACTGCGCTCGATGATCCTGCGCCGGGGAGCGGCCTATACGAGAGAGGTCATACTCGATCAGGCCCCGGCGTGTGCCACCCCGGCCGAAAGGCTCGAGACGGCGATTGAAACCCATCTCTATCTGAGCGAGTCCCTCAGGCCGTGGTTCTATTTCGCGTACATGGAGGCCTCCTCCCTTCCCCGGCGGGAGAGGCGGCGCGCCAAGGAGGACGAGCTGGCCACCGAACAGATCTTCCTCGATATCCTGCTCGAAGGGGTGGCGGGCGGATCTTTTCATTGTGCCGACGTGGAGCTCACGGCAGCCCTTATCAAGGCCGTTTTGCAGGATTGGTACCTGAAGCGGTGGAAATACAAGCGGAAGGGAATCACGGTGGAGGGGTATGCCCGGTTCGTCGTCGAGTTCGTTCTCAGTCGGTTGACCGGAAATGCCTGAGCCGGGCGGGCCGGTTCAGTCGGCCCGGGTGAGCTGGTTGGCGTGCATTTCTCCGTTGATGCGGATCCGCAGGGGACGGTCCCGTACGTTGAGGCAGTCCGCTTCGTCCCCGGGCCGGTAGTGGGGGGGGAAATAGACCTCCATGAGGATGTGGTACCGACCCGACTTCATCTTCTTGGTCACAACTTCCGTCTCGAGGAGCCCGATGGTCCCCGGGTACCTTTCCGGCGGGGTTTTCACCGTTACGTCATCC
>WFRX01000146.1 GCA_015486285.1 bacterium
GGAAGAAGGTATCCACCGGATCCTGCAGCCAGGCGATCTCGTAGCCTCTTCCGTTCAACAGACCGAGCCGATCGATTTCATGCCGGGTGTAATAGGGCACCAGAGACCCCTGTCGATACCGCCCCACAATCCGGACCCCCTTCAGGCTGGTCTTGAAAAGGCCCAGGTCCACCTTGATCAAGTCCGACGGGGTCCGGTATATCGGCACCGTATAGTCGATGCCCGGCAAACGGGATCCGTAAAGAACCGGCTCGTAATAGCCGGTAAACCGGACCTCTTTCGCCCTGCCCCCGCCCCTGTAAGCGACAAACCGCTCCGCCATCGCCTCCTTGAAGGCCTTGTCGTCGAGCGATTTGTCGAGCAGTTCCTGGAACCGCCGCAACATGGCCTGCATGTCTTTCACCCGGTAACGGTCCCTGCCGAACCGGACCGGCTTGTTCGCATCGAGGCGAGCAAAATAGGCCAGGCTCTTGTCGACCGCTTCCTTCAAACCAGCCCGGGGCAGATCGTCCGACAGGTCCGTCAACCTCAATTTCCCCGTTCGGACCAGGGCCTGCTCCACGGTTGCGGGAGCCGCCCGTTTTCCCTCGACCTCCTCCCGGGGAGCAGCGCAACTCGTCAGAACCAGCGCTACAAGACCGACTTCGACGATCCGATCCACCATGCCGCCGGTCAATCTTCTCATCTTCACGCCCTCCTTCCCTGCCAATCGGCGAACCTGTGTCCGTTGCTACCCTTCGGTCGCATCTGTTGTCAAGAGTTGCTTTTTTCCTGAGATGTTCTAAGATCAGACCTTGCTCCCAAACAACATATCAACACACATGAACCAATGGCAATCAGATCGGGGAAACCATGGCACTGGACGAGCGGATCATAACCCGGGCTATCGTCGACAGGTGGCATAAGAAGTTCCAGGAAAGCCTGGACATGGACGTCTGTATCGTGGGCGGAGGGCCTGCCGGGATCGTGGCCGGCTATTTCCTCTCCACCTGGGGACATCGCGTCTCTCTGTTCGAACGGAAATTGAGCCTCGGCGGCGGGATGTGGGGAGGGGGCATGATGTTCAACGAAATCGTCGTCCAGGAGGAGGCCCGGGGGCTGCTGGAGACGTTCGGCGTGCCCACCGAGCCCTTCACCGGAGAGTATTACTGCGCGGACAGCGTCACGTGCACTACCACCTTGGCGTCCAAGGCGTCCCTGGCAGGCCTGCGCATCTGGAACCTGATGTGCATCGAGGACGTGATCATGCGCTCCGAGGCGATCACCGGCCTGGTGATCAACTGGGCTGCCGTTGAGATCGCCGGCCTTCACGTTGACCCGTTGTCCATCGCCTCCCGGTTCACCGTGGATGCCACGGGCCACGCCTGCGAGGTGGTAAGGGTCGTGGAAAGAAAGGTTCCGGGCAAGCTCCTCACCGACTCTGGAAAATGCGAGGGCGAAAAGTCCCTCTGGGCCGACCGGGCGGAACAACTCACCCTGGAGAACACGACCGAGGTCTTCCCCGGTCTCTACGTAGCCGGCATGGCCGCAAACGCCACCTTCGGGGGTCCCCGCATGGGCCCGATCTTCGGGGGAATGCTCCTGAGCGGGAAAAAGGCGGCCGAGTTGATCCATGCGAGGCTCACTGAATAGGATGCGGATGTCTGAGGCAGGTTCGGATCCGGCGCCCCCCCCTTGCGTACTCACCGTTGCAGGCTCCGACTCCGGCGGCGGGGCAGGGATCCAAGCGGACCTGAAGACGATTACCGTCCTGGGCGGGTTCGGGATGAGCGCGATCACGGCCCTCACGGCCCAGAATACCCGGGAGGTCCTCGGTGTTCATACCGTGCCCCCGGACTTCGTACGCCTTCAGATCGAAGCGGTGGCGACCGACCTTCCCATACACGCCGCCAAGACGGGCATGCTCGTCAACCGGAAGATCGTGGAGACCGTGGCCGAAGCAATCGGCCGCCTTCGGATCCCGAATCTCGTGGTGGATCCTGTCTTTATCTCGAAGGGGGGCCACCCGCTCCTGGCTGAAGATGCCGTGGAGGCGCTCACCCGTTCGCTTTTTCCTCAGGCGGCCCTGATCACCCCCAATCTCCAGGAGGCCCGTATCCTGAGCCGGATGGGAATCGAATCGGCAGAGGATCGAAAGGAGGCGGCCCGCCGCCTTCATGGAATGGGCCCCGGGGCCGTACTGATCAAGGGAGGGCACGACTCAGGTCCCGACGCGGAGGATCTCCTCTTCGACGGCTCCGGGTTCCGGACCTACACAGGCCGCCGGTTCGATACCCCCCATACGCACGGAACCGGATGCACGCTTTCCGCGGCGATCGCAACGTTCCTCGCCGGGGGCCTCGGCCTGGGTGAGGCGATCGCCCGGGCGAAGCAGTTCATCAGCGAGGCGATCCGGTCCTCCCTGCCGCTCGGACATGGCCACGGCCCGACCAACCACTATGCGGCGGGCCTGGGAAAGATCCATAGAGACCACGTGCTGGGCGCCCTGTCCCGCGCGGCCGCAACGATAAGGGAGACCGGCGCACTCGTGAAACTGGCGCCGGAGGTCCAGACGAACCTCGGATACGCCCTTCCCCGGGCGACTTGCCACGAAGAGGTGGCCGCTTTCCCGGGAAGGCTGGTTCGCGTGCCTTCAGGCCTCGAGGTCGTCAGGCCGCCCGCCTTCGGCGCATCCCGCCACATTGCGAGCGTCATCCTGGCCGCCATGCAGTACCATCCGCACCTGCGCTCGACCATGAACATCCGTTTTTCGGAGGCCCTGCTGAAAAGGGCTGAGGAAAAGGGCCTGACCGCGGTCGGGTTCGACCGCGCGAGAGAACCGAGAGAGGTAAAGACGAAAGAGGGCTCTTCCCTGGAGTGGGGCACAGGGGAAGCGATGCGGGGCGCATCCGGTACCCCCGATCTCATTTATGACCGGGGAGACATCGGGAAGGAGCCGATGATCCGGATCCTCGGCACCGACCCGGACGATGTGCTCCGCAAGGCCCTCCTCCTCCTTTGACGGACATGAGGCGGCGCAAAGAGACGACTCCACCCCGGACAGGC
>WFRX01000147.1 GCA_015486285.1 bacterium
CCCCAGGCCCCACGAAAGCCCACCCGCCGCTACTCCCAGCAGGAACCCGGCCCCCTTCGCCTCTCCCCCGAGCCGGAGGAGGAGCCCTCCTTCCCGGGCATGCGCCATTGCATTCCAGAGCCCTTCCAGGCCCCCGATCTGCCAGATCGCCACCACCGGCAGCACAACGACCGAGAAGACCATGATCATGCCCTGGATCAGGTCCGTCATGGCCACCGCCAGAAAGCCTCCGGAAATCGTGTAGAACAGGATCACCCCACAGCCGATCACGATGCCCTGGACATAGGTTACCGACATCTCGCCCCACGGAGTGGAAATCCCGGAGAAGGTGGTTTCGAAAATCTTCCCGGCGGCCGTGAACTGGGCGGAAATATAGGTGGCATAGCAGACAAGGATAATCGCGACGGCCGCGACCCGGATGAGAACGCCCCCGCGTCCGGAAAACCTGGTCTCGAGATAATCCGGAATCGTCAGGACGTTCGATCGGGCGGCGGCCCTGTACAGTCGAGGAGCGATGACCAACCAGTTGAACAGGGTTCCGGCCGCGCACCCGACCACCGCCCAGAGGATCGAAAAACCGCCGGCAAAGGCCGCCGCCGGCAGGCCGATCAGCAGCCATCCGCTCATGTCAGAGGCCTCGGCGGAAACCGCCGCCACCCAGGGGCCGAGCCGCCTTCCTCCCAGGACGAAATCCTCCAGGGCCCGGTTGGTCCGGCTGTAGTAAACGCCGATGAAGGCCAGGAGAACCAAATATGCGAGAAACACAACCAGGATCAATTGGGGTCTTCCTTACGGAAGAAGTACAGGAGGGCGATCGTCAAGATTACGACCGGCGGGACGACAAGACAAAGAGCGGTCGACAGAGGCAGCACGCTTCCCCCTCAGCACAGTTCGCGGCCTGTGCCGGCTTGTGAGGTATCGGTTCCACCCTTCGCCCGGGGCTAATCCTTCATGGCCTTCAAGGCCGCCAGAGCCGCCTCGATGTCGGATACATGGAACAGAAAAAGCGCCCGGTCCATATTCTCCAGGGAAGATCCGTAGGTATAGTCGATGTTGATCCCTTCTCTGGCCATACAGTCGGCGATGGCGGCCAGGCGCCCGGGCCGATGGGCCAGGACCGATGCAATGACCTCGCTCATGGTCACGTTGTAGCCCGCTTCCTTGAGGAGTTCCAGGCTTCCTTCCGGGTCCGAGGTAACGAACCGGATCAGCGTCAGCATAGAGGCCTCTTTCAGAATCGCCGAATAGCTGGCCGTCGAGGCGATCCGCCGCAAGGTGACCTCCCTGGCCCGAAAGAGGCCCTGGATGTGTTCCACCGGGTCCTGGATCGACATAGCAAGGATGTTGACACCATGGTCCCCAAGCAGCTTGGCCAGGCGGGAGAGTTCTCCCGGCTTGTTCTCGAGGAATACCGACAACTGTCTGGTTTTCTCGAACATGGAGTTGCCCTTCCTTCCGGATCTGTCCGAACAAGAAGTCGTTCCCCGCGGCGACCTCTTTCGGCACCGGGTTCATTGCACGCCCCGAGGCGTTCCCCTCTTTTAGAGAAAATCCGCCCTCCCGTCAAGCAACACCCCCCAACCGATTTGACACCCTCTCCGTGTTTGATCTATCTGTATCGAGACGGAGCCCAGGCAAGCCGAATCGGAACCAGAAGAAGGGATCGGGGATCAGGGACCGGCCCCGGCCAACTCCGCCACACTGAACCATAGCGGATGGTGGAAGGGGGCGGGGCACCTGGTGCGATCCCCTGTTCCGAATGAGGCTTGCGCAGGGCGACTTCGGGAGCGGGGGAGACGGAGCCCAAGCAAGCCGAATCGGAACAGGGGATCGCACGGAAAGGAGCACAGCATGCAATTGGAAGGAAAGAAGGCCATTGTAACCGGATCGGGGCAGGGGATTGGAAAGGCCATCGCCCTGGAACTGGCCCGGCGGGGCGCGGACATCACCGTCTGCGACCTGAATCCGGAGACCGCCGATCAGACGGCCCGGGACGTGGAAGCCCTCGGAAGAACGGCGCTGGCCATACCCGTGGATGTAGCGGACAGCAAGGCGGTGGAAAAGGCGGTCGAGCAATCTTACCGGCAATTCGGCCGGATCGACATCCTGGTGAACAACGCCGGCTGGGACAAGATTCAACCCTTCGTGGACACGGAACCGGAGTTCTGGGACAAGGTGATCGCCATCAACCTCAAGGGCGTCCTGAATTTCTCCCATGCCACGTGCAAGCGGATGATGGAACGCAAAGAGGGAAAGATCGTCAGCATCGCCAGCGATGCGGGTCGAGTGGGCAGCCTCGGCGAAACCGTTTATGCCGGGGCAAAAGGGGGAATCATCGCATTCACCAAGTCCCTGGCCCGCGAAATGGCGCGCTTCGGGATACACGTGAACTGTGTCTGCCCCGGCCCGACGGACACGGATCTCTTCCGGGAACAGCCGGAAAAGGTCCGCGTTGCCCTGGAAAGAGCCATCCCCTTTCGAAGGGTCGCAAAACCGGAAGAAATCGCCCGTGCGGTTACCTTCTTCGCTTCGCCGGTTTCGGACTATGTGACCGGCCAGGTCCTGAGCGTAAGCGGCGGTCTGACCATGGTCGGTTAGGAGCCCTTTGAGCAGGCGGCGCGTGGAGGCTCCGGCATGCTCGATCTGACAGAGGAACAGAGGCTGCTCCGGGCATCGGTCGGCCGACTGGCCAGAGAGAAGATTGCCCCGCTGGCCGCTGCAATGGACGCCGCTCAGGAGTTACCGGATGACATCCGCAGACACCTGGCCGAACACGGACTACTCCGGCTCAAGATTCCCGAAGCATACGGAGGAGTAGCCCCCGCCGACGCCGTCACGTGCTGCCTCGCAGTTGAGGAAATCGCCCGCGTAGACGGATCGAGCAGTCTGATGCTGGTCAACCACCTCGCCGGGCTGGCGCCCCTGCTCAGAGGCTCGACGGAAACACAGAAATCACGATTCCTGCCCGCCATCGTGCAGGAAGGCCACATCGTCGGGTTCGCCCTGACCGAACCGGAAGCGGGTTCGGATGCGGCCTCGCTCCGGACAAGGGCAAGCAAAGAAGCCGAGGGGTACCGCCTGACAGGCACCAAGCGTTTCATTACCAACGGCGGGGTTGCAAAGGTCTTTGTTCTCTTCGCCACCCTGGACCCCGCCTTGAAGAGGCAGGGGATTACCGCCTTTCTGGTCGACGAGGACAATCCGGGCCTTCGCATCGGCAAGAAAGAAGACAAGATGGGTATGCGGGCCTCTCCGACAACCGAAATCGTCCTGGACAACGCCTTCGTCCCGGAAGATGAGCGCATCGGCCCTGAGGGAGAGGGCTGGGGCCTTCTGATCGAAGGGCTTTCCGAGACCCGTATCCTGATCGGCGCCCTGTCCGTCGGCCTTGCGGACGGAGCCACTGAGGTGGCGGCCCGGTACGCGCTCGAGAGGTCGCAGTTCGGAAAGACAATCACAACCTTTCAGGGCGTCCAGTTCATGGTGGCGGACATGCTGATGGGGATCGAGACCGCCCGCTCGCTCGTCTACCGGGCCGCCCGCATGCAGGACCGGGGCCACCCGTCGGTCCGCCGGTTTGCCTCGATGGCCAAGTGTTACGCTTCGGACATGGCCATGCGGGTGACGACCGACGCGGTGCAGATGATGGGCGGATACGGATACATGAAGGACTATCCCGTGGAAAGGATGATGCGCGACGCCAAGGTGCTGCAGATCTTCGAGGGGACCAACCAGATCCAGCGGATCATCATCGCCAGAGACTACCTCGACGGCCTATAGGAGACGCCCCCACAAACACGGGAGGGCATCTCAACCATGCATTGTGCATGAATCGCGGATCCCTACGGATCTATTCCTGATATTCCTGCAGGTCTTGCTCGGTGATTTTCTTTTTTCCCGGAGATTCCTCCCGCAGGAGCTGTCCGGTTTCCTGCAATTCACGCCGCAACACACGGGAGGACGGTGGGCACTCCATGCCCAGCCAGGATCGAATCTTCCAGTTCGCTTCCTGGAGCCTGGGATAGTGCGCAAGGAGGTGAGGGAACTGATCGACGAAGACAAAGCCCAGCACCACGGTCGCCACGAGTATGAAGATGAGAACATAGCGCATGCCTTCATGCCCTCCTTTGCGCCGTCCGCCCGGCTTAACACCCCCACCCGCGGAAGACTATAGCATCTTTCTGGTTCCATCAAAAGAAGAAAGTGTCACCTTCGTATCACCTTGATTTCCTCCTGTTTCCTCTCTACCCTGTAAAGACAGAGAAGGTAACAGCGAAAGCACTCTCTATGAAGGCGAGTCTCTTATGCGCCCTGATCCTGGTTTCCCTTTTTCTACCTCTCACCGCTCTCTGCGCCGGAGGACACGGTGCGGGGCCGTCGTCCAAGGTAGGGACTCTGTCAGACTATTTCGAACCCGGGACAATCCAGGAAAGCGAGCCTTTACCGATCAAGCAGGTCATCGGCCTCATCATCGCCGGGCTTGCTTCGATCGTCATCCTCCTGTTCGTCTTCTCTTTCCTCATAGGCCCGGGCGAGAAAATTCGGGAAAAGGTGTCTGAGTCGAGCGACCCTTTTTTCACGATTGTGGCGATCCTGCTCATTGTACTCTTCCTCGCCATCGTCCAGGCCTATTACGACGACATTCTCGCCTGGTTCAGCGCCACGATGTCTTCCGGATAAACGGCCGAATTTTTCGGAGTGGTAAGAGATGATTCTGGACAAGCTCGAACGGGATGTGGTCCTCGGGGACGGCGGTATGATCTTCGAGTTGGAGCGAAGGGGCTATGTTCGTGCCGGCCCCTACACCCCGGAGGTCGTTATCCAGCACCCCCAGGTGGTCAAACAGCTGCACGTCGACTTCGCGCGGGCGGGAGCCGATGTGATCCAGGCATGTGCCTATTACGCCCACGAAGAGAAGCTCAGGGACATCGGGATGGAGGGGGCCCTTGAAGAGATCAACCGTACGGCGACGCGTCTGGCCCGGCAGGTGGCCGAGGAATACGGCATCCTGGTAGCGGGGAACCTGTGCAACACCTGGGTCTACGATCCCGGCGACCTCTCAACACACACCGAAACCCGCCGCCAGTTCGACGAACAGATCCGGTACCAGGAATCCGACCGTACGGATTTCTTCATCGCCGAGACCATCGAGTATCTCGGAGAGGCCCTGATCGCCTTGGAGGCGATCAAGGCTGCAGGCCGGACAGCCATGATCACCCTCGGCTTCAAGTACCAGGACAAAACCCTGGACGGCGTCGCCTTGGAGGAGGCCTTCAAGCGCCTGAAAGACGCAGGCGCAGACATTGTGGGGATCAATTGCTTCCGAGACCCGGAGATGATGCTGCCCCTCGCGGCAAGGCTTCGGCAGGCCGTGCCGGGCTACATAGCCACACAGCCTGTTGCCTACCACTGTTCGCCGGACCGGCCTTATTTCCAGGCCCAGGAGATCCATGGCGACCCCGCCTTCCCCCTCGAACTCGACCCCTTTATGCTGACCCGGCGGGAGATGGCCGCCTATGCCGTCCAGGCAAAGGAGATGGGAATCCAGTATATCGGCGCCTGTTGCGGGGCCGGCCCCCATCACATCCGGGCCATGGCCGAGGCCCTGGGACGAACGGTTCCGAACAGCCGGTACTCTCCCCGGCTGGAACTGCATCCGATCATTGGTTCCCCGGCGCACATCAGGGAGAAGGATCAACGCATCCTCTCCGAGCAACGCGGCGGACGGCAGCGGGACAAAAAGTGAAATCATGCAGGCGCAAGGCGCTGTCGGAAGCCACGTATTCAACGACAGGCGCGGGTGGAATGCCGTGCTCCCTCAAGGGGCGGACAGGGGCGGCAGACTGTCCTCCGGGGAGAGGCACGGAGGCCGGGAATCGACGGTTTCCGGGTACTTGAGGCCGGTGCCGGTGTTGAGCAACACCACGTGTTCTTCGGGCTGAATCCAGCCTGCCTCGGCCAGGCGAACGGCCGCCGCCAGGGTGGCCGCACCTTCGGGACAGACGAACAGGCCTTCCATCGATGCCAGCCTTTGCTGGGCATCGAGAATTTCGGCGTCGGTCACGGCCACCGCGCACCCGCCGGTCGCCCGGACAGCCTCCAGGACGAGGAAATCTCCCAGGGCCTTGGGCACCGTAATGCCGAAGGCCACGGTTGCGGCATCGGGCCAGTATTCGGATTCTTCGCGGCCGGCCTCCCATGCCTGAACAATGGGGGCGCAACCTGTCGACTGCACGGCCACCAGGCGCGGCATACGCTCGCCGATCCACCCCATCTGCTGCAGTTCCCGGACCGCCTTGTAGATGCCGATGATGCCGACACCGCCGCCTGTCGGGTAGAGGATCACATCCGGGACCTTCCAGCCGAACTGCTCGATGAGTTCCAGCCCCATGGTCTTTTTCCCCTCGATACGGTAAGGCTCTTTGAGGGTGGATGCATCGAACCAGCCGTGTTCGGAAACCGCCCGTGCCACAATCCGGCCGGCATCGCTGATGAGCCCCTCGACCAGAAAAAGATGAGCCCCCGCGGCAGTGATCTCCTTCTGATTGATCACCGGTGCGTCCATGGGCATGACGATGACCGCCTTCATACCGCCTCTGGCGCAATATGTAGCCCAGGCTCCCCCCGCGTTGCCGTTGGTCGGCATGGCCAGAATATCGATGCCCAGTTCCCTCGCCCGGGAAACCCCCACCGCCGCTCCCCGATCCTTGAATGTCCCGGTCGGAAGGAGCCCCTCGTTCTTCAGGCTCAGATGGGTCATGCCGTTTGCCGCCCCGATTTTCCCGAGGGGAAGGATGGGCGTCATCCCTTCCCCCAGGGTGACGATGTTCGCCGTCTCCCTTACGGGAAGCAGTTCCCTGTACCGCCACAAGGTTGACGGACGCCCCGCGAGTACGCCGGGGGAGAGCACATCCGCCACCTGATCGAGGGCATATCGGACCAGCAGGGGAGAACCGCAGGTGCAGACCTGGCGCCGGGCTTCGGCGTCAAAGGTCGCATCGCACTTCGGACACGCCAGGTGAGAAACGTACATGACTCCGGACTTCCTCCCTCTTCAGACCGGGTTCAGGAAAATAGGGTCGCATTCTAGAGACGCTGCATCAGGCGTGCGGCAAGCTCGAGGTCGTGAAGGGCACGCTCCGGGCTCATGCCGCCGCTGAGGAAATCGCCGCGCTTCATTAGCAGCAGTTCCCTCTCCGTAAAACGAACCTCCTCGAATCCCTCGTCGAGGATCGCGAGGATCGCCTCCCGGTTGACCGGATTGTCCAGGTAGAGTTCCGCCTTCTCCCGGTCCCTGCCGGCCCGGGCGATTACCGCTTCATCAAAGGTATCGTCCCCTGTTTCGATGCGGCCGCCCCGCTGAAAAAGCTGCTCCAGTCCCTGCGTGACCCCCGGCCTCCGGATTTCCAGCCCGAAGGGGAAGGCAAAAGCGAGCTTGAGCTGCAGACCGCCCGGCGTATTACGGCCGGTCGGCAGGAAGATCAACTGAAAAGGCGTTCCCATATAGATTCCTCGTATCCGCGGGTTCGAAAAGGGCCGGACCACGGCTTCCCCGTTGATGTACGGCGCAATGTCCTTCAACTGCCTCGCCTTCACAAACTGGGAGACATAGCGCAGCACGAACAACCCGATAAAAACGATAAGAGGCAACAGGAACTCAGACCATTCCTTCAGAAAATGCATCGCGGGCCCCCCGTTCTTCTCTCTCTGTTCTAAGGCAGGCCGAAATCCTCGCTTCTACTTAACCCACCGGGGAAACAAAATACAAGGCCCTGAGGCGACTTGCACGGAAAAGGCGCAGGGCGCACTATGTACAGGGCCCCTGCTTGCGCTTCCTTCCAGGCTTCTGTTAGGGTTCGCGCAGGAACAACTTCAGGGGGAAGAGACCATGCAGAGCAGCGATCCCACCCAGCCGGACATGCCCGAATCCGCTCCCGCAGGCAGGCCGGACGAGGCCTCTTGTCAAACCGACTGCTTTCAGGTCTCCAAGGTGTCGCTCATCTATCGACATCTGCTTCTCCTCCTGCTTACCGCGATCGGCGTCCTGCTCCTCTCTCTCCTGGTCCCGATGGCCGTCTCGGGGCGCGATTACCTTGTCGGCGGGCTTCTGGCCGTCTGGGCACTGGCCCTTCTCTGGTACTGGGCCTTCCTGCTGTCGATGCCTCACCGGATCTGCCTGGAAGGAGAGGAGTTTCTCGTGCTCCATTCCCTGTTCCGCACGAGGAAGGTCAAATGCAGCGAGATCGTCGCTATGCGCGTTTCACCCTTTTACCAGAGCTACCTCAAAATCGTGACATCCCGGAAGAAGGCCTTCCCCATGATCAACCACGTGGACGGCCTGCACGATCTGATCGACCGACTGAGACGGATCAATCCGGGCCTGGAGACAAAAGGCTGCTGAGCCCCGGCCTCGATCCGCGGGCATCGACGCATCACAACTTGCGCAGGGCCGCGCTGCGGCCGAGACAGGCCATAACCTCGACCGCCTGTTCCGGGGTATCCAGAACCGGTACCCCCCGGTCCTGGAGAAGCCGGGTACAGTCGTCCTGATCACGGTCCATGAAGGATGAGCAGATCACGGGCTTTCCGGTCTCCTTCGGGATCCCGGCAAGCTCGGTCAGGCCCTGCTCCTGCTCTCTCGCAATGTCCTCCATGGACAGGCCTCCGGTCTCCTCGAACCGCTTGAAGAATACCTCCCTGTACGAGGATCCCATGATCCCGTGAATCAGCACGCCGTCCACCTCTCCGCTTTCCAGGATCTTCCTTGGAAGGGTGTTCGTCATGTGCGAGTGCCCCATGCCGAAGGTCAGGTCCACCGGGTTCGCAGCCGATGCCGTGCCCGGCAGCAAAGGCCTCAATGCCTCCTGCAGGGGCTTCGAGAACACCGGGACCTCGAGCCCGCACCGTTCGCAGGCATCGGCCATGGAGGTGACCGGCCCCCCCGAATGGCTGATAATGCCGATCCTTGTTCCCCGCAGCGGCGGCTGGCACGCCAGTGCATACCCGGCCGTGTAGAGGTCCTCAAGGGTGAAGACCCTCAGGACTCCGGCCTGTCGAAAGAGGGCATCGTACAGGCGGTCATTTCCTGCCAGGGCACCTGTGTGGCTTCCCCCGGAGCGGGCCCCGGCCCTTGTCCCGCCGACATAAACCGCGGCCACCGGCTTGACACGGGAGACCTGCCGGGCGACCTCGAAAAACCTCCGCGGCCGTCGAAGGGTCTCGAGATACAGGATAATGGCCCGGGTGTCATCCTCTCCTGCGAGATACTCGAGGCAGTCGACCACATCGATGCTCGCCTCGTTCCCAACGCTGATCGCCTGGCTGATGTGGATCCCCCGCCGCTGGAGATACATCTGCACCTGTGTTACGTAGGAACCGCTCTGGGAGATCAGCCCCACAGGCCCCGGCAATACGCATATCGGAAACATCGTGGTGTTCACGGCCTGACGCGTGTGCATGACCCCGATACAGTTCGGGCCGAGGAAGCGCATGCCATATCGTTCTGCCACGGAAATGAGTTCGGCTTCGCGGCTCGCCCCCTCCTCGCCTGTCTCCTTGAACCCCCCGGTAACGATCACGGCCTGCTTCACCCCCCGACGGCCCAAGTCTTCCATGATCCCGACCACAACACGGGCCGGCACAACGATGAAGGCAATGTCGGGGGCCTCGGGAAGGGCCGCCGCGTTCGGGTAGGCCTTCAGCCCCATGACGCTTTTCTCCGTCGGGTGGATCGGGTAGACCTTCCCGTCAAATCCTCCCTGGAGCAGGTTGTGCAACTGGATCGTACCCATTTTTGCCGGGTTGTTCGAGGCGCCCAGCCAGGCGATCGACCGGGGGCGCATGATCTTCAGCAGGGGATTCTCCGTAGCCAATGGTCCGCTCTCCATGTCAGGTATGAACATCTCCGCTCCCGCTTCGGCTAAATATTTCAGCATAGTAGGTCAGGGACCGCCCAGTCAATGCCCGCCCCGCGGAAGTGGGGCGGCACCGAAAAGAGGGTGAGGTCAGATCGGTCGCGCAGGGAAGCGAAGACCGGAGCATCCTTGACAAACGCACCCGTTTGCGTTTGGATAGAAAGTCGGCACAACCGATGAAAATTCTTTAATCCTGGCTAGTTAGAGAGGTGTTCAAGGGCCGTGAAGGTATCGCTGAGTTCGGCCGTCCTCCAAACGCAGACGTGTAAACCTCCGAGGCCCCGCTATCACCGCTTCCGAGACTACCTGCTCCGCAAGTACCGCAGACGGATTCAAAAAATCCCGCTCGATGCGGGGTTCGGCTGTCCGCACCGTGAGGGAATCGACCGTAGGGGAGGGGGGGGCTGCATTTATTGCGAAAACGCTGCGTTCAGCCCCCATGCCCGCTCACGACAGCCC
>WFRX01000148.1 GCA_015486285.1 bacterium
ATGTGTATAAGAGACAGGCATAGGACTATACAGAGTACCCGATTGCCCGCGGCCGCGCAAAGGCAGGCCGCCCGGAATCGGTACCGACGGGGGGCCGCGCGAAAGCAGGCCGTCCGGCGCGTTCAGTGGAGGGGCCGCGGCATCCCTTGACGGAGCCGTGTGATTCTTGGAGAATTACGGGGGATACCCATCCATGCTCTTGTGTTTCGATCGATCTGCGTTTTCCCGGATCCGGGTTGAAACGTCCCGGCAGGTTCACCATAGCGGGCAAGCCTCTTGTCGACCAAGGAAAGCCGGCGGACGCTTCCCCCTCCATGCTCGAATCGGGTTTCATTGTGGCGACCGAAGGCAACAATAAATCGGACGGAACCCGAGAGTCTCGGCCGGGGCTGTCATTGGCACAGCTTCAGGAGATTCTCGACCGGTTGGAGGACTGCCTTATGGTGGTCGAGCGGACCGGTGTCCTGCGCTACTGGAACGAACCCTCTTCCTCGCGATTCGGGAGCCCGGGCTTTCCTGCCGTCGGACGTCCCCTCTCGGATATCGTCCATCCTGAGGATTCCCCGGAATTTGTCGAGGCGCTGGAGTCCGTTTTCCAGGAGGCCCCTGACCCGCCGGGAGAGGAGGGGGGGGGAATACGTCTGCGTTTGAGGTCTGTGGAGGGTCCCTGGCAGGGGTGCGTTGTGCGGCTTCGCCTCCTCCGTTCATCGGAAGACCCGGACCCGGTTTGTCTCCTGAACGTCCGGGAAGACCGGGAGCGGAGAAAGACGGACCCGTGGCGGGAGAAGATACAGGACCTCGAGGAAGAGGTCGAGGCGAAGAGCAGGAGGCTGGCCGAGTCGGAGGCCGAATACCGAAGCCTGATCGAAACCATGAACGACGGCTTTTGGGTTCTCGACGCCCAGGGACGTATCCTGTTTGTCAACGAGAAGCTGGCCGAACTCCTGGGGTATCGTGTCTCCGAACTCGTGGGCACGCCCGCTCTTGATTTGTTCGACAAGGACAACGCCAAGATCTTCACCCATCAGATCAAGAGCCGCCTGGAAGGCGAGACGGGAAGCTATGAAATCCAGATGAGGCGGCGGGACGGCACACAGATCACTTGCCTGATACGGGGGGCTCCCCGCCTCAATGCGGAGGGGCAGTGTACCGGAACGCTGGCAAACATTACCGATATCTCAGAGCGGAAACGCCTGGAAGACCGGTTGCGGGCCTCGGAGAAGGACTACCGGGACCTTTTTGACAATATGCAGGATATCGTCTGTCGAATCGGCGCTGAAGGAAAGATTACGGCCTTGAACCGGGCCGGGGCCAGGATACTCGGTTACGAGAAGCCGGAGGACGTGATCGGAAGGAAGCTGAGAGAGTTCTACGTAAGCCGTTCGGAGTGGAGGCGGTTCGAGAAAGAACTCGGGGAAAAAGGGTTTCTCGTCGATTTCATCGTTCACCTGCGGAGGCGGGACGGCCAGACACTGGCCATGTCCGTGAACGCACACATGGTGATGGACGACAGGGGGTGGCCGGCCGGCATCGACGGCGTGTTCCGGGACGTGAGTGAACGGGTCAGGATGGAGGACCAACTCCAGAGCTACGCCGCGGATCTGGAAAAGAAAAACGAGGAACTGGAGAGCCTCATCTATTCCATCACCCACGACTTCAAATCCCCCCTGCTGGTCGTGGGGGGGATGGTGACCCGGCTGCACAGGGTGGCGGCCTCGAACCTCGACGAGAAAGGTCTGGAGTACCTGGAATGGATCCGAATCAACGTGAACAAGATGGAGAGG
This sequence comes from bacterium, assembly GCA_015486285.1. Lineage (GTDB taxonomy): Bacteria > Desulfobacterota > DSWW01 > DSWW01 > DSWW01 > S015-6. The sequence continues at coordinate 1,785 of WFRX01000148.1, forward strand.
ATGGTCAACGACCTGCTCGACTTTTATCGTGCGGACAAGGCCCTGATTCCCTTCGAGACGGTTTCCACGGGCGCCCTGGTGGACACGGTGATTCGGGACGCGGAACCCCTGGCGCGGGAAAAGGGAGTCGTCCTTCGCAAACAGGGCCCCTTCGCCCTGGTGCGCGGGTATCGGAGCAGGCTCTATCAGGTTCTGTATAATCTGGTGGAGAATGCGATCAAATACTCGGATCCGGGGGAGGGCGCCGTCGTCGAGATCGGATGTACCCTGGGAGATAAAGAGCATCTGTTCCGGGTCAAAGACACCGGTCCGGGCATTCCGCCGGATCACCAGGCAAAGGTATTCCATATCTTCTACACCCTGGAACCCGAGGGTGTGTCCGGAACGGGCATCGGGCTCTCCATTGCCAGGAAGATTATCCAGAATCACGGGGGGCGCATCTGGGTGGAGAGCGAACCGGGGGAAGGGTCCACCTTCTTTTTTACTCTACCCGCAGCCGCCAATCCCTGATCACGGTCGGTTGGGGCGGGCCAGCCAGCCGAGGAAGGAGGCCGCCCGGCGGGCGACGATTGCCGGCCAGGCAAGCCGCCCTCTATGAAATCGGCCGGGGGCGATGAGCGCTTCAGGGAAGCGGGAGGTGTACCCCTCCAGGAGCAGGTGGGCCGCGATTTCACCCAGGGCGGGCGATGTCTCCATGCCGTGGCCTGCCTGGCCCGCGCACCAGAAGAACCCTTTCACTTCCGGATCTTCTCCAATGACAGGGGCGTTATCCGCGGCGATGGTCCTGAGCCCCGCCCACTGGTTGATGATGGTTTTGGGCGCGATTTTCGGCGTGAATCTCGTCAGGAAATCCGCCGCCCTGGCTACCTGGATCTCATCCGTCTTCGCATCGCACGGCTCCATCGGCTCCTGGTCCATCGGGCTCGCCAGGATGCCGCCGGATTCGGGCCGGAAATAGAAGTGCCGTGACGTGTCCATGGTCAGAGGCCAGTCTCCGATCGGAAAATCTTCCCGGGGCCGGGTGACGATGATGTGCCGGCGACACGGGGTCAGCGGCAGGGGCCTGGCGCCGGCCAAGAGCGCCGTGGGATTGGCCCATGCGCCGGCCGCGTTCACGATCCAGCGGCAGGCGATTTCCCCGGCGCGGGTCGTCACGCCCCGTACACGGTGATCCTCCACATGGATGTCCGTGACTTCCGCGTTCAGTTCCAGGCGGGCGCCCCCCTTCTTCGCTCCGTTGAGGAAGCCCCACAGGAGGGCGTGCACGTCCAGGGCGCCGTCTTTCGTGATGAATAATCCGCCGTCCACGAAACGCTTCTCCAGGGCCGGCAATCTGCCGACCGTTTCCTCGGGGGACCATTCCTGCGAGGCGATCCCGAGCCGTCCGGCGAGCCTTGCCAGCCCGCACAGAAGCTTGAACGAGGCTCCCTGACCCACCACGAGAATCCCGTTCGGATGGATAAGGGGCACGTCCGCGAATCCCGAAGGCGGCGAATAGAAGAAGGGGACGCTCATGAGACTGAGCTTCATGAAGACCTCGTCCACGTCCAGCTGACTCAATACGGCGGCGCTCCGGCCGGAGGTATGGTAGCCGGGGGAATCCTCTTTTTCGACGATCATGACGTCCTTGCAGCCACGCTGAACGAGAAAGTAGGCCATGGAGGCCCCCGCAATGCCCGCACCGATAATGACCACATCAGCGCATTTCATGGTTTTTCCTCCCGGGGATGGATGAGCCGGTGGATTCCCGCGGGCCTGGCTCCGAACCGACCCCGTGGCCCGTCTCCAGAAAACCACAGGATCGGTCCTCTGTCTACCCGCTCGGTCGCGGCTTTCAGGTTTCCCTTTCCCGGGGACTCTGCTATGAGTAGGGTGGTGGAGGGAAGGGCAAGGGAAAGGAATCGTCGAGCAGAAGCTGTTTCAGGAGGCACCTGCCATGAAAGAACTCTTTGGGGCGCGCATACTTCGACCTCTCTTTGCGCTTGGCATCTTGGGCGCATTGCTGGCAGCCGGATGCGGCGGTAACGATGACGAGGCGCCGCCCCCTCCGGGGAGCGACGTTCTTCTGGAGAAGGCGGGCGGCGATGAGCAGGTCGGGGAGACAGGGCGCGAGCTTGCCGAGCCGGTCGTTGTGCGGGTCCACGACGGCGCCGGCCGTGGGATCGAGGGCGCAACGGTCGCGTTCGCGGTCACGGCGGGCGGGGGGTCCGTCTCCAGCCCTTCCGCGGTAACCGACGCGGACGGCGAGGCGTCGGTGCGCTGGTCGATGGGCGCCCCTCCCGTCTGGAACCGTTTGCGGGCCTCGACCGGTGATGATGCGGTGGAATTCACCGCATGGGCCGATCCCGGGGAGCGGCCGGATCCGGATGTGATCCTGGAGGGAGGGACATTGGATTTCGGCAAGGAGGATCTCGCTTTCATAGAGGGCCGCGGCCTCTTTCTCGGCAGCCCCGGCGCGATTCTGAACCTGCCGACCCCCGGGTCGAGCCCGGTCGAGGTCGACCTGACGGGGGAGGCGGTCTACAGCCCGGCCGGGATCGCCTTCGGGGCCACGGGGGACCTGTACATTTGCGAAAACGGCGGCCCGTGGAAATCGGTGAAACGACTTCGTCCTTCAGGGCTGTGCGAGGTCCTGTCCGACGGCTTCGGGGGCGAACCTTTCGGCCTGCCGAACTACATTGCCGTGCACAGTTCCGGAGACCTCTTCGTTTCCTCTACGTGTGACAACATGATCTACAGGATCTCCCCGTCGGATGGCCGGACCCGGGAGTTCTTGGCGATTCCCGGCCCGAACGGGCTCGCCTTCGATGCGGAGGAAGCGTACCTGTACATCCTGACGGAGAACCCGGCCGTCTTCTGCAGCTCCGGCCCGAATGTCCGGGGCGGCCTCTACCGCGTGCCCGTCAGTCCGGACGGGACGCCGGGCGAACTCGAGACCCTGGTCGAGGGGTTTGCCCTCGCGGGGGACGGGATTGCCTTTGACGAAGAGGGAAACCTCTATGTGGTTTTTACCGTACTCCTGCAAGGGGGGCCGGATGAGCTCGATGACAGCGGTGTGTTCGTTTACACACCGGACGGGCGCTTCCACAAGTTCTTTACGGTGAATATCCTGAAGGGGGAGATCATCACGAATATCGCCTTCGGCGTCGAGCCCTTTGACCCGTATTCCCTGTACTGTTACGGCTTCACGGGAAGGCTCTACCGTGTGGAGGTCGGAATCCGGGGAAGGCCCATTCCGTAGAGGGACCGGTTCATTCGACGAGAGGAGGTTTCGGAATGAGGAGAGAGGATAAAGAAATCCGAACCCGCGAGGAGATCGTCGGAATCATCGAGAGGGCCATTGTCTGCAGGCTCGGGCTCTGTCGCGACGACGTGCCGTATGTCGTCCCTCTCAGTTTCGGCTATCGCGACGGCTGTCTGTATTTTCATTGCGCCAAAGAGGGAAAGAAGATGGACATGATCCGGTCGAACCCCCGCGTGTGCTTCGAGATCGACATAGACGCGGAACTCATTCGGGCGGAGCAACCCTGCGACTGGGGCATGAAGTACGCCAGTGTGATCGGGTTCGGAACGGCCTCTGTCCTGGAGGATCCGGAAGAGAAGAAGTCCGGCCTGGATGCGATCCTGCAGCACTATTCGTCCCGGTCACCGGATGCCTATCCGGAATCCTTTATGGACTACACCGCGGTGATCGAGGTGCGGATCGAAGAGATGACGGGAAAGAAATCCCGGAGCAGCCCATGAGATGCCCAGCAAAGCATCCCGCCGGGTCAGCCACGGCCGGCATTCGATAGATCACGGCCGGAGATCCGCCTTTGCGCCCTCAACCGTTCCTTCATACGCTATCCGGCCTTTGCTCATCCGTACCACCCGGGTCGCTATTGCGAAGGCCTCGTCTCGATCATGGGTTACGTAAAGCAGGGTGAACCCGAGTTTTTCCTGGAGGCGCAAGACCTCCTGCCGCAGGCGCACATTCAATTCCGGGTCGAGGCTGGACAGCGGTTCGTCCATCAAGAGCACCTTGGGTTCAGGGGCCAGTGATCTTGCGAGGGCTACACGCTGCTGCTGGCCCCCCGACAACTCCGAAGGCCTTCTTCCGGCAAGATCTCTCATGCCCACGAGGTCCAGGACTTCATGGATTTTCCGTTCTCTTTCGGTTTTCGGCTTGCCCTTGGCTTTCAACCCGAAGGCGATATTTCCCCGGACACTGAGATGAGGCCAGAGGGCCAGGTCTTGAAACACCATGCCGAGATTGCGCTGTTCAGGGGGGATGAAAATGCAGCCGTTCCCGGCCACCGGCTTTCCGTCTATAGCGATGGTGCCCGTATCCGGCGTGATGAAGCCGGCGATCAGCCTGAGGATCGTGGTTTTGCCGCATCCGGAAGGGCCGAGAATAACGAGGCGTTCTCCC
>WFRX01000149.1 GCA_015486285.1 bacterium
CCGCCTGCAAACGGAACCTGGACCTCGACACCGACATGACCCTGGAGGCGTTGCGGATACGCGCCGTGGAGAGAGGGGCAGCACCGATTCCCGCGCACAAGGCGATCAATGACAAGATACGGGAAAGCGGCAATCGGTACGGGGCCGATAACAGCCGAAGAAGTGAATGGCTGCCGGGCGATGCGAAGGTATCCGAGAAGCCGGAAATGGTCTACTTTGCGGGGTGCAACGCCTCGTTCCGAAACCAGGAGATCGCCCGGGCGACCACCGGGATCCTCGACGCGGCGGGCGTGCGTTACGCGCTCTTCGAAGGGGAGGCCTGTTGCGGAAATCCGCTTTATGAAAGCGGGGACGCCGATGCCGCTCTGGAGCAGGCGCGCCGGAACATCGCCGCGTTGAAGGAGACCGGTGCGGCGGCCGTCGTTACGAGCTGTGCGGAATGCTACAAGGTCTGGAAGGTCGATTATCCGAAGCTGTTGGACAAAGCCACGGAAGATATGGATTACAAGGTCCTGCATATCACCCAGGTTGCAAACGAGGGGATCCGAAATGGTTCCCTGAAGCCCGAGCATTCCGTGAGAATGCGGGTCGCCTATCACGACTCGTGCAAGCTGACCCGGTGCAGCGACGATTGGGTGCCCTGGCACGGGGAGCGGGGAAAATACGGGGTTACCATCCCGCCGAAGGTCTGGCGAAGGGGGATCCATGGGGTCATCATGGAGCCCCGGGAGATCCTGGCGAGCATTCCGGGGATCGAACTGAAAGAGATGATTCGAAACGGGATGAGCACCCTGTGTTGTGGTGCCGGCGCCGGTGTGGCCGAGGCCTATCCGGACTATGCGGAGCATGTGGCGAACCACCGGCTGGACGAGGCCGAGGATGTGGGCATCGAGGCGCTCGTCGTCAGTTGTCCGTACTGCAAGGATGCCTTCACCAAGGCCGCCGGGGACCGGGACCGGCCGATCCGATGCTATGACATTACGCAGATACTGGCTGAATCCATTTACGGAAAGGGTGGGCTGTGATGATACCGGAGGAGATCTACCGAACATTGGAAGCCATTGTCGGGCCCGAGAACATCAGCCGGGATCCGGAGATCCGGCAGGCTTACAAGAACAAGGACAGGGCCTTTGTCAACCCGGAGACGCAGACCCTCGGCACCACTCCGGACATCGTGATCATGCCGGCAACGACCGAGGAAGTGCAGAAAATCGTCAAGGTCGCCGGCCGCTATAAGATCGGCTACACGCCCTCGGTCACCTTCTGGACGCCCCAGGCCGGCGCGCGGTTCGAGGGGTGCCTGCATATGGACTTCAAGCGGATGGACGACCTGGAAATCGACGCCAAGAACATGAACGCCACGGTCGGCGCGGGCGTGAATTTCGCACAGCTTCAGGCGGAGGCCCTCAAGCACGGGCTCTACACAGTCGTTCCCGGCGGCGGTTCCCAGGTCGGCGTGATTCCCAACCACCTTCTTTTCGGCTTTTCGCCCCTTACGTACAGGGCCGGTCTCGCCCCGAGAAGGATCATGGGCGTGGAATGGATCCTTCCGGGCGGGGAACTGGTTCGTCTGGGGTCGTTCGCGTCCGGGAGCGACGGGTTCTGGGGGGAAGGGATCGGCCCTGACCTGAGGGGCCTGCTGCGGGGCCATATCGGATGGCTCGGTTCTCTCGGGATCGTTACCCGGATGTGCGTACGGCTTCTCCCCTTCCATACCGCCAAGCTCAAACCGATGCAGATGGACCGCCACACCTTCTTCGTGCTGCCGACAGACAGACAGAAGTGGTACAACTTCTCCTGCCCGAACAAGGATGTGATGGTGGAGTTCATGTACGAGATCGCCCATGCGGAGATCGCGGCGGCCATGACCCGGGTGCCCATCGCCTGGCGGTACATCGCCAGGTCCGGCTCCAAAGAGCAGTTCTGGAAGCTCTGGCCCAAGGATCCGGAACAGAAGCGGAAGGAAGTCGCCGAGTTCATGATCAACCGAGTCATGCTCATCGGCTATGCGTCCAAGAGGCAGCTCGAGTACGAAGAAAAGGTTCTTTTGACCATTGCCGACAAGCTCGGATGCACCCTGCGCCGGACGCGGCAGATGGACGGATCCTGGATGCAGAGCGGCGACGCGGTGACCATGTGGTATCTCACCGGCACCTTCATGTCTACCACCGGGCAGCTCGATTCCCTGGACGCGAGCGTGCAGAGCGGCGTGGAATTTGCGAAGATGAAGAAGAACTACACGCCGCCGCTGATGGAAGACCACGGAGACCGGGGGTGGTTCCAGATGAATGATTTCGGGCACAGCGGATACCTCGAATTCATCCTCCATTCCGACCAGGACGCGGGCCCGGAAGAAGGGCTCAAGATCGCAGAGTTCTATCATTTCGCGTCCCCCAAGCTCGTCGCGGCGGTGGGCGGCCTCAATTTCTTCAATCAGATCATGAGCCCCCTGGGTCACGACAGCCCTCTTTACGGTCCGAACTACGGGGATTTTGCCCGCAAGATCAAGGAAGGCCTGGATCCGGACAATGTGTCCAATCCGCCGGGCGTGCTCGACACCCTTGACATGGTGATCGACATGAATCCGCCGTTGAAGGCCATGAAGGACTGGTAGTACTGGAAAAAGTCGCCCGGCACAAATATGCGACGGAACCCGGGACAGCACATGACAGCTCGATTTCGGCCAGGGAAGCATAGCGATGTTTTCCTTGTGGCGGGGCGGGAAATGGGTGTCGAGACAACTTCGGTTTCGGAGGGAACGCGATGAAAGGTTATCAGAACAGGATACTGGAGGTGGATCTGAGCCAGGGTTCAACGGAGACGATTTCGGTGGACGAGGATGTCCTCCGTCAATACCTGGGCGGTTCCGGGCTGGCGGCCAGGCTCTTTCTGGATCGGGGACTGGAGGATGTGGAGCCCCTGTCGCCCGAGAACCAGGTGTTCATCATGACCGGGCCGCTGGCCGGCACCGGTTTTCCCGGCGGGGCCCGGTTCGTTGTGGCGGCCAGGTCGCCGCTCTCCGGTCTCTGGGGCGAGGCGAACTGCGGAGGGCACTTCGCGGCCCAGCTGAAGTTTGCCGGGTACGATGGTCTCATCGTGAAGGGGCGGGCGGACGCCCCGGTGGCCCTCTGGATCGATGAGGACCGGTCCGAGATTCGGGATGCCTCGGATCTATGGGGCAAGGATGTCTATGAGACCGAAGACCGGGTCAAGGCGGAGTTGAAGGAAAAGGGGGTTCAGGGCGGCGCCGGCATCCTGTCCATCGGGCCGGCGGGCGAGAAGCAGGTGAAGTTCGCCGCGGTGGCCGGTGAAAAGGGCGATTTCGCCGGGCGGTGCGGTCTGGGGGCCGTTTTCGGGTCCAAGAAACTCAAGGCCGTCGTGGTTCGGGGGACAAAGGAGGTTCCCATAGCGGATCCGGAGGAATTCAAAAAGGCGGTTCAGGAGGCCCGGGCAAAGATCAAAGAGGCGGGGCTGGCCAAGGCGTGGCGTGAGCACGGTACGGCCATTGGAATGGTTGCGGGCACCAAGCACGGCGGGGTGTGCGGCAAGAACTGGAGCCAGGGGGATCTCTATTCGTTTGCAAAGCCGATCCGGGGCTTCGCGATCAGTGAATTGCTCGTGAGAAGCAAGAGCTGCCACGCGTGCCCGATCGGGTGCAAGCGGGTGGTGAAGGTGGACGAAGGCCCGTACCGGACGGAGGAGGGCCCGGGACCGGAATTCCAGACCTGCCTGAACTTCGGCCTCATGCTGATGAACAACAACCTGCAGGGAATCGTCAAGGCCAACGAGACCTGCAACCGGTACGGCCTCGATACGATCTCGTGCGGTTCCGCGATCGCCTTTGCGACGGAGTGCTTCGAAAATGGCCTGATCGGCACAGAGGACACCGGCGGTATCGAACTCAAGTGGGGGGACATCGATGCGGCGCTGGCCATGATTCATAAGATCGGCAAGCGCGAGGGCATCGGGGATGTGCTGGCCGAAGGCGTTCGAAGGGCCGCGAAGAAGATCGGCGGCAATGCCGCGGACTTCGCCGTGGAGGTGAAGGGGCTGGAGATGCCCATGCACGACCCGCGGGGCTTTCACGGACAGGGACTGGCCCAGGTGATCCCGGCCCGCGGGGGGGTGCACACGGATTCCATCCACTTCCTGATCGAAGAAAATTTCTCGAAATACCCGGAGTTGGGTCTCACCGGCGAATACGAACCGATGACGAGCGAGGGCAAGGCGGAGATGACCGTGGCCTCCGAAAGCCTCGGCAACCTGTGCAATGCAAGCTCCATGTGCCTGTATGTAATGGGTACGATCGGGTTCACGGACCTGGTGGATGCCCACCGGACCACGACCGGCGCGGACTTCACGCAGGAGGAGCTGTTGAAGACGGCCGAGCGGATCGTATTGCTGAAGCGCGGCCTGTCCAATCTGATGGGCATGAGGGCGGAGGATGAGAGACTGCCCGACCGAATCATGACGCCCCTGGAAAGCGGGCCCACCGCCGGGAGCGTTCCCGACATGGACAAGATGCTGAAGGAGTATTATGCCATGCGCGGCATCGATGCCGACGGCCGTCCGGGGAGGGAGAGATTGCTCGAGCTGAATCTTGGGGATCTGGCGGAAAAACTGGTGAAAGGATAAGGGTCATGGAGTTCGGCTACACCGATGAGCAGCAGATGATGCGCGAGCTGGCGGCCAAGATCGCGGGAGATTTCGGAGAGGAATACTGGCAGAGAATCGATGAAGAACACTGTCATCCGAGGGAGTTTATTGATGCGCTGGTGGCCAGCGGAATCGTCGGCATGGCCATCCCGGAAGAATACGGCGGCGGCGGGACAGGACTCCTGGATCTGGCCATCGCGGCGGAAGCGTTGGCGGCGAACGGCGTCGGCATGGGCGCCGCCGGCATCCTGGTCGGGGGGCCGGTTTTCGGTGGGTACCTGATCTCCCGCCACGGGACAGAGGCCCAAAAGGAAAAGTATCTGCCCGGCCTGGTCAAGGGAGAGGTCTGGGCCGGCGCGTTTACAGAACCGGACGCCGGCTCCAATGTCACCAACATTTCGACGCGGGCGGAGTTGAAGGGGGATCGCTATGTGGTGACCGGCCGCAAGATGTTCATCTCCCACATGGAAGAGTCGACCCACATCGCCCTTTACGTGCGGACCTCTCCCCTGGACCCGGCGCACAAGACGCGTGGGCTGTCCATTCTCGTGGGCGACCTTCCCGACCCGCACGTTGAGGCCCGGCCGTTCAAGAAGCTCGGCTCGCGTTTCGTGGACACCCATGCCGTGTTCATCGACGGCATGGAGATCCCCAAGGAGAACATCATCGGCCGGGAAGGCCATGTCCTGAAGGCGATGTTCGACGTGCTCAATCCCGAGCGCATCGTGGTAGCCGCCCTTGCGGTGGGCTCGGGCCTTTTGGCGATCGCCAAAGCGGTGGAGTTCGCCAATGAGCGGGTCATCTGGGGCGAGCGGCCGATCAGCTCCTACCAGGGGCTGCAGTTTCCCCTTGCCGAGGCGAAGGTCATGCTGGAGGCGGCGAGGCTGAAGGTATATGAAGCCGCCTGGCTGTACGACCAGGGATCCCCGAAATGCGCCATGGCGACAACCATGGCGAAGTACGCCGCCTCCCACGGCTCGATCTACGCCGCGGACCGCGCCATCCAGACCATGGGCGGGAGCGGATACATGTGCGAATACGGCGTGGAGCGGTTATGGCGGGATCTGCGGCTGAATGCGATCGCGCCCGTAACCAACGAGATGGCGCTGAACACGGTCGCCCAATACGACTTGGGTATGCCCCGTTCCTACTGATCGGGCAGGAGGGGACAGGTCTTCAGATCTTGACCGCGCGGTCTTTCCAGTAAGGGGCCCTGAGTACCTTCTTCAGAATCTTCCCGGTGGCCGTCCTCGGGAAATCCCGCGCGAAATCCACGGAGCGGGGAACCTTGTAGCCTGCCAGGTGCGCCCGGCAATGACGAATGATTTCCTCTTCCGTGGCCTGCGCGCCCTCTTTCAGGATAACCACCGCCTTGACGCATTCTCCCCACTCGTCGTCCGGCACGCCGATAACCGCCGCCTCGAAGACCTTCTCGTGCCTGTAGAGAACGGCCTCGATCTCGGCGGGGTAGATGTTCTCCCCGCCGCTGATGATCATGTCGAACTTCCGGTCGACGAGGTAGTAGAAGCCGTCCTCGTCCACGCGCGCCATGTCGCCGCTGTAGAACCATCCTTCCTTGAAATATTTCTTCGTCGCCTCTTCGTCCTTCAGGTAGCCGGAGGCCCGGCCGGGCACGCTCGGGTCCAGGGGGCGGGAGATGAGCTGCCCCACCTCCCCTCGGGGTACTTCTCTTCCCTGGTCATCCACGAGTTTGATCTCTACGGTGGGTAACGCCCTGCCGATGGAGCCCGGCCGTGTCAACTGCTCTTCGGGAGGCAGGTACGTAACCACGCCTACTTCAGTGCCTCCGTAAAATTCGTGAAGCCCCGCATCCTTGAAATGTTCCAGGATCCACTCCTTGGTGGAGAAGGGGATGGGGGCGGAGGACTGGATCAGGGACCGCATGGAGCTCACGTCATATTTCCGGAAGACCTCGGGGGGGAGATTCTTGAACCGGTTGAACATGGTGGGCACCATGGAGGAATAGGTGGCTCGGCGCCTTTCGATCAACCGGAGCGCCTCCTCCGGATCGAAGCGGGGCATGACGACCACGGTCTGGCCGAGATAGTGGGCGACGGTCGACGTGTTGATCGCGTTGGCGTGGAAGAGGGGCATGGTCAGGAGTTGGATGTCGTTCTCGTCGAGACGGAAGAGGGCGGCCAGGCCCAGGGCCCTGATTTCCCAGTCCCCGTGCGGGCTGAGGGCCCCCTTGGGAAATCCAGTGGTGCCGGAGGTGTAGCCGATGAAGAAGGTTTCGGTGGGCTCCAGGCTCCGTTCCCTCTCGGCGGCCGAGGCCCCGGCCAGAAGCTCCTCGTAGGCGTGCATGCCGCTTGGCGCGCTGCTGCCCAGGCAGATGTACCGCCCGGGCTTCAGCCGTGGCAGGGCCTTCACGATCGGTTGGATCTTTTCGAAGAACTCCTCGGAGAAGATCACGGCGGAGGCCTCGGAATGGTCGATCACGTATCGTATCTCCTCGGAGGCGAACCGCCAGTTCACCGGCACGAGGGTCATGCCTGCCTTGGCGAGGCCGTGGATGATCTCCAGGCACTCCGGCCGATTCCGCAGGATGACCGCTACCCTCCGGCCCGGCTCGAGGCCCAGGGCCGCCAGGACGTTCGCAACGCGCGCCGCTCGCTCGTTCAACGCGGCGTACGATATCTTACGGTCCTCGAAGAAGATCGCCGGCTTGTCGGGGATCTCCCGGGCGTTCTTCGCGAGCTTGGTTCCCAGGTTCATGAGGACGACCTCCGGTGTGGAGCAAGGAAAGGGAAACCCCTCCTTCAGCAGCCGACCGCGTCGGCGAGCAGGATGGCGAGATCCGTCACCTTCATGGCCCCGTCCATCCGGCGGGCCGCCCTGGCGAGGCTCCAGTTGCAGAAGGCGCAACTTGTGACAATCGTGTCCGCGCCCGCGGCCTGGGCGTCACGGATCCGGTTCATCCCGGTGTGCAGGGAGAGTTCCGGCAGTTCATAGGGGCTCCTCCCGCAGCACTGGGTGAACATGCCGTTGCCTTCCATCTCCGAGAAGGATATCCCCGGGATGCTTTGGATCACCTTTCTCGGTTCCTCGAAGAGGGAAACTCCGGGCGCGTTGACCCGGGTCAGGTGACACGGGTCCTGGTAGGTCAGGGCCCCGGACAGCGCCCTTGCCGGCCTGAGCGTGCCTTCATCGATCCATTTCGCAAGGATCTCGGTGGTGTGGACGACCTCGAAACCGGGATCGCCGGCGATCTCCGGGTACCGGAACTTGAGGACGTTGTAGCAGCAGGCACAGGAGGTGAGGACCTGTTTCGCCCCTGCGTCCCGGATGGCCTGGATGTTGTGTTCGGCCACGGCTCGGAAGGCGTCCTGCTGGCCGGAGGCGGAAAGGGGATTGCCGCAGCACCACTCCTCTTCGCCGAGGACGGTGAAGGCAAGCCCGCCGGCCTGCAGCAGCCGGGCCGTCGACCGGGCGATCTCCGGAGACTTGAAGGAGGCGACACAGCCGGCAAAATAGACGGTTTCCGCCTTTGCGGGAATCTCCATCCCTTCCGGGACCCACCGGTCCCTCCCGCCCCGTGCCGTCCCGAAGCGGTTGCCCGACTTTTCGATGGCGGCGGCCACCTTTCGGTACGGCCCGGTGGGGGCCTTGCCCATCTTTACCAGGTCGGCCCGCAGGGCCCGCAAGATATTCACCTGCTGTCGGTGGACCGAACAGCTCGATCTCCCCATCCTCTCCGGGCCGCACGCGCCGCAAAGGGTGCACTCGTACAGGGACTCCACAAAGCGGTCCGTCACCTCGAGTGTTCCCTCCAGAAGCGCCCGGGCCGCAAGGATCCTGCCCTGCGCCGAATAGGCCAGCCTCGGGTA
>WFRX01000150.1 GCA_015486285.1 bacterium
ACCATCACCCTCCCCTTCACCATCCCCTTCCCCGGCTTCCCCATCCGGCCCGTCCCGCGCACCGGCCTCCGAAGGGACAGGGCCGTCGGTCGCCCCGGCCTCCTCCGGCTCCAGTACAACGATAGCAGGCTCGCCCTTTTCGCCTTCCCGGCCGTCGGAATCCACAGCGGGATCACTGTCCCGCCCGCCGAACTCTGCGGCCGGATCGCCTTCCCCCCCACCGAATTCCAGGGCGGGATCGTTTTCGTTCTTTTCGTCAGGATTCACGGCTTTTCAGGGTCTCCTTCAGTTTTTCCCTTTGATCGTTTTCGTCCCCCAGCGCCCGCACCTGCACGGCCCCGAAGGGCTCGAACTGGTACGCCCGGAGCAACCGCAACCGAACGAGTTCAAGGATCGACAGGAACGTAACGATGATCCCCTCGCGCGTCGGCACGCCGTCGAAGAGCTCCTCGAAGGGCAGCGACTGTTTTTCCGTCACCTTGTCCAGCACTTCAACGATCCGGTCCACGAGCCGGACGCGCTCCGGCATCACCTCATGGAGGGCCTCCTTCGGGGCCTGCTCGATGACCCTACGGAATGCGTCCAGGAGATCGAAAAGACTCGCCTTCAGGATGGGCGGCTCTTCCGGGATGCCGTCGCTGTCGACCGGAAGGCGCACCTTGAACACGTCCCGGTTCAGCAGGTCCTTCTCCCCCAGGGCCTGGGCCACCTCTTTGTACCGCTGATACTCGATGAGCCTGCGCCGCAGGGACTCGAGGGACTCGAATTCATCCTCCTCGTCCTCTTCCGCCTCCGCCGGCGAGGGCAGGAGCATCTTGGACTTGTGATAGGCCAGGGTGGCGGCCATGACGAGAAAGTCCCCGACCCCGTCCAGGTTCAGGGATTCCAGGACCTCCACGTAGGCAAGGTACTGGCTGGCGATCTCCGCCACCGGGATATTGTAGATGTCCAGTTCGTTCTTGCGTATCAAATGCAGCAAGAGATCAAGGGGGCCCTCGAAGTCCTGCAATTTCACCTGGTAGGTCATCAATGTCCTGATTCCGTGAAGGTCTGCGAGTGCGCGACGGACGCCGGCTTGCCTCACGCAGGTCCGGGTCCCAGAATCTTCGATCCTATATCCCGAGCAAGGCCCGCGTCAGCAATGACATGAAGTGCCAGAGAACGTTCATCACGCCGAAGGGATTGAGAAAGATCAGGCCCACTACGAGCAGCATGCCGTACGGCTCGACGCGGCTCACCACGGCGGCCTGCTCCCGCGGAAGAAGTCCCACGAGGATCCTGCCTCCGTCGAGGGGCGGAACGGGGATCAGGTTGAACAGGGCCAGCAGCACGTTGATGGCTACACTGAATTCGGCCATGCCCTTGAAAAAGCCGAGCATCCCGTATGTCGACGGCGGAAGCATATTCGCGGCCAGAAAGACCAGTTGATAGCACACGCCGCTCACAGCCGCCAGGGCGAGGTTCGTGAGCGGCCCCGCTGCGGCGACCCAGACCATGTCCCTCTTCGGGTCCCGGAGGCGGAAGAAGTTTACGGGCACCGGCTTTGCCCAGCCGAAAAGAAAGGGCGCGTGGGTCACGAAGAGCATCGCGGGGATGATCACCGAACCGAGGGGGTCGATGTGGGCGACCGGGTTCAGGGTCAGGCGGCCCATCAGTTTCGCGGTCGGGTCCCCCAGCCGGTAGGCGATATACCCGTGCATCACCTCGTGGAGGATGATGGCCAGGAGGAGCGGCGGCACCACGATCGCCAGTTTCTGTAGATCCATGAAAGGTCTCGTGCTTTCGAGGAAAGGGTTTTGAACCTGCTAACAGGCTCTAGCAGATGGTCTTCCTGCTTGTCAATGCGGCCCGCCCGCCGGGCCTCCCCGGATGGGGAAATTCCGGGCGATCCACTCCTTCTCCGTGTCGAGGTCGGTGACAAGGCCGTTGAGCTTCGCGTCCAGCACCTTCTCCAGGATCTCCCGGTACCGGGGGCCCGGCTCGTATCCCATCTCCTCGAGGTCCCTGCCCGTAACCGACACCTTGACGGAACGAAGCTTGGTAATGTAGAGGGAGATGGCCTGCCGGGTCTTTTCCCGCCCCGTTTTGGTCATCATGTAGAGGAGGACCTCGATCGGCAGGGGATGGAGCCACCGGTAGATGCGGCCCGGATTCAGGCCCTTCGGTCTCATGGCCATCCGCTTCAAGACGTTCTCGCCCTCCCCCTTCGCCTTCAGGACCGTGGTGACCTTCTTTCCCGCGATCGCCAGCCGCTTCGCGACCGCATCCACGGCCTCATCGTCCAGCAGGGCCAGCAGACAGAGAAAGTGATAGAGCCACTCCTTCCACGGGATGTCCAGGTAGAGCAGGCGGAACCAGGACGAGACCTGCCGGGCGTTTTCCAGGATGGTCTGCAGCCTCTTGTCGAGGACCAGGTCCGGATGGATCACCCGCAGCAAATCGAATTCCTGCATCCTCTCTACGATTTCCGCGGGCCGCTCTTCCTGGAGAATCAGTTTGAGTTCTACGAACAGCCTTCTGCCGTCGAGCTGTGCGGGCAGCTCCATCTGGATCGCGTTCTGCATCAGCGTGCGGGTCTGGTGGCCCAGGGAGAACCCGAACCGCACGGAGAACCGCAGGGCCCGGTAGATCCGGGTCGGGTCCTCGATGAAGCTCAGGTTCTGGATCACGCGGACCACCTTGTCCTTGATGTCCTTCTCGCCGCCGAAGAAGTCCACCAGCTCCCCGAAGCGCGCCGGATCGAGCCGCACCGCCAGGGCGTTCATGGTGAAGTCCCGGCGGTAGAGGTCGAGCTTCAGGGAACTCCACTCCACGTTCGGCAGGGATGCCGGCTTCTCGTAATACTCGAGCCGCGCCGTGGCCACGTCGATCCGGAAGCCGTCGGGGAAGATTACCCGGGCGGTTCCGAAGCGCTCGTGGCTCCGCCTTCTCGCCTTGTACCGCTCGCAGATCTTCTCGGCGAACCGCAGCCCGTCGCCTTCCACAACGATGTCGATGTCCAGGTTGTTCCTGCGCAGCAGGCAGTCGCGGACCACGCCCCCCACCAGGTAGGCGTGCATCCGGAGCGACTCGGCGATCTCGCCCAGCTCCCCGAGAAGCTCGAAGGCGCGCGTCGGCAGTCTCTCGCGCATGAGGCGGGCCACGCCCCTCTCGCGCGCCTCGGCCTCGGCGGCCGCGCCTTCGGCCAGGGGGTCCCGCGGGAGCGGCGGCAGGGTGCGCGCGATGCTGCGCAGCAGGTCCGTGCGCGACAGCAGGCCCACGAGCTCTTCCCCCTCCAGAACCGGCACGAAGCGCTGGCCGCCCTTGAGCAGCAGGTCCCGGGCCCGCCGGAGGGGCTCGTCCGGAGACAGGGTCGCAAAGTCCGAACTCATGAACTCTCCCACCTTGCGGTCCTTCAGCCCGTGATAGGCGGCCTTCTCGACGATCTGCCGCGTGAGAATCCCGCACACCTTTCCCGCGTCGAGGATCGGCAGGCTGTTGATGTTGTACCGGTTGAGGGTCTCCGCGGCCTCCCGTACCGTATCGCCCACGTCCATGGATTTCACCGGGAAGCTCATGTGGTCCCGCACCGTCTGCTTCTCGTCCAGCGGCTTCAAATGATCGGCCAGCAGGACGAGGAGCTGCTCGCGCGCCTGGAACAGGGTCAGGTCCTTGAGCGTCGCCGACGCGGCCGTGGGATGGCCGCCGCCGCCGAAGGCCCTTGCGATGGCGCCCACATCCACTTGCGGGATCCGGCTCCTGGCGACCAGAAAGATGCGGTTTTCCATGCGGGCGAGCACGAACAGGACGTCCAGGTTCTCCATGTCCTTGAGCTTGTGAACCAGGACGGCCAGGTCTCCCACGTACCCGTCCGCGCTCGCCTCCGCCACGGTGACCTCGATCCCCTCGAAGGTGTAGGTCCTGCGGGTCTGGATCATTTCGTTCAGGACCCCGACCTGTTCCTGGGTGAGTTCCGGCGTGATCAGGTCCGAGACCGCGTTCAGGTCGGCCCCGCGTTCGAGCAGCCAGGCCGCGGCCCTCAGGTCGTTGACCGTGGTGGAGGAAAAGGTCAGGCACCCGGTGTCCTCGTAGATGCCGAGCATCAGGATCGTGGCCTCTTCCGGCGTCAGGGAGAGAGAGCGCTCCTGGAGGAGTTCCACCATCAGGGTCACGCTGGCGCCGTAAGGCTTGTAGATCTCCACATCGCCCTGGATGTCGTGTTCGGTGGGCGGGTGGTGGTCGTAGATGTGGATCTCCACGTTCGGATCGTCCACGACTTGCTGGAACCGCCCGATGCGGTCCCACTGACGGATGTCCACGAGGATGAGGCGGGTGACGCTGGCCAGGTCGATCCGCCGCAGCTTTTCAAAGGGAACCGTGTAGAGGACGCTCTCCAGGAAGAAGCGCCGGAGGCTCTTTTCCTGGGAGCCGGGGAAGACCAGGACCGCGCCCGGGTAGAGCTTCTTCGCGGCGATCATCGACCCGAGGGAGTCGAAGTCCGCGTTGACGTGGGTGGTGATGACATCCATGCCTGTTCCCTCTGGGGGCTGCCTGAAAATGCGTCACTTGGCTCGCGGGTGGTGGCGCTGGTAGACCTCCTTCAATCTCTCCCGGTTCAGGTGCGTGTAGATCTGTGTTGTCGAGATGCTTGCGTGGCCGAGCATGAGCTGCACGGACCGCAGGTCGGCCCCGCGCTCCAGCAGGTGGGTGGCAAAGGAATGACGCAGGACATGCGGGGTGACGGTCGAGGTGATGCCGGCCTGCAGGGCGTACCGGTGGAGGAGCTTCCAGAATCCCTGGCGGCTCAGCCTTCTGCCGGACCGGTTCAGAAACACGTGGGGATCCCGCACGGCCTTGGCCAGCCCGGGCCGCACCGTGGTCAGGTATGTCTTGATCTTCTCCAGGGCCACCTCCCCGACCGGCACGAGCCTCTCCTTTTTCCCCTTGCCGTAAGCCACGACGTAGCCCACTTCCAGGTTGAGGTCCTGCAACCTCAGTGCCAGCAGCTCGGAGACCCGGAGGCCCGTTGCGTAGAGGAGTTCCAGCATGGCCTGGTTCCGGACGCCGAGGGGCTCGGCCGGGTCGGGCTGGGCCAGGAGGCGCTCCACCTCGTCCAGGGTGAGGTTCTTGGGCAGGGGGACCCCGAGACGCGGGACCTCGAGCAGCTCGGTCGGGTTTTCCTGCATGTACCCCTCCTTCTGCAGGAAGCGGAACAGGCCCCGGAGGCTGCT
>WFRX01000151.1 GCA_015486285.1 bacterium
CCCTTCATGAGAGGCGAAAATTTGGTCCCACGCCTCAAGTACAGCACACCGATCCCCTTGGGAGCGTGGAGCTTGTGCCCGGAAAGGGAAAGCATGTCAACAGGCTGCCGGCTCATGTCCAGGGGAATCTTGCCCACGGCCTGAACGGCGTCCGTGTGAAAGGGGATCCCCCTCGCCTTTACGATTTCGCCGATAGCCTCAATCGGAAAAATCACGCCCGTCTCGTTATTGGCATACATGACACTGACCATCGCCGTATCGTCGGTTAGCACCGACCGGAGTTCCTCGAGATCCAGCCGACCCTTCCGATCGACCGAAAGCTCGGTGACGCGATAGCCCTTGCTCCGCAAATAAGGACATTGGTTCCAGACGGCAGGGTGCTCCACCCGGGTGGTCACGAAATGCCGCTTTTCCGGGTAACGATCCAGGGTGCCCATGATCGCGGCATTGTCACTCTCGGTGCCGCAGCTCGTGAAAACGATTTCGTCCGGCTGCGCCCCCAGCAGGGCGGCTACCTTTTCCCGGGCCTCCTCAACCCTGCGGCCCACCTGCCCCCCGAAGGTGTGCATGCTGGACGGGTTCCCGTACAGGTCGGAAAAATACGGCAGCATGGCCTCCACGACTTCGGGAGCGGCCCGGGTCGTTGCATTGTTGTCTAGATAGACTGTTTCCGTCATGGCGTCATTTCCTCTACTTCGATGTCAGGGCTTACAAACTCCCGGAGTTTTTCCTGCACATAGCCCTTGAGGGTAAATTCAGAACTCGGACACGAAGAACACGTCCCTCGAAACCCCACGTAGACCTTGTTCCCCTCAACGTCGACGAGATCGATATCCCCCCCGTCCTGCTTCAGGGAGGGCCGGATTTCCCGGTCCATCGTTTCTTCGATCAGCTTGATCTTTTGCAGATTCGTCAGCTTTCTGCCTGACTGCGCGGCAAGGGCCTTTCGCTCCCTCTCCGCCTCTTCCGCGATTTCCCGCAGAATCTCCTGAATCTCCGGATGACAGGTGGTGCATCCGCCCCCCGCCTTCGTGTAGTGGGTGACCTGCTCCACCGTTTTCAGGCCGTTCAACCGGGCAACCTCCCTGATCTCCTCGCCGGTAACGCCGAAGCACTTGCACACAATATCTTCGCGGTCTTCCTGTTGCGTTTCTCCCCTGTAATAGGCGATTGCGGCATCGAGGGCTTCCTTGCCCATGACGGAGCAGTGCATCTTCTCTTCCGGCAGCCCGCCGAGGTAGTCCGCGATGTCCTGGTTCGTGATCTTCTCGGCCTCCTCGAGGGTCTTGCCCTTGATCATCTCGGTCAGGGCGGACGAGGAGGCGATCGCGCTGGCGCACCCGAAGGTCTTGAACTTGGCCTCCTTGATTCGTCCCTCTTCGTCCAGTTTGAAGGTCAGGCGAAGCGCATCTCCGCAGGCCAGAGAGCCCACGTCCCCGATTCCATCCGGGTTCTCCACCTCACCCACATTCCTCGGGTTCTTGAAATGATCGAATACCTTCTCCGTATACTCCCACATTTTTCTCTTCTCCGTTTCCGATTATATCTGGAAATCGATCACTGGCTCCTCTTCCTCAACGTGTCCTTCCCGGACCTGCAGCCGCGGCGGTTCGATCACCACCTTGGTGCCCGCCGGGATCGTGCCCGTAAGCCATACATTTCCTCCCACGACCGATCCGGCGCCGATCGTCGTCTCGCCTCCGAGTATGGTGGCCCCCGCGTAGATCGTCACCCCGTCCTCTACGGTCGGGTGCCTTTTCGTTCCCCGTACCAGTTCTCCGGCCTCGTCCCGAGGCAGGCTCAGCGCCCCCAGCGTAACCCCCTGGTAGATCTTCACATCGTTCCCGATTACACAGGTTTCCCCGATGACCACCCCGGTCCCGTGATCGATGAAAAACCGCTCCCCGATGTGAGCGCCGGGATGGATATCGATGCCGGTAACCATGTGGCCGTATTCCGTCATGATGCGGGGCAGGATGGGAATCTCCTGATGGAAGAGCTCGTGCGCGACCCGGTAGATGGTCATCGCCTTGATGCCCGGATACCCGAAGATGATCTCCTCGAAACGGGACGCGGCGGGATCCCCGCGCATGGCCGCCTCCACGTCGCCCCGCATCAACCTGCGGATCTCCGGAATCTTTCTCATGAACACGATCGCCTCTTCCCGGCCTCTGCGCATGCATCGGTCACAGACCTGGTGGGCCCCCACACAATTATGCCGAAGGCTTTTGGCGATCTGCCGGCTGAACCCCTCGTAGATCTGGTTCATCCTGGTGCCGAGATAGTATTTGTAGTTGATTCGATCCGCTCTCCAGTCCCCGTAGTACCCCGGATAGATCACCTCCTCCACCTCGTCCAGGATCGTGATGATCTCCTGCCGGGAAGGCATCGGATAATCCCCTACATTCGCCAGGATGTCGTCATAGACGTAGGTCTCAGCCACCTCGTCCACAATCCGGACGATCTGCTCCTTCAGGTCGAGGTCGGACTCCCTTCTCATGACTTCTTCTTTCCAGGCGTGCATGTTCGCCCGTCCCCACTGCCATTCCGTACGGTTGAGCAGAGCCGCTGAATCAACGCAGATCCTATCAGATTACGCTATGTCTTTTGAACCCCCGGCGGCGGGACGACGCCCCGCCAACGGGCCCCGGGGTCCGCATCATTTCTTTCTTTTTTCGATCGGAACGTATCTTCGGGGAATCTTCCCCACGAATTGGGAGCGGGGTCGCATCAGCCGATTGTCCGCGTGCTGCTCCATCACATGAGCGGTCCAGCCCGCGGTGCGCGAGGCGGCAAACACCGTTGTGTAATACTCCACCGGGATACCCAGAGCGTGCTGAACCGTGGCGGAGTAGAAGTCCACGTTCGGATACATTCCCTTGGCTTTTTTCACTCGTTGTTCAATACGGCGGCTGATTTCGTAATAGGGATGCAAAGCCGCATCGCTTCCACACAGGCTCTCCGCATACCTCCGGAGATACCGGGCCCGCGGATCTTCCACCTTGTAGACCCTGTGGCCGAAGCCCATGATCCTCTCCTTCCGGGCCAGCATCCCGTCGATATAGTCATCGACGTCCTCCGGAGATCCTATCCCCTCCAGCATCTCCATGACCCTCTGATTGGCTCCGCCGTGGAGGGGCCCCTTCAAGGCCCCGATCGCGGCCGTCACCGCCGCATACATATCGGCCAGTGTACTGGCCGTCACCCTCGCCGCGAAGGTCGAGGCGTTGAAACCGTGATCCGCATGGAGAACAAACATCAGCTCCATCGCCTCCCGGGACATCTTGTCCGGCTCCCTGCCCGTGAACATCCTGAGGAAATTCACGGCCAAACTTTTCTTCGGGTCCGGGGGAACCAGCCCTTTTCCGTTGTAAATGCGGTAGAAACCGGCGATGATCGCAGGAACCTTGGCGACGATGCGAGCCGCCTTGCGACGGTTCGCCTCCATGGAATTGTCCTCTGTCTCTTTGTCGTAGAGCGCAAGGTCCGAGACCGCCGAGCGCAGCATCACCATCGGGTGGACGCCTCGCGGAACCCGTTTGAACCACTGAACGAGAGGTCGCGGCAGGACCATTTCCGAGATCAGTTCGTCGCGGAAGGCCGCCAGCTCCCTCTTCGTGGGCAGGCGGTCGTTCCAGAGGAGGAAAACGCACTCCTCGAAACCGGCATGCTTCGCCAGATCGCCGATCTCGTATCCGGCGTAATACAGCTTTCCGTTCACACCGTCCACATACCCGACGCGGGTTTCCGCGGCGATCACATCCTCGAGGCCCCGAATCGCACGGGCCCTGCCTTCAGCCTCCATACCTTTTCTTCCCCTTTTTCAGAAACAGGCGGACAACCGTCTTTCGGATCGGGCTCATTTCCACTCCAACACAGTATCTTTTTGATGCAAATGGGGCGGCCCGGGTTGCTCATCGGCCGCTCCCTCATCCACCCCGGCCATACCTGAAGAAGCCGAAATCTTCCCGCCTTCATCCACGATGATTCCTTCCACCTGCGGAAGCCTTTCCAAGAGGGCCATCCCGGCCTGCGGCCCCAGGACGAATACGGCAGTCGCCAGGGCGTCCGCCGTCATGGCGTTGTCGGCAACCACGGTCACGCTCATGCAGCCCTCGCCCGGATAGCCCGTCCGGGGATCAATGATGTGGTGGTACCGTTTGCCGTCAAGAATCCGGTAGCGCTCATAATCGCCGGAAGTTGCCACCGCCATATTCGACACGGGAAGCAGGGCGATGTTCCGATCGTGGGCCCTCGGGTTCCTCACGCCTACCTTCCAGGGCGCCCCGTTCTCTTTTCGCCCGAACGCGAAGAGGTCGCCTCCTGCGCTGACAACGCCCGCCGGGATTCCGGAAGCCCGGAGGACGGCTACGGCCCTGTCCACGGCATACCCCTTGGCGATGCCGCCGAGCGAAATCGCCATGCCCGCCTTCTCGAGGAACACGGTGGAGTCCTTTTTCCCCAAACGAATCTTTCGGTAATCGACCCGGTCCAGCCGGCTTTTCACCCGGGAAGGCGGCGGCACATGAAATTCCGGCCCGCCGAAGTCCCAGAGGCCCGCGAGACACTGTACCGTGATGTCAAAGGCCCCACTGCTCAGAACCGAAAAAACCTTCGACGCCTCGATCAACCGGTACATCTCTTCGTCCACCTCGACACACTTCACACCCGCCTCCCGGTTGATCTCGGACAGCTCGGAGTCCTTCCTGTGAGCCGAGAGTTTTCTTTCGATCCTTTTGACCTCTCCAAAGGCCTTTTCCACCGCCTCCTCCGCCACTGCCGGGGCCGCCCCGCACACAATCACCTCGACGGAGGTTCCCATCATGGATCTCTCGAAGGCGAGCCTCTCGGCGCATGCCCGGCCCGCTGAGGTCGAACAACAGAGCACGGTCAAAAATAACGAGAGAAGGATGCGCCCCCTGAGCCGCCGGCAGTCGCTCATCCTTTTCAGACCTCTTGCTTCTCTGGATCATGGTAGGAAAGCGGGTTCGTTGCCTCTCCCAAGCCCGGGTCCGAGCGCACGACCCCGCGCCAGGGACAGCATACTCCCTGGACGAAACCGGTGGCAACCGGGCGGGGACAAGCCGCGGCCCGGAACATTTGCTATCCATATCCATAACGACAGACGGCCTGCAGGTAGACTGGGGGAGCCGATAACATAAAAATGAAAATCTTCGTCATCGGCGGCGCGGTTCCGCGGGAAGCGCCGCGGCTGCGGAACTGCCGGGCGCATGGCACTACGAAGGCCGAAACAGGGCAGAAATCGGGTCTTGGGATGGGCCTGCGCTACTTCTTTCCGGTACCCTTGGCCTGGACCCACTTCGCAAAGGCCTTCGCCTCTTCCAGGTCCATGGAGCAGGGGTGCATGCGGGCCGAGGCGGCCATCTCGGCCCAGGCCCTGTGCTCGGGCCTGGCTTCCAGCTTCTCCAGCACACTGTAAGGCACCCGGCCTCTGCACGAAAAGGTGCCAAGCAGCTGCGCCTCGGAGGCGAGCACCGAGGCGTGTTCGAGGGCTTCGCGGGAAAGCTGGGACCCCGTCAGGGCGCCGTGGGTGGAAAAGAGGGCAATCTTTTTGCCCCTGGGGACCTTTTTCAGAAAGTCCTGTACCTTTTTGGGGATATTGTGATTATGGATCGGAAACCCGACGAAGACGAGATCGTAGGCGTCGAGCGACTCCACTTCCACCAAGGGGCTGATCGCCTTCTCACCCGGAAGCCCCTCGTAGATGGCCTCTGCGACTTTCAAGGTATTCCCAGTCTGCGTGTAGTAGGCAACGAGCGCTTTTGACATCCTCCCTCTCCTTTTCCTGACCGGATACTGGATGGCAATCCGCCTCTTCCCCCGGAAACGATCCTACATTTTTCCACCCGAAAAGACAAAAACGCCCCTTTCTTATTTCAATCGATGCACAAGTTCGGACGCGTCCCCGTTGCCGCCTATGATCTTCCTGATCTCCTGGTTCAGCCTGGTACGCTCGAGGATCTTCCGAAGGGACCGCACCCCCTTGTCCAACCGATCGTAGGTAGAGGTCATCTCCAGAAATTCCTGTTTTTCCCCGGGGGTGAATCCTTCGCTGGATGCAATCAGGTAGGAGGCCTCCTTCAACCCGATCTCCTTGCCGACCTCGAAGGATATTTCCCGGTCGCCGATCCCTTCGAGCTGCATCATGAGTTCGACGCCTTCCGTGGCCAGGAGTGCCATTTTCCTCGTCGGGGTCTCCTCCTCGTCATCGAAGAATTCGACGAGCGCCTCCAGACAGGGCCCGTCCTCGTTGAGGTCTTCAACCGTGAACCGACGCTCTCCCTTCGTCACGATATCCAGCCGACCGTCCGGGTAGCGCTTCAACACACGGATGACCCGCGCCGTGCATCCCCTGGATTGCATTTCCGAACCGTTGTAGTAGACCACGCCGAACTCCTCATCCCGGTCGAGGCATTCCCCGATCATCTTCTTGTACCGTTCCTCGAAGATGTGAAGAGGCAGGAGCATCTCCGGCAGCAGCACAACCCCCAGCGGAAACAACGGAATCTTTATCTTCAACGGCACAGCGGAACCCCCCTCGACCCGGCAACACGCCGTCGAGCGGCATCTTTCAGGTCCGATGCCTTCTTGGATTCCTCAAAGGCCGAAAAGGAATCAATCCGACCCTCCAACCGCCCGGACAAAGCGCGGCCAGTAGATCCTGAGGTCCCGCTCGTGATCCTTCTCGTTCCACGAGTTGGCCGCATAAGTGATGACCACTTCATTGTCCCCGTGGGCGAGTTCGGGGTGGGCCTTGCCCGCATAGCAGAAATAGTCCTTATTCCACTTGCTTTCAGGGCACCTGTACAGGGTCGCCGGCCTCCCCCAGGGGCCTTCCGGGTTCCGGGCCAGCCGCCCCAGGACGTCTGCAGAAAGCCCGCAGTAGCTGTACACGGCCAGGAATCGGCCCCGACCCGGCAGGAACGAAACCGACATCTCTCTGGCCGCCCCCTCGAACAGCGATACCGCACGCCCGGCCTCCGGCGCCCATTCCTCCCCGGTGAAGAAGCGCCAGCGTGAGAAATCCACAACGTCCCGTGCTGCAAGCGGCATCCGGGCCACCAGGAGGCTCCGTCCCTCCACTCAACGGCTCCAGTCCTCCCTGACGCCATACACGTACAGGTACCCTCCCCAGGCCATACACGCCACACCAAAGGTCAAATCCCCATTCCGGGTATGGGCGAAGAAGGGGACCCGGAATGGCTTCGCCTCCCATTCCCCGGGCGGCCCCTCCGGATTGGAAACCCGAAAAAGCCAGCACGCCGCTGACTCGAAGCCCGGCTTGGAGTCGGTCGGCACGAACTGGCCGAAAAACAGGAAGAGGGAATCCCCCACCCGCTGCCCGCTCATCGGCCACAGCCATCCCGGCCCATCCGGCGGGCGGAAAGGGGCCTCGGGGTGCTGATCGTCCCCTTTCCAGAAGAAATCGATCTTTCCC
>WFRX01000152.1 GCA_015486285.1 bacterium
CCAAGAAACAAAGCAACGGCCGACAGAAGAACGGAATACGAAAGACGCTTCATAAGACACCTCCCGGGACTGCAATGTCGGAGCCGATACGAGAGCGATCGTAACATGCGTGGTGCCATGCAGACAAGAAAATTCCCTGTTTCGTATTTCGAAGGTTTCCATGGGACACGGGTGCCGGCGACAGGAATCCATCGCCGGAAGCAAGTCCTTGTCTTGACAGCCGAAAGGCGTGTTCGTATGATTTCGCACTTATCTCTGAACCCACAGGGGAAGTTCCCATGCTGGAGGTGGAAGGCCTTACCAAATACTACGGCCGCAAGAGGGCCGTGAACCAGGTAGGCTTCCGGGTGATACAGGGGGAGATCGTCGGGCTCCTCGGCCTGAACGGCTCGGGGAAGACCACCCTGCTTCGCATGTTGGCGGGCAGCCTGCTGCCCACGGCCGGCCGTGTGACGGTCGGGGGAATCGATCTCCTCGAGGAGCCCCGCGAGGTGAAGAAGCATCTGAGCTTTCTGCCGGAGACTCCGCCCCTGTACAACGACATGAAGGTGAGGTCCTGCCTCCGGTTTGTGGGCCGATTGAAGGGCATGGGCCGCGCGGATCTGCGGGATCGCCTGCCCGTGGTGGAGGCGCAGACCGGCATCGAAGACGTCGGCGACGAGGTGATCGGCCATCTATCCTTCGGATACCGGCAGCGCGTGGCCGTCGCCATGGCCCTGATTCACGATCCGAAGCTCCTCCTGCTCGACGAGCCCGCCTCCGGGCTGGATCCCGTGCAGATCGTCGAGATGCGCGAACTGATCCGATCCCTGCGCGGAAACCACACCGTGATCCTTTCCAGCCATCTCCTGCCCGAGATCAGCCAGATCTGCGACCGGATCCTGATGATCCAGGAGGGCGAAATCATCGGGGAAGGCCCGGAGGAAGATCTCGCACAGCGGTTTACGCGGAAGATCCGGGTGCGCATGCAGGTGCGGGCCTCCCGGTCCGATATTGAAGACTGTCTGCGGGCCGTGCCGCAGGTGGAGGGGATCGAATGGGGCAGGGAGCAAGACGGCCGGTCCAGCTTCGTACTCGATCTATCAGAGGACGTGCGCGAGGCGATCGGCCTGAAGCTTGTGAGCCGCGGGCTGGGGCTCCTCGAGATGGTGCGGACAGACCTCGATCTGGAGAACACCTTCCTGCGGCTGATGCAGACAGAGGAGGGATCTTCGTGAAGGTCGTATGGCTCGTCCTGTGCAGGGAGCTCGGGGCCTATTTCCGATCGTACATGGGCTACATCATCCTGGCGGTGGTGCTGCTCGTCGACGGGCTGCTCTTCAATGTGTATGCCCTCGGCAGCGGGCCCAAGTATTCGGCCGAAGTCCTGCGACAGTTCTTCTATTTCTCGAGCGGCACGACGATGATCGCGAGCATCTTCCTGACGATGCGGCTTCTGGCCGAGGAGAGACAGATGGGTACGATGATCCTGTACACCACGTCGCCGGTACGGGATTCCCAGGTCGTGCTCGGCAAGTTCCTCTCCTCCTTCCTGTTCCTCTGCCTGCTCACCCTGCTCACCCTCTACATGCCCCTGCTGATCTTTGTGCACGGAAAGGTCTCTGTGGGGCATATCTTCGGAGGCTACGTAGGTCTTCTTTGCCTGGGCTCGGCCGCCCTGGCGATCGGCATGTTCGGGTCCTCTGTGGCCCAGAGCCAGATCGTCGCCGCCGTCCTCTCCGCCGCCATCCTGGTCGCCATGCTCCTCTGCTGGCTCCTGGCGACGGTGACGGAGCCGCCCCTGTCCGGCATATTCAGCTATCTCGCGCTGCACAACAAGCACTTTTTCCCTTTTATGAAGGGGACGATCAATACCCGCGACCTGATCTACTATCTTTCGGTGACCTGGTTCTTCCTGATGGTTTCGACCAGGGTGATTGAGGCTCGGCGATGGCGATAGAAGGCGACTCCGCACGGGACGGATGGCGGATCCCGGCCCTGGCCTGTACGGCCCCCTACCTGGCGGGCATGGTCCTCGTCTATGTGGGGGAGAGGCTGGTCACCACCCCCCTGAGCGCCCGGCTCCTCTTGGACGGCCTGGGGGCTGCCGGTCTCCTCTGGGCCGTGCTCGCCCGTATGGTGAACTGGGCCCGAGCCGGGGGGAACCGCCGGTCCGTGGAAGGGATGATCCTGCTGAGCTACCTGGGCGGCATCCTCGCCCTGGCGCTTTACGCGGCCCGGCTGGAGGCGGTCCGGTCCGTGGTGTGGCCGCGGGCGGCGGCCGGAGGACCGCTCCCGGACCGGTACGAGGGCATCCTGCAGGTCCTGTGGCCGATCGTCTGGCTGAGTTCGGTCCTTCCCCTTGTCTTCA
>WFRX01000153.1 GCA_015486285.1 bacterium
GCACAAAAGACGACCGCCGGAGATTTCCGGCCCCGGACCCCACCCCCCGCGGCCCGCCGGAAACCCGCCGTCAAAGCGAAACCGGGGAAATCCGCAAGGGCCGGCAAGCGGAAGGTGAAAAGAGAGGGCGTGACGGCAAGCCGGCGCAAGAGGGCCGTCAAAGCGCCCCCGAAAGAGGAGAAGATCGTTGAGGCTGCACCCAGGGCGCTCCCTTCGGCCAGAGATCTGGTTCCGAGTCTGCAGGACCTGATGAACTGGCAGGCACGGGAAGCCAGGTTGTACCGTGCGCCTTTCGAACAGGACGGCGCGGGAGAAGATCCCGCTCGAGTCCAGTACAACGCGTACCTGAGCGTCCTCAAGCAAAGAGTCAAGGAGCGGTGGGACGTTCATTCCGTGTCGGACGTTCGTGATGCAACCACTGTTGTCTGGTTCGTCATCGGCGACGATGGTTCATTGCGGTCGCTGCAGATTGCGAAATCCTCGGGCAGGGTCCTGCTGGATAAGAAGGCCATGGATGCGATACGAAATTCATTCCCTCTGGCGGCGCCTCCCAAGGCCCTGTTGGACGAGAATGGACTGATCCATGTCCAATTCTCTTTTCGCTATCTGGTTTATTCCCCTTACTCGAAGCATCCCTGGAAAGGCAGGGACAAGTGGATCGTGGATTGAGCCTTTGTTCATGATTCGATCGGGCTCACCCTGGTCTCTTGCCCGCCTGACCTTCTGTTCGCATCCCCAGGGTGTCCGCGGACATCGAGCCGCTCACCTTTCGTCCGGAGGAGGTTGCTATGGACTTGCTGGCAAAGGGCGGGGTCTTCATGATCCCCATTATGCTGTTTTCGATTATGGCGGTCGCCGTCTTTCTTGAACGCATCTGGAGGTTACGAAAGAAGAAGATCCTGCCGTACGAAAAGCTGCGCGACGTCGAGGACCTGGTTCACAGGCAACAGTTCGCCGAAGCACGCGCCATCTGCCGGCAGAATCCGTCTCCCCTGGCGGAGATAGGGCTCGTTGGACTGCAATACAGGACCGCTTCGAGACGGGTCATCCAGGAAAAGATGGAAGGGAAGGGCAAGGCCGCGGCCATCGAGATGAGAAGGGGGATCGGCCTGCTGCAGACGATTGCGTCCGTGAGTCCTTTGCTGGGCCTGCTGGGGACGGTGGAAGGGATGATCAAGGTTTTCAATGCGATCTCGGCGGGGGGAGTCGGCAATCCGGGCAGCCTGGCAACCGGAATCTCTGAAGCCTTGATCACCACGGCCGCCGGGCTCGGTGTCGCTATCCCGGCGTTTCTGGGGCAGAGATACCTTTCCAATCGAGCCGGAAGATTCATCTATGGGCTGGAGGAGTATGCCGGGCATTGGCTGGATCTCATGACCGGTGATACCCCGGAAGAGAGCGAGGAGGAAGAGGAAGCATGAAATTCGAAGAAAGACTTTCAGCGGAAGAAGAAGAGCCCGCCTTGAACCTGACCCCCTTGATGGACATCATGTTCCTCCTTGTGATCTTTTTCGCCGTGTCCACCACATTCAAGGTCTTCCCGGGGATCTCGGTGGATCTGCCCGGCGCGGCGGCGGAAACGATCAAGGAGGAACCGAAATCGGTTACCGCCATCCTCACGGCGAAAGGGGAAATCTATCTGGACGGCAAACCCATCGAGCAAGAAGGCTTGCTCGAGGCCCTTCGCCTGAGACAAAAAGACGCACCCGTAAGCCTGTTCATCCTGGAGGCGGACCGAACCGCACAGTACGGAAAGGTTGTTGCGTTGATGGATGCCGCAAAACAGGCCGGCATCTTACGCCTGGCGATCAGCACCCGCCGGGAGGACGATTCCGTTCCATAGTGCCCGGGAACCGACATGCCTGTTCCCCGGCGTTGGCCCGGGTTGCCCGACACGCTGACCGGCGAACCCGTATCACAACTGGAGGGAGCCCGCACGTGGGCGCCCGGGAGGCGGGGCCGGACCGGTGCGGTTGACAGCCTGTCCCATGTCTGCATAGATTGGGCGTGATCAACTTGCCCCTGTCCCTGCGACTGCCCGACAAGAGAGATCCGCAGCATGCGCCCCCCGGCTTCAACAGGGAAGGACCTGTGCCATGGGTGACAAGAAAGTCGTTTCCATCGTGAGAGCGGATCTGCCTGCGGATGCCGGCGCCATCGCCGCCATGGTCAAAGATGCCGTGGCCCTTATCGGCGGCGTGGATCGTTTCGTGCGAAAAGGGCAAACCGTTGTTATCAAGCCCAATCTGTTTGCGCCCTACCCGCCTCCCATTTCCGTGGACCGCCGGGTCATCGGCGCCCTTGTGTCGCTCTGCAAAGACGCCGGCGCCGGGAGGGTCGTTGTTGCAGAAGGGGTCAGCGTTGGAACCCTGATGAAGCGTGTGAACCTGGATGCGGCCGAAGACGGCAATGTCTTGGTCAGGGGGACCAGAACCAAAGATATGATGCGTCTTCTGGGCGTTCAGCGCGCTGTCGAGGAAGCGGGAGGGGAAATCTGCGGCATCGAGGATACGGAGACCCGCATCGTTCCCGTGCCCGGCGGAAAGGTGCTTTACAAAGTCGACTATCCGATGGTCATCCAGGACGCGGACGTCTTTATCAACCTGCCTGCTCTGAAAACCCATACCATGACCATGGTGACGCTGGGGATAAAAAACCTCCAGGGGATTTTGACCGAGGCGGATCGATACTATGGGCACCGGGATGACATCGACCAGCACCTGGTGGATATCCTGAAGGTCCGAAAACCGGATTTGACGCTCGTGGACGGGCTCATCGCCATGGAGGGGATGGGCGCCGGGGAGGGCGGCACGCCCCTGCCCATGGGGCTCATCCTGGCAGGCGCGGACACGGTGGCGGTGGATTCGGTCTGCAGCCGGGTGATGGGAATCGACAACCCCCTGGTGGTCAACACGACCCGGATCGCCGCATACGACGGTCTCGGCACGGCCGATCCGGGGCAAATCGAAGTAAAGGGAGAAAGCGTTGCGGCGGTCAGAAAGGAATTCCAACTCCCCATCACCTACACCCAGCCCATTGATACCCTGGTAACCGGCGCCTACCCCAACGTGGATGTCTACATCGGCGGTGCGTGCGCCTCCTGCTGGCAGATGGCCGCCGCGGTTCTGATGAATATCTCGAAGATCAAAGAAGGCGCCAGCCTGATTGTGGGAAGGGATCCCAAGGTGCCGCCGGGCAAAGACTGGGATCTGAAAAACACCTTCTTCCTCGGGGATTGCGCGCTCGGATGCGGCGGCGAGCTGCAGGAGGTCCGGAACAGGATCGCCCTGGAAGGACACGATACCTTCCTGTATGGATGCCTGCCCTACCAGCAGGCGGCCCTCAAACTGGAAAGGATCCTGATTGAGAGGGGCATTATCCGGGAGCAGGACCTCATCGAAAAGGCAAGGGCAAGCCGCGAAAGGTTCTTTGAATATTACAAGACCTTTGATCCCACATGGGAGCCGGAGTTCTGACCTCGCTTCTTCCCGGTTCATCCGGGTCAGGGGAGAGTATGGGCAAAGAATTCGTAATGGCTGTCGACAGCGGAACCCAGAGCGTCAGGGCCATCGTATATGACAGGCAGGGAAACGAACTGGCCGTGGCACAGGCCCCTCACGAGCCGTATTTTTCGCTCAATCCGGGGTGGGCGGAGCAGAGGCCCGACGATCACTGGAAGAAGTTCTGCACAGTCACCAACAAGGTGATGCGGAACGGGAATTTCGATCCGGCCGGGATTGCCGCCCTCGGGATAACGACGCAGCGCGGCAATGTCCTCCCGGTCGACAAGGACGGCAATCCCCTTCGCAATACGATTATCTGGCTGGATCAGCGAACGACCGACGATCCGCCGCCGCTGCCTGGAAAAATCAAGCTCCTGTTCCGCCTTCTGGGCAAATCCCGCTTCCTCGACCTCGTGCAACGGCATTCCTACTTTACCTGGATCTACCGGTATGAGCCCGAAGTATACAAGAAAACCCATAAGTTCTGTCTGGTGTCCGGCTGGTTGGTGAAAAAATTGACCGACAAGTTCCATGATTCGGCATCCATGTTTGTGGGATACTGGCCGCTGGATGCGAGGAAATTCGACTGGTTCGGCA
>WFRX01000154.1 GCA_015486285.1 bacterium
CGGCTGCATCCCTCGTCATTCAACGTACAGAAAGTACGCTTCATTCCTCGGGATTTGACTCGCGCCGTCCATGGCGCTCGCCCTGCGGGCGCGACAGCCCCCTTCCTGGGGATGTCGCGTCCAACTCCGCTATCCTGCGGAGTTGTCGCCTGCCTTGCATCTGGAACTTTTTGAACAGCCTCCAAGAACCACTTTTTCAACGGGCTCCTGGGGCACCGAATCGTATCTATCTTCAAACCCGGACGAAGTCAAGGACAGCCGGGACACGCGGGCGAAGTTGACAGGCCGGCAAGGCCCTGACTATCCTGTTTGTTCGGCGGATTGCCTCTTGATTCCCGACGCGTTGCCGAAAGGGGAGGTTGACGGATATGGCGGCTGAACGAGTACTGGTAACGGGCGCCCGCGGGTTCATCGGCGGATTCTTGTGCAGGCGGTTACTGGCCGAAGGACACGAGGTCGTCGCCATGGCCACGACGGAGCAGAACACCGCTTATCTTCGGGACATGGGCATGGAGGTACGCGTGGGCGACCTCACCCGCCCCGGGACCCTTCAGGGGCTCTGTGACAATGTCGACGTCGTGATCCACCTGGCCGCAAGGGTCGGTTATGCGGGAACCAGAAAGCAGTTCTACGACCAGATCCTGGAGGCGACGCGGCATCTCCTCGATGCATCCATCGGCAAGGTGTCCCGTTTCGTGTACATCAGTTCCTTCTGTGCCTGCGGCGCGGGCGGGGTGACCCGCCACATGAAGGGCCACAGGGAAGAAGATCCGGAGGAAAAAACCGGGATCTTCTATGGAGATGCGAAATACGATACCGAAAAGCTCGTCTTTCAGGTTCATCGAGAGAAGGGTCTCGCCTCGACGGTCGTTCGGCCCGCCAACGTCATCGGACCGGGCAGTGTCTGGGTGGACGGCATAGCCGCCATGATGCGGGCCAGGCCCTTTTTCCCCCTCATCGACGGGGGACGGCACAGCGCGAGCCTCGTGTACGTGGACAACCTGGTGGACGGAATCATCCTCGCGGCCACGCAGGAGGCGGCGGTGGGGAAGACGTTTCACTTCCGGGACGATTATGAAGTATCCTGGCAGACCTATTACCAGGATCTCGCCTCGGCCATCGGGGCAACGCCTCGGTTCATGAATCTTCCTTTCCCGGTCGCATGGACGGCGGCCACGATTTTCGACCGGGTGCTCCGGCCTCTGGGCATTGAAACGGAAATCACCCGACACGTGATCGGCCTGACCGGACGAGACAACGACGTGGACACCACACGCGCGAAAGAGGACCTCGGCTGGCGTACCCGTGTACCCTACGAAGAGGCCATGGAGGTCATCCGGGATTATGCCGGGCGTCTTGGCCGACCGGAACCCAATACCTAGACCGGATCCAGCCCCCCCGAACGCCTACGATATAAGTCGTTCTAGCGGTAAGTATCTCCGCAAAATCTGCCGAAAAACATTAAGAGAATCGAAACAAGTCCTTCGCGCCGGGGCCCGGGTGAAGACGAATGGGCCAATATCCTTTCTCGCCCCGAACGATCGAGAGAGAATATTGAGGGGAGAAATAAAGTGGGCGACAAACCGACCTATGAGGAACTCGAACGGAGGCTCCGGGAGCTGGAAACGGAGACGGCGAGGCGCAGGAAGGCGGAACAGGCCCTGGGGGAGAGCGAAGAGCGCTTTCGGGAATTCGTCGAAATGCTGCCGGAAAACGTCTGCGAAACCGATGCCGCGGGGAACATCATCATTGCCAACCGCAGGGCTTACCGGGTCTTCGGGTACACGGATGAAGACCTCGAGCGCGGCTTGAATGCCCTTGAAACGGTCATCCCCGAGGACCGCCCTCGAGCCATGGCAAACATCGAAAAGGTATTGAAGGGCGAGGACCTGGGGGGCAGGGAATACACGGCCTTAACGAAGGACGGAAGCACCTTTCCCGTCGTGATTTACGCGAACCCCGTTGTCCGTGACGGTGTCCCCGTAGGCATGCGGGTCATCATCGCGGATATCACGAACCAGAAACGGGCGGAAGAGGAACTCCACAGGTACAAGGAACACCTCGAGGAACTCGTCGACGAACGGACTGCCGAACTCAAACAGGAAATTCTCGAACGCATGGCGGTCGAGGAGCGGTTCAGAACGCTGAACGAGGAGCTCGAGGCGAGAGTGAAGGAGAGGACACAGAAGCTGGAAAAGGCCTACGAGGAACTGAAAAAGCTCGATGAGATGAAAGACGCCTTCTTGTCATCCGTTTCGCATGAGCTTCGAACACCCCTCACATCGATTCGCTCCTTCTCCGAAATTCTCCTCCGGTACCAGCCCGACGATCCGGAGACCCGGACCGAGTTCATCGATATCATCAACTCGGAGAGTGAAAGGCTTACCCGCCTGATCAACGATCTCCTCGACCTCTCGCGCATCGAGGCGGGCAAAATGATCTGGAACGACCGGCTCCTGTCCCTCCGGGAAGTGGTCGACGACGTGGCCAAGGCCCATGGCCAGCTCCTTCATGAAAAGTCCCTCGGACTCACCCTGGACATCCCCGACCTTCTCCCCCCGGTCCTTACGGACCGGGACAGAATCCACCAGGTCCTCACTAATCTCCTGGGGAATGCGATCAAATTCTCCCCGGACGGCGGAGAGATCCTGATCAAAGGAGAGGCCTTCCGGGGCGCCGAACGGGGAAACCACTCCGAATGGCTCCGGATACAGGTTGCCGACCACGGCGTCGGGATCGAGGAAAAGGACTTCGAAGCGATCTTCGACAGATTTCGACAGGTCTCCAAGGACTCCCTGCGCGACAAGCCCCGGGGAACGGGCCTCGGTCTTCCGATCACCAGGGAAATCGTCGAGCATTACGGCGGGCGGGTCTGGGTGGAAAGCACGAACGGAAGGGGGAGCACCTTTTTCTTCACCCTGCCGGCGGCCGGTACCGACGTAAGATCCGGGGAAGAGGCCGGGCGGGAAAAGGGGCGCTTCGCACCCGCCTACAGGCCGTGACGCCTGTGAAGCTCCTTGCGCACCGGGCAGGTGCAGTAGGCGCCGTTTCCAAAGAAGCGCATATGCCTGCACGAAGGAAGGGGGGTGGCCGTTACAAAAAGCAGGTCCGCGATCGGCTTCTCGACCTGGCAGAGGGGAAGCTCTTCCCGCCCTTTCAGACAGCCCATGTCCCGGTCACACGCAACGGGCGACTTCCCTGACCCTTCTTCCCTTTCAGCCTGCTGCATGGTAGTCCTCCCGCCCGGCGCATAAATCCATCCTACCCTTCCAATCGGAAGATACCGGGAAAACTTGATCTTTTTGTTCGTCCCCGCAGGAGCGATCCAGCCCTTACCCTTCCTTCCCGCCCCTGAGCGCCTCGAGGAGGCCCTTCATCTCCGGCAGCAGTCTCTCCCCGGCGGGCGTGCCGTAGAGATTGTGGAATTCCCCCGGGTCCGCTGTCAGGTCAAAGAGTTCCGGACCGAGCGTCTTCTCGTATTCGATGTACTTGTGCGTCTCGGTTCGAACGCCGACATAACTCGGAAAATTTTCCGGAAAATATTTCCAGTATTCCAAGAGCCACGCCTTCCGCCCCGGCGCATCCCGGTCTTCCAGGACAGGCAGGAGGCTCCGGCCTTCCATTCCCTCCGGAACGGCCACGCCTGCAGCCTCGAGAAAGGTGGGCGCGAGGTCGATATTCAGGGCCATCTGGGCCCTGCGTCCCCCGGGATCCCGGACGAGCCATGGGC
>WFRX01000155.1 GCA_015486285.1 bacterium
CATCCTGGCCCCGCAGAATCTTGGAACACGGCTGCCCGAGAACCTGCGATTCGCTCCATCCGGTCAATTCCTCGATGCGGGGGCTGAAGCTTCGGATCCTCATGTCCTTGCCGACGGTGAAGACCCCGTCTCCGATGCTGTTGATGAGACGCGTGGCCTTTTCCTTTTCGTGGTTGTACAGCTCGAGAAGCATCTCCTGCTCCTTGAGGACATTCCTGACTTGCCCCATCTCCCGAAAGCTGTCCACATATCCAAGGATCGTGCCGTTCGCATCCGTGATCGGCGTCGTGTGCATACAGCAGGCGAGAATTTCGCCATCGCGGGTCATCACATCCACGTCGAAATGGTCGGTAGCCTCCCCCCTCCCCGTCTTGAGCCGGAAGGGGCAGTGGTCGCAGACCTCACTCTGCAAGACTTCAAAGCAGGGTTTATCCAGCTCGGTTTCCTGGGCGGTATGCAGCATCTTGAGTGCCCGGCCGTTGATGTACACCACCTGCAGATTCTTGTCGGACACGATGATTCCGTCGGGAAGGAGGTCCGCGAAGGGATTTCTCGACAAGTCCTCCACCATCGACGCCAGAGAGTCGCATGGTTCGTACAGGTTCCGCATGTTGCCTCTCTTCGCGCGGTATAAGCACTCCTCACGCGATTGAAGGAGTTGGAATCTTTTGCATTATAGGGGTTCACGCAATGGATTTCCAGGGGACGGCAAGGACGGGCTGTCGGGTGACGAGCCGCGGCCCGCTAGAAAAGGGGCTCTTCTACAAAGAAAGCGCCCCTCCCGGTCGGGCAGCGAAGGATTTCCCGAACGCCTTCGGCCTTCTTCAATGCGCGTCCCACGCCGGTGGCCCTATCAGGGGTCGTGATGACGTGGATGTTAGGGCCCGCGTCGATGGTGAAATAGCAGGGCAACCCTCTCTTGACGCGCAGTTTCTGCACGGTCTTCAATACGGCGAGCGTGGCGGGCTCCCAGTAGAGAAGAGGCGGTCGGGAGGTCATCATCACGGCGTGCATGCACAGGGCGTCCGCTTCCAAGCATTTGCCCAGGGTGGGGAGATCGCGGTGCAGGATGGCCCGCTTGACCTTGGCAAGGAGTCGATTGAGGCTTGCAAGCCTCCCTTTCAGGAGAGGGCTGCTCGTCGCCAGGAGATGGCCTTGTTCCGAGGATACGGCCTTTCGTTCGCGGGTCAGAATGACCACAAGGTCCACCAGTTGCCAGTGATCCTCGCATGCGACCTGCCTGAGCCTGGATGGACGGCGGCCGCCGGCGTCGGGGGGCGACCAGAGGACGTAGCCCCCGTAAAGAGACCGGCAGGCCGAGCCGGAACCGAGAACGGCGACGGAAACCAGGTTATGTTGTTTTTCGCCGAGGCCCGCGGCCCGGGAGGCGGCCAGGGCCAACGCCGCGAAACCGGAGGCGGAAGACGCGATGCCCGCGGAGGTGGGGAAATGGTTTGCCGATGCGATGCGGGCGAAATCCTTCCGATGGGCGAGCGCGCGAATCCTGTCCAGGACCCTTCGCACCCTTTCCAGGGCATCCGGCGGCGCCGGTCGGTCGTTGATCGTACAGGAGTCTTGCCGGAGGCCGGCGAGAAACTCCACGGTCGTGGTCGTGCGGGCCACATCCAGGGTCATGGAAAGGGAAGGGTTCAGCGGGACAAGCCGGTGGCGCCGGTCTTTCCGGACGCCCCAGTACTTCACGAACGCAATGTTACTGCCGGCGTTCGCCGTAGCCTTCATTCCGTTTCGTCGCTTTCGATCCGCCGAACGAGGAGGGGCGTATGGTGTTCGGCCTTTGCCCGGCCGGACCGTTTCTTCTGTTTGAAAGCGGAAACCGCCTTTTCCAGGTACAGCCTCACAACCTGCACCAGATACTCCCACATCACGCGGTGAGAGAGCTTGCTCGTGCCGTGGAGCCGTTCCTCAAAGGTTATGGGCACCTCTCTGACCGTACGGTAATCTCCTTTCGCGAGGATTTCCAGAAGGATCTTGAACCCGATCGGGCGGAGATAGCCGTTGTTCACCACCGTCTTGCGAACCAGGAAGAAGCCGGAGAGAGGATCATTGACCTGCGTCAAGGGACGAACGAGGAGTTTGGAGATCTTCGATGTCAGCCTGCGCAAGACCGTCCAGTCCCTGGTTCCCCCCCCTTCCACGTATCGGCTGCCGATCACCAGATCGCACGACTCCTGGGCGATCAGGTTCCACATGGCCGGGATGCGCTCGGGGGGATGACTCATGTCCGCATCCATAACGAGAAAGAAATCCCCCGAGCCGGTCCGGAAGCCGTCTGCCACGGATCGAGCAAGCCCTTTCCGCGTGTTACGGGACAACACGCGGATCGGAAATTCCCTGGCGAGTTCCCTCGCCGTGTGGGCCGTCCCGTCCGGTGAGCCGTCGTCGACAACGAGGATTTCCCACTTCACGGGTATCGCACGCAGGGCGGCCCCGATTCTGTTGACGACAGGAGCGAGATTCTCACGCTCGTTGTACGTTGGGAGAATGAGGGATAGTTTTGGCATCCATCATAGATACAGTTCGGAACGAACCAATGTCAATCCTCGCCGCCCGCCCCGGACGTGACCGGTATCGGAGCAGGGGGCCGGCGCAGGCTTCAATGGGTTGATTCCAAACGAAATTTCATGATTTCCGCGCGGATGTGAGTATCGGCAGGCCCGTCGTCTGTTTTGCGCGCCGGAGGGCGCTGTGGTACCTTTCCGACTTCGTTCAACAGCGGTGATGCAGAGGGGCCGGTGAAGATCTTGTTCGATGTGCGGGAGGCGAACCGCAACCACACGGGCATTGGAACCTACGTCAGGAACCTTGCACGGGAAGCCATGGTTTACGATGATCCGAACGTGGTGTGCAGGTGTGTCCCCGCAGCCGTCGAGCCTCCCCCTGTGAACCGCGCTCCTTCTCTTGCCCTCCAGGCGTTCAATTTTCTCAGGAATGTAACTTGGAAACAGGCCTGCCTGCCCGCCCTCGCGTACAAGGAAAAGGCCGATGTCCTGGTTTGCATGGACCCGATCTCCCCCCTCGCCAGCCCGACCCGAACGGCTCTGATGATCTATGACCTGATCTTTCTCACCGCCGGTGCGCAGAGGGACGCCTGGACGCGGTACTGGCGGGCCATGGTGCCGCGCTGTGCCCGGAAGGCGGACATGATTTTTACCCTTTCGCAGGCGAGCAAGTCAAAGATCACTGAGTTGCTGGGTATTCCGGGGGAGAAGATCGTGGTCGTCCGCTCCGGGGTGGCAAGCCATTTTGGACCCTGGAGGGGATCCGAGCAGGAGGCGGGGAGAATACGAAAGCGATTGGGCCTTCCGGAGACCTTTCTCCTGAGCGTCGGCGCACACGACGTGCGAAGAAATGTGAAGACGCTACTGGTCGCCTACGAGCGGATGAAGCGCACGGGTTTCTTTCCTTGCAGGCTCGTTATTATTGGACAGAAGACGCCGTTTTTCGAGGAAATATGGCAAACCACACGTTCGCTGGGATTGGAAAAAGACGTGCTCTTTCTCGACTACGTCACCAATGAGGAACTTTCTTTCTGTTACGCTCATGCCTCCCTGTACCTGTATCCCTCCTCTGAGGAAGGCTTCGGGTACACCCCGTTGGAAGCAATGGCATGCGGTTGCCCGGTCATTACATCCCGGGCCTCCTCGCTCCCGGAGGTAGTGGGTGATGCCGCCCTCCTGGTGAACCCGACCGACCCGGATGCCTTGGTGCGGGCCATCGAACAGGTTCTTTTGGACCCCGACCTGAGGAAGGGGCTTATTGAGAAGGGATTTGAAAGGGTGAAGATGTTCTCTTGGAGGAGGGGTGTGCAAGACATCATAAGGGCGTGTGTGCGATTGGCCGGGAGGAACTCCGGAAAAGCAGGAAATGAGTAGAAGGGTGGAAAACCGGGGACTTGGCGTGAATAAAGTCCCCCCTTGCCCGTCGGTGCAGTGAAAAACAACTCCCTGATCCTATTGACAAAATCCATTGTCACGGGGTAGGATGACATCTTTCTGTCTACCGGATCAAAGGACTCGACTCGTGGAGGAAGCGATGGTGCAGGCTTCGGACCAGGCGGCTGCGAAGATGGAGAATTCCCTGTCGGAGGAGTTTACCGCTGAGCAACTGGATGCGGTGGACAAGATCATCAGGCGGAACCGGGGTCGCCCGGGGGCCCTGATCCCTGTCCTGAAGGATGTCCAGGATGTGACCGGATTCCTTCCTCTCCCCCTCCAGAAACGGATTGCGGAAGGGCTGAGACTTTCGTTGAGCGAAGTCTATGGTGTGGTCACCTTCTACTCCTTCTTCAGGCAGGAGCCGATCGGTCGCCACTTGATCAAGGTATGCCTGGGCACGGCCTGTTACGTTCGCGGGAACAAGGATCTGGTGCAGAATCTGAGCCGCGATCTGGATTGCAGGATAGGGGGAACGACACGGGACAGGAGGTTTTCGATCGAAGGCGTTCGTTGCCTCGGGTGTTGCGGGATCGCTCCGGTGATCACCGTGGGGGATGATGTGCATCGGGAGGTTCGTGCCAAAGAATTGCCCGCCATCCTCGAACAATACAAATAAGTCTTGAAGCGACGTAAACATCGCCGGAGTCAGAGAGCATGGGAAGAATAAGCTTGGAGGATCTCAACCGGATCCGGGAGGAGGCGAGACGGCGAAGAGAGCTGGCCTCCAACGGAAAGAAGGCCGGCATCACGGTGCACAAGGGCACGTGCGGGATTGCATCGGGAGCGGAAGAGGTTTGGCGGAAACTCTTCGAACTCCTGAAAGAGAAAGAGGAGCCCGAGGACGCTTACCGTATCATGTCCACCGGATGCGTGGGCTTCTGCGGCATGGAGCCGATCATTACCGTGGATCTTCCGGGGGGGGAGCCGGTTCGCTACCGGCGTGTCGACCCCGCAAAGCTGGGACAGATCCTGGAGAAGCACGTCCTGGGTGGAGAGGTGCAGGAGGACCTCGTCCTTGACGAAGAGACAGATCCCTACTTCAAAGGGCAGAAATTCGTCGTACTCCGGAACCGCGGCCGGATCGATCCCGAATCGATCGACGATTACATCGCCTGCGACGGATACCAGGGGCTGTACAAGGCGCTCACCCGTATGGAGCCCGAGGAGATTGTGGAGGAGATTCTCAAGTCCGGCATCCGGGGCCGCGGGGGAGCGGGTTTCCCGACGGGGATGAAATGGAAATTTTGCATGAAGGCGAAGGGGGATACCAAGTTCGTGCTCTGTAATGCGGACGAAGGCGATCCCGGGGCTTACATGGACCGCTCCGTGCTGGAGAGCGATCCGCACAGCGTTCTCGAGGGGATGGTGATCGCCGCGAAGGCGATCGGGGCCGGACAGGGATACATTTACTGCAGGGCCGAGTATCCGATCGCCGTCGCGACCCTCGAAAAGGCGATTGCGGCGGCGAGGGAGTACGGTCTGCTGGGCGATGACATATTCGGAACCGGCTTCTCCTTCAATGTCGATCTATACGTGGGGGCCGGCGCCTTCGTGTGTGGGGAAGAGACCGCCTTGATGGCCTCGGTGGAGGGGAGAAGGGGCAACCCGCGTCCGAGGCCTCCTTTCCCCGCGAATGAGGGCCTCTGGAACAAGCCGACCATCCTGAACAACGTGGAAACCCTTTCGAATATTCCGAACATCCTCCGCGAAGGTGCGGACTGGTACCATGCAATCGGGCACGAAAAGTCGCGGGGCACGAAGGTCTTCGCCCTGACGGGGGCGGTCAAGAATGTAGGGCTCGTGGAGGTCCCGATGGGGACGTCCCTCCGGGATATCGTTTTCAATATCGGGGGAGGAATTCCGAACAAACGCAAATTCAAGGCCGTGCAGATGGGAGGCCCCTCCGGCGGTTGCCTGCCCGAGGACCAGCTGGACACGCCGACCGACTATGAAGCGATTACCAAGGCAGGGGCCATCATGGGCTCCGGCGGGATGATCGTAATGGACGATACCACCTGCATGGTGGACATGGCGCGGTTCTTCATGGAGTTCTGCCAGGAGGAATCGTGCGGCAAATGTACGCCCTGCCGGGAAGGGACGAAACAGATATTGAATATCCTGGAGCGGATCACGAGAGGGGAGGGCAAACCCGAGGATCTGGATACGCTCGAGGAACTGAGCCGCATCATCAAGGATTCGGCCCTCTGCGGGCTGGGCCAGACCGCTCCAAACCCCGTGCTTTCAACCCTGCGGTACTTCCGGCACGAGTACGAAGCCCATATCAACGAGAAGATCTGCCCGGCCCACGCCTGCGTCGCCCTGGTCAAGTTCGAGGTGGACACGGACAAATGCACCAAGTGCGGCCTCTGTTATCGGGCCTGTCCTGTGGGGGCCATTACCTGGGAGAAGAAGCAGCCGGCCAAGATCGATAAGGCCGTTTGTGTGAAATGTATGAGTTGTATCGGAGCTTGTCGATTTGATGCGATTTCATAGAAGGGGATGAAGGGCATGAGCAAGGAGCTGAAAATCACGATCGACGGATGTGAGATGACCGCACAGGAAGGCCGGACCATCCTGGAGGTGGCCCGGGAAAACGGGGTTCACATCCCAACCCTCTGCTATCATCCGAGGTTGCGCAACGCGGGCAGCTGTCGCGTCTGCGTGGTGGAGGTTGAGGGAGCCAGGGCCCTGATGCCTGCGTGCGCCACTCCCGTCGACCGGGACGGGATGGTGGTCAACACGCGGAACGAACGGGTGTTGGCGGCCCGGAGGATGACCGTGGAGCTTCTTCTTGCCAGCGGAAACCACGACTGCCCGAACTGTGCCTCGAACGGACACTGCGAGCTGCAGGACCTCGCCTACGAACTCGAGATCGAGCACCCCCGCTTTCCCATCCAGCCTCCTGACCTGCCTTTTGATAACTCCAACCCGATGATCGTGCGGGATCTGAACAAGTGCGTCCTCTGCGGCCGTTGCGTACGGGGCTGCCAGGAGGTGCAGGTCAACCAGGTCATTCAGTTCGGGTTCCGGGGCCCTCACACCAAGATCGTGACCGGCGGGGACACGGACTACGCGGATTCGCCCTGTGTTTTCTGCGGGGAATGCGTTCAGCTCTGTCCCGTGGGCGCCATATCGGAAAAACAAAGGATGCCTTACGGCAAGGCCTTTGAGGAGAAAATCGTCCGCTCGGTCTGCACCTATTGCGGGACCGGCTGTGTTGTTGATTTCCACATCATCAACGGCCGGATCGTGCGGGTGACCGGAAATGAAGATGCGGAAGTGAACCGGGGCAGCCTCTGTGTGAAGGGACGTTTCGGCTATGATTTCATTCATCACCCGGACCGGTTGACCATGCCCCTGATTCGGGAAGGGGACTCGTTTCGGGAGGCGAGCTGGGATGAAGCCCTGAGCCTGGTGGCGGAGAGGCTCGGGCGGATCAAGGAGGAGGACGGCCCTGAGGCGTTGGCCGGGTTTTCGTCTGCTCGCTGTACGAATGAAGAGAACTACCTGTTCATGAAATTCATGCGAGGGACCCTCGGGACACAGAACGTGGACCACTGCGCACGTCTCTGACACTCTGTCACCGTGGCCGGTCTGGCCGCAGCGTTCGGCAGTGGCGCCATGACGAACTCGATCGCTGAACTGGAACACGCGGACGTGATCCTGCTCACCGGGAGCAACCCCACGGAAAACCACCCGGTGATCTCCACGTACATGAAGCGCGGGGTCTTGCTGAACGGAGCGAAGCTCATCGTGGTGGACCCGCGGGAAATCGGAATGACCCGGTTCGCCGCCCACTGGCTCCGGCAAAGGTCCGGATCCGACGTGGCCTGGATCAACGGCATGATGCACGTGATCCTGGAGGAGGGGCTTTACGCCAGGCAGTATGTGGAAGAACGGACGGAAGGCTTTGAGGCGCTGAAGGAGGTCCTGAAAAAATATACGCCTGAGTATGTGGAAGAGATATCCGGCATCCCCGCGGAGGACCTTGTGGCTGCCGCCCGGCTTTACGGATCCGCGGACAAGGCGGCGATCTGTTACGCCATGGGCATCACGCAGCACATTACCGGTACGGACAACGTGAAGAGCCTGGCGAACCTCGCCATGCTCTGCGGCAATGTCGGTATCGAGAGCGGAGGCGTCAACCCGCTTCGCGGGCAGAACAACGTGCAGGGGGCCTGTGACGTGGGCGCCCTGCCGAATGTGTACACGGGATACCAGAAGGTGGGGGATCCGGAGGCGCAGAAGAAGTTTTCCGAGGCCTGGTGCGTGCCCTTGCCGGACAAGCCGGGCCTGACTGTTGTAGAAATCATGCGCGCCGCTCACGCGGGGAAGGTCAAAGGCCTCTATATCATGGGCGAGAACCCGATGGTGAGCGATCCGGACTTGAACCACGTCGAGGAAGCCATTAAGAACCTGGAGTTTCTCGTCGTGCAGGACATCTTCCTCACCGAAACGGCTCGGATGGCGGATGTGGTGCTCCCGGCCGTGACCTTCGCCGAGAAAGACGGTACTTTCACGAACACGGAGAGAAGGGTGCAACGGGTGCGGAAGGCCATCGAGCCCGTCGGCCGGTCCCGGCCCGACTGGGCGATTCTGGCGGATTTGGCCACGCGGATGGGCACCCCCATGTCTTACGACTCGGCGGAAGACGTGTTCGAGGAGATCCGGAAGGTCACGCCGAGCTATGCCGGGATCACCTACGCGCGGATCGACAAG
The DNA here is from genome assembly GCA_015486285.1 of bacterium. Lineage (GTDB taxonomy): Bacteria > Desulfobacterota > DSWW01 > DSWW01 > DSWW01 > S015-6. Next base: position 8,676 of record WFRX01000155.1, read on the forward strand.
GAGGGCCTGGCGTGGCCCTGTCCGAACGTGGACCACCCGGGCACACGC
>WFRX01000156.1 GCA_015486285.1 bacterium
GGCGTGTCCTGATCGGCCAGGATCTCACACCACATGGGGACCAGGTTCCCCTTCCGGATGAGGGAACTGAATTCCGCAAAAGACGGGCGCACGGAGAACATGTGAACCTTGCCTCCTTCACTTCCCGACAGATCGGGTCAGGATACCCTTGTATCCTTCCTCCTCTTCGAGACGTTCTTTCATTTGTACGGCCATCTCCGCATTCGGCAAAGGGCCCACAAAGACCCGGCAATAGCCTCCGCCTCCCCGGGACGGATCGGAGGCGCGCTGGAAACAGCGGTATCCCTTCTTCCTGAGTTCCCGCACGAGCTGTTCCGCCCGCTCCGGGGTGCGAAAAGAAGCGACTTGAAGCACCGTGGAGCCGGAGACGCCGCCGGGCGAAGGGGACGCCGCGCGTCTCGCCGGAGGGGACTTCGGCGCGGGCGACGGTTGCCCGGCATCACCGCCCCCCTCGTCGGGGGCCGTCAGGGACTCCTCGAAGGACAAGACCGGCGGCTCTTCCGAGCCCGCGGCTTTTTCATCGGCCCTGTACACCCTGCGGATCTCCCGCATCTGCCCCATGCGTCCCGCAAGGGTCCCCACATAAAAGGCGAGCCCGGTAACGCCAAGCCAGAGGAAGAACAGGCAGAGAAAGGAAGGCAGAGAAAAGCGGATCTCCATGGCATACTTTTTCCCCGACTTCCCCATTTTTCGGCCCCATCCGGCGCTGGCCCTCATGGTCCTCTGAAAACCCGCAACGAATTGTATCCCAACATCCCCAGGGGGTCAATTTTCATCCTTGTTTTGTATCCGCCGCCGGTCGGGAAGGCGGGCTCGGCTCGCTTTTTGTCTCCCCTTGTGTCATCGTGTGGAAAACGCCTGAGAGTGGATTCGACACCAATGCTCATCGCCGAATCGGAAGCCTCGATATCCCGCCAGCCCTCTCCATGCCCCGGCGTCTCCACGTGGATCTCGATCCTGTTCCTTTCCCTGGCCCTTTTCGCCGCATCCGCCTGCCTTGCTCCGGCTTCGAGCCCGGCCGCGGACACGCCCGCCAAGGGCGCATCCTCGCTGGAAGGGCCTTCCGGAGACCCGCTGAACCTCGCGACCTATTTCACGGACGAGGAAATCGCCGGCTGGAAGCAATACAGAATGCACAAGGTGTGGGTCCATCTGATCGGACTGGGCGCGGTCCTCGTCTTCTACCTCGTTCTGCTCACGACAGGCCTGAACAGGGCCTTGAAGCGGGCCGCGGAACGTGCCAGCGCCCGGCTCTACGCGAGTCCGGCCCTCCACCGGGCCGGGAGGCGATATCCCCGGCTCGCCGGAACGGTCAAGATCCCCGAGCGTCTGTTCGGGGGCAGACAGTGGCTCGAGGTTCTGCTCTACTGCCTGTTGTTCCTGTTTCTGCTCCGCCTGTTCTTCTTTCCGCAGCACTTCTACAGCACCTACTGGTACGACCTCCAACAGGGGCTTTCCAACTACTCCCTGCGGCTCTGGCTCGTCGATTATCTCAAGGGGCTTTGCCTGAGCACCCTGCTGTTCTCCCTGATGGTTTTCGGAATCTACGGTCTCATGGCGCGCGTCGGACGGCTCTGGTGGGTCCTGCTTTGGGCGGGCGTCTCGGTCGCGATCTTCGCTTACGTGGTCATCGCTCCGTACGGGCAGTACGTGTACAGCCATTTCCGCCCCCTGGAATCCGGCGAACTCCGGGATCGGCTCGAGGCCCTGGCGGCGAAAGCCGGTCTGCCTCTGGAGGACATCCTCGTCGTCGATGCCAGCCGAAGGACCAAGAAGGTGAATGCCTACCTGAGCGGAACCGGACCTTCCGAACGCATCGTTCTTTACGATACCCTCCTCGATGCGTTCACGCCCCGGGAAATCACCATGATCCTGGCCCACGAGCTGGCGCACTGGAAAGAGCCTCACAAGAAACGCTCCTATGCTGTCTTCTCCCTGACCGTCTTCTGCCTCCTCGCCCTGGCCGCCTTCATCCTCCGCCGGGGCGTCCGGTTCCGCCGGCTCCACTATTCCTCACCGGCGGACGTGGCCGGGCTGCCGGTCCTGTTCCTCACCTTTTTTGTCGCCTTTCAGCTTCTCCGTCCCGTGAACCTCTACTGGAAACGCGCGAGGGAAATCGAGGCGGACCGCCGGTCGCTCGAATTCGTCTGCGACCCGGAGGCCTTCATCTCGACCCAAGTCAAGCTTGCACGGATCAACCACGCGGATGTCGAGCCCAATCCCCTTCTCGTCTTCTTCTTTTCCTCTCACCCTCCCTTCCTCGAGAGGGTCGAGACGGCCCTCGAGGCCGATTGCAGAGAGACGGATGTCCCCCATAGCCCCGCCGGCCGGGGCGGCAAAGGGCCTCGCCCCTGATCCCCCACGCTCCTCCGTTGACGTCCACCCTTGCTTTCGCTTACCGAAAGCCCTAGCATTAGATGGATGTCCCGAAAACCCGCGAAAGCCACGTAGAGGCCCGATGGAATCGTCTCACGAGAAAAAGGAGCCGGAGGAACCGGCGCCGGAGGCGCCCCTGCCCGAGCTGGTTGCGGGTACGCCGCCCGATACGGCCGGGGATGCGCCGGTCTCGCCTCCGGACACCTCTGAAACCGCCCTCGTCCGGCCTTCCGCGCTCCAGCTCTATCTGGCCAAGATCGGAAAGTATCCGGTTCTCTCCCCCGAAGAAGAACACGAGTTGGCCGTGCGTTACGTGGAGGAAGGCGACCGGGACGCCGCCTACCGGCTCGTCACCGCAAACCTCCGCCTGGTCGTGAAAATCGCGCTGCAGTTCCAGAGAACCTGGATGAACAATCTCCTGGATCTCATCCAGGAGGGCAACATCGGACTGATGCAGGCGGTGAAAAAATTCGACCCCTACCGGGGAATACGTCTCAGCTCATACGCTTCCTTCTGGATCAAGGCCTACATCCTCAAGTTCATCCTCGACAACTGGAGGCTGGTGAAGATCGGAAAGACGCAGGCGGAAAGGAAGCTCTTCTACAACCTGTACAAGGAAAAAGAGAGGCTCCATCAGCTCGGCTATGATCCGGGGCCCAAGCTGATCGCACAACGGCTGAACGTCAAAGAGGAAGATGTCATCAAGATGGACCAGCGGCTCGGCTCCTGGGAGGTCTCCCTCGAAAAACCGATCCGGGACGACTCCTCGTCCAAATCGATTCGGGACCTTCTGCCGGGGCCTTCCAAGCCCGTCGACGAGGAACTGGGAGATGAGCAGCTGCGGGATCTCATCGTCCAAAAGCTCCGGGAATTCCGCGAGGGGCTGGAAGGCAGGGAACGGGAGATCTTCGACGAACGTCTGATGGCTCAGAACCCCCTCACCCTCAAGGATCTGGGGGACCGTTACGGCATCACGAAGGAGAGAACCCGGCAACTCGAGAGTCGTCTCCTGAAAAAGGTCCGGGAATACCTGGTCCGGGAGATCCCGGACGCCGAGGAAATCATCCCCGAGTTCCTGGTCAGCATATCCTCCTGATCCGGATTCAACCTTCGGAAGGGGTCTCCTTTTCGAAGTACGTTTCATCCACCTTCACGTTCGCCTTCTTCCGGAGTTCTTCTGCCAGGGATCGACGAATTTCCCTTCGCTTGGCCGACTCGAGCTGCCGGACGATCCGGTCCCTCGCCTCCTCCAGGGGGAGCTCCCGGGCGGGCTGGCGGCCTGTCAATTCGATGATGTGAAACCCGAACTTGGTCCGCACGAGACCGCTCGTGTCCCCGACTTTCTTCAGGGAAAAGGCGGCCTTTTCAAAGGCGGGCACCATTCTGCCCCGGGTGAAATACCCCAGATCCCCCCCCCTGCCGGCGGTCGGCCCTTCCGAATACTTTTTTGCAAGCTCCGCGAAATCCTCACCCGCTTTGACCCGGGCCAGGACTTCTTCCGCCTTCTTCTTCGCCTTCGCCACTTTTTCCGGGCCGGCGTTCGGGGGCACC
>WFRX01000157.1 GCA_015486285.1 bacterium
CAGTCTGTCGCAGCAGAACATTCGGGTTGGGGCGGCCAAGTATCCTGACCCAGCAAGAACATGCTCGACAGCAGGATAATGCCAAACCAAACAGGGATAAGATTTCGTCTGAACATTGTCGGTTCCCTTATCATTAGATCTTTTAGAAAACATAATGCCTGTCCAATTTCTTTAACAGGACAAATACTTTTATGTCAAGGAAATCTTTAGGATCCGTACTCGGCAAAAGACAGATGGTCCCCGAAAATTGGACAGAGGCTTAAGTGAAATTTTCGACCTCTGAAAAAGACTTGACGGATCAGATTAGAAAAGAAACCCTATTTACCTGGGTATATATATTAGGAGGGTTAACTAGTGGCGGATTCGGCCTTGCTAATCAAGGGATTTCCGAAAGAGCTCCACCAGGAATTGAGGATATGGGGAATACGCACAGAGACATCCTTGAAGGAGCTCGTTATTAGGTATTGCCGGGAAGGTCTGGAGAGGGACCAGAAGGCAAAGAAGAAGGGAGGATAGCCCATGGCAGTCCTTGCTGAATGTCCGGTGTGCCACAAAAAGCAGTCGATAAGGAACAAGAAGTGTGCGTGTGGGGAGGACCTCGACAAACTCAAGAAACAAAAGAACAAGGTCCGATATTGGATCGCTTACCGGTTGCCCAACGGAAAACAACGAAGGGAGTTCGTGGGTACGTCGGTCGAAAAGGCTCGGGACGCAGACGGTAAACGCAGGGGGCCGCACCGGCTACCATTGACATGGAAATCTCCATCGCGAAGACCATGGTTAATAAGGGCTTCGACAACGACATGGTCGATGGCAGGACGCTCAAGGCTTTCCGTCGCATCAAACGGAAGTTGAAAAAGGGCAGCAACTCCAGGGAACGCACTCTGACCATAGAAGAGTACCTTCGTCTGGTGGAGGTGTCCCGGGACCACTTCAAAGCCATACTCATCACGGCCTACCACACCGGCATGAGGCGCGGGGAACTCCTGAATCTCAAATGGTCGGACATCGACCGGGAAAAGGGCTTTATCCGTTTATCTGCGCAGGAAACCAAGGAGGGCAAGCGGAAAAGCATCCCTATGAACCATTTCGTGCGAGAAGTGCTCGAGGGGCTGCCACGCCATATTCATCATGACTTCGTCTTCACGTATAAGGGCGAACCGATCGGTCATGGTTTCCGGCGGTCCCTCCGCACAGCATGTAGAAAAGCGGGTATACCGATCAGCTCGGAGGATCCGGACGGATTCACGTTTCACGACGTCCGTCGCACCGTGAAGACGAACATGCTGCGGGCAGGGATCGACAAGGCATTAAGAGATACCATTTTGGGACACAGCCTGAAGGGCATGGACGAGTACTACCTCAAGCCCAGCGAAGAGGATTTGCGTGCGGCGATGGACCGGTATACCGAATGGCTCGAAACGCAGATTACCAAGGCCGTCGAAAGTGTTGACCAAAGCGTTGACCAAGCAGCAAAAAAGGGCCAGCCCATGTGAGCTAACCCCTTGATTTACCTGGTACGCCCAGGGTGATTCGAACACCCGACCTTCGGATTCGTAGTCCGACGCTCTATCCAGCTGAGCTATGGGCGCGTGTATTGTCGGGCCCGGAGAGACAAGAAACCGGCGAAACCCGTCATTCTCCAGCCTGAATTTGTTTTATAACATTCCCGGGAATTGGTTTCAAATCGATTGCCGGGCCTGCGGCCGCTTTTACTCGGTCAGGTGTTCCAGGGATGATGCGAGGCGGAGGAGATCTTCTTTTGTGCCGCTCCCCTCCAGGAACAGTTCGCAGAAGAAGGCCTTCTTTTGGAAGAGGATTCCCTTGGAAGACGCTCCCCGTTCCCAGTAGGCGGCCCGCTCGCCGAGGGCGATCGGCTGTGTGCCGTTGAATCGGTTCTGCTCGAAAAGATCGAGGGCCGCCTTGGAATCGCGCATCTCATGGGCGGTGAGGCGAAGGCGGGCCTTGTCCTTGCGGAGTGCCCCGAGAACCGAGCGTTTCCATCCCAGGTCGATGATGGGTTGGGCGGCCCCGTCTATGTAGTCGAAGAATTGCTGTTCGGTTTGGACCTCGTCAGGGCCCTCGGTCCACTGGTAGCCTTGCGCCTTTGCCCATCCCCGTATCGCCTTGGCGGAGAGCGGGGCCCCAGGCCTGCAGGCGGTCGAAACGACGGCCAGAATGACAAGCGCGATGATCGAAAGGGCTCGTCCTGGAGTCACTCGGGAACCTCCATTCACCGGAGGAGCTTGGACATGATCTTAAATTCGTCCGTACCGGCCCGCTCCAGCATCTGGAAGATGATCGTCTCGGTGGAAGAGATGAAGGCTCCGGCCCGTTCCATCAAGGCGAGGCCCGTGTCGCAATTCTCCCGGGTCCGGGAGATGACCGCGTCCCGGGGCACGTGGACGGCGATGCCCTCGGCCAGCATGTCGATCACCGTGCCGAGGACGCACACGTGTGATTCCATGCCGATCACGACGGCGCACCCGGCGCCTGACTCCCGAAATCGCTCCGGGAGGCCGTCGGCCCTCCAGGAGCTGAAAATGAGTTTTTCGATCGGCTCGCATCCCGGGGGAAGCTCGTCCTTGACAGGGGGGATCGTGCCGCCCAGCCCCTTTGGATACTGTTCAGTCACCAGGACGGGCAGGCCCATGGCCTTTGCGAGCTGGAGAAGGAGCCTGGTGTTTGCCAGGACCGCCTCCTTCCGCTCCGGTTCCATGGCCGCGAAGAGCCTTTCCTGGATGTCCACGATGATCAAAGCGGTTGCGTCCCTCGGGGGAACGATGTGCCTGAGGTCCTTCATCGATCGAATCTCCTTGGGGAATGCGTTTTGCGTCAGACGGTCAATTCCCGGCTGTTCGCCTCATCGGCCAGCCCGCGCGGGTCGAGCACCACGTCCACCACGGCGGGCATGCCCGAGTCCAGGGCGCGCCGGATGGCCGGCTGGATCTGGTCCGGCTCGGTGACCCGTTCGCCGTAACCGCCCATGGACTCGGCCAGCTTGTCGTACCGGGTCCTGGGGCTCAGGTCGGTGCCCACGCTCTTGTCTTCCCCGAAGAGCACCCGCTGGGGGGTCCGCATCTGCCCCCAGCCCGCATCGTTTCCGATGACCAGGACCACGGCCAGGTTGAAGCGGACGAGGGTATCGAAGTCCATGGCCGTGATGCCGAAGGCGCCGTCTCCGTTGAGGACGAGCACCTTCTTGTCGGGCCTGGCCGCCTTGGCGGCCATGGCGAAGGGAAGCCC
>WFRX01000158.1 GCA_015486285.1 bacterium
CTCTCAAGATCGCGCGTGACCAGGGCCTTCGCGTCGGTCTCGTCCGCCCCATTTCCCTGTTTCCTTTCCCGGAAGAGGTCCTGGCCGCTACATCGGAGAAGACCGGGAAATACCTGGTCGTCGAACTCAACGCGGGCCAGATGCTCGAGGATGTCCGGCTTTCCGTCCGTCCGGGCGCCGAGGTCTTCTTTCACGGCCGTCCCTGCGGGGCCGGGTCCCTGCCGAAACCGAACGAGATACTCGAGAAGATCCGGTCCCTGTGTGGGGCTTCCCCGCAGATGACAGGGACGGAGTGAGGAAACAGCCATGAAAGCCGTGTTCGACTACCCACGGAGTCTGAAGGATACGCCTTTTCATTTCTGTCCCGGATGCCATCACGGGCTGATTCACCGGCTCGTGGCCGAGGCGATCGATGCCCACGGGCTGCAGAACGATTGCATCGGCGTAGCCTCTGTGGGCTGCAGCGTCTTCATGTACAACTATTTCGATGTCGATGTGGTCGAGGCGCCGCACGGAAGGGCGCCGGCCGTGGCGACGGGCGTCAAGCGGGTCCATCCGGACAAGATCGTTTTCTCGATCCAGGGGGACGGCGACCTGGCCGCCATCGGGACGGCGGAGATCATCCACACGGCCAACCGCGGGGAGAATATCACGATCATCTTCGTCAACAACACCACCTACGGGATGACGGGCGGGCAGATGGCGCCCACGACCCTGCTTGGCCAGGTGACCACGACTTCCCCCTACGGGCGGCAGTTCCAGCAGGACGGCTACCCGATCCGCATGGCGGAGATGCTTGCCACCCTGGAAGGGTCCGCCTATGTGGCCCGGGTGGCGGTGGACAGGCCGGCGAACCTCAAGAAGGCGAAGCGCAGTATCCGGGATGCCTTCCGCATGCAGAAAGAGGGGTTGGGATTCAGCTTTGTGGAGGTCCTGTCCGCTTGCCCCACGGACTGGAAGATGAGCCCGCTGGACGCCTGTAAGCGGGTTGGAGAGGAGATGGTCCCGTACTTCCCGCTGGGCGTTTACAAAGAGCGGGAGGCGGCGGATCATTTGTAGGCGGGGAAAGGCGAAGGGGAAAGGGTCAAGGGGAACGGAGGTGCGTACGGGATGTATCACGATGTGGTGATTGCCGGATTCGGAGGACAGGGCGTGCTTTTCATCGGCAACCTGCTTGCGGAGGCGGGGATGGAAGGGGGGTTCAACGTCACCTTCATGCCGGCGTACGGCGTGGAGATGAGGGGAGGGACGGCGAACTGCAACGTGGTCGTGTCCTCGGAAGAGGTGGGATCTCCGATTACCGACTCCCCCCTGACGGGCATCATCATGAACGAGGCATCCCTGATTCGGTTTCTCCCTTCGATCCGGAAGGACGGGTTTCTCTTTTACAACAGTTCGCTGATCCCGGAAGGCGCGGTTTCTCGGGAAGACCTCCAGGCGGTGCCCGTGCCGGCCAATGATCTGGCCCGGAAGCTCGGGAGCGCGCAGGTGGCCAGCCTGATCATGTTGGGATGTTTCGTGGAACGGACGCGTATTTTGAGCAAAGAGTGCTTTCCGCCGGCGCTGGAGGAAATGATCTCTCCGAAGGTGCGGGACAAATTCCTGCCCCAGAATCTCGCCGCCCTGGAAGAAGGATACCGTTACGCCCAGTCCCTCGAGCAGTAGGGAGAATGGCAGCCATGGAACAGAACGACCGGGAGCCGTACCTGCAGATCGGAGAGAAGATCAAGCGCTTCCGCGAAGATCACGCCTTGACGCTCAAGGATCTCGCGGATCGGACGGGCCTGTCGACGGCGGTGCTCTCCCAGATCGAGAACCATCTCATCTCGCCGCCCCTGGGGACCCTGATCCGCTTGACCAAGGCCCTGAACCTGAGCCCCGGCCACTTTTTCGACCAGCAGGCGGACAGGCCCTTTACGATCGTGCGGAAGGCGGAGAGAAGGCCGGCCAGCCGGTTCGCTTCCAAGCGGGGGGTGCAGTACGGCTATTCCTACGAGTCCCTCGGCCACGATCTGAGAGATCGTCACATGGAGCCCTTCCTGGTCACCCTCGAGCCGGCGACCCTGGCGAGCCCGAAGCCGGCCTCCCACGACGGGGAAGAGTTCCTGTTCGTGCTGGAAGGGGAGATGGAGGTCACCCTGGGCGAGTTCAGCGATGTCCTGCAGCCGGGGGATGCCATCTACTATGATTCCAACATCCCGCACCTCGTCCAGTGCAAAGGGGATGAGAAGGCCCTGATCCTGGCCGTGATCTACTCCGGCTGACCCGGATTCGCAAAGGCCCTCCGACGGGCCCGAAAGAAGGTGGAAGTTCGAGCGCAAGAAGGCTTCCAAGGGAGCATTGATTTTGAGAAGACGAAATCCGGCCGCCCGGCGGACATGGCGCATTGGGGTGTGGCCGGCCATACTCGCCGGCATGTTGTGCCTTTATTGCGGCGACGGGAGCGACCCTGACGCCGGCAAAGACCGTACGCCGCCCGAGATCGTCGGGGCCCCTTCCATCACGGCCAACCCGAATCCAGCCGTTCCGCTGGCGGGGATTCTCGCCCTGGAGACAAACGAGGCCGCGCGCGTTGTGCTCGATGTGACGGACGGGACCGAGGACTCGACGATTCCTTTTGAAGGGTATCGTACCCAGCACTCGCTGCCGGTATTGGGGTTCAAACCGGGCAGAGAATATACGATTCGGATTGCAGTGGAAGACCCGGCCGGAAACCGGACGGATGCCGAGACGCCTCTTTTCTTCGCCACCGAGGGGTTGCCGGCAGGCTTTCCTCCCATGGAAATCAAGGCGAGCCGGCCCGACAGGATGGAGCCGGGCGTGACCCTTTTCGATGCGATTCGATTCGTCATAGGCGAGCCGGCGACCCCGCCTTTTTATCTGATCGCCGTGGACGAGGCGGGAGACGTTGTCTGGTATTATGAAACCGATCTGGCGATCAGCGATGCACGCCGAATTTCCGATGGAAACCTGCTTTTGATGATGACGAACCGGACGCAGCTCCTGGAAATCGACATGCTCGGGAATGTGACGGCGCAGTGGCACTCCAGGATGCAGGAGACCCCGGATGAGACCAGTGTGCCGGTCGACACAAACGCCTTCCATCACGAGGTCTTTGAGATGCCTTCCGGAAACCTTCTCGTACTCAGCTCGGAGACGAGAACGTATCCGGATTATCCGTCCAGCGACAGCGACCCGGATGCCCCCCGAGAGACCGCAACCGTTGCCGGCGATGTGGTCGTTGAGTTTTCACGCGATGGGACCATCGTAAACCAGTGGCCTCTCCTGGACATGCTGGATCCTTACCGGATCGGGTACGACTCTCTGGGCGGATTCTGGGATCGATTCTATCCGGAGCAGGGCGGAACGCGGGACTGGGCACACGCCAATGCGGTCATCTATGATCCGGAGGACGACACCATCCTTGTTTCGTGCCGCCATCAGGATGTCGTTTTCAAGTTTCATCGGAATGATCCGGGCGACCTGGTCTGGCTCATGGGGCCCCACGGCAACTGGGCGTCCCCTCTGTCCGACTATCTCCTCCATCCCTCGGATGCAGAGTTCTCGTGGAACTACCATCAGCACGCGCCCATGATTACGCCCGAGGGAAACATCCTGCTGTTTGACAACGGAAACTATCGGGCCCTTCCCTTTGCAGAAAAACTGCCGGCTTCTGAAAATTACAGCCGTGCCGTAGAATATTCCGTGAACGGGAATACGATGGAGATCGCTCAGGTCTGGGAGTACGGATCCCCGGACTCCACCGATGAATCCATCTATGCCCCGTGGATCGGTGATGCGGATTATCTGCCCGAAACGGGAAACGTGCTGATTACCTTCGGAGGCATAACGACAGATCCGGCGACGGGTCTGCCTTCCGACCAGATCGGCGCGGCCAAGGCATCGGCGCGCTTGATCGAAGTCCGCCACTCGACTCCGGCGGAGAAGGTTTTCGACCTGCGGATCGGCAACAAGGATCTCAGCGATCCGAGCGGGTGGGTGGTGTATCGTAGTGAGCACCTGAAGAGCCTATACCCTTGAGGTGCATGAGGGCCTCCGGATCCCCAGGACTGCATCATGAGACGCACAAACTTGGTTCCGATCCTGGCTTCCCTTGCCGCATTCCTGCTGATCAGTGGGTGTACGGACCCCACGCAGGCGCCCCTGCTGGTTCAACTCCTTCCCAATCCCGTCGTTCCCCTTTCGACTCCCCAGAACCTGGACTTCATCGGAAGCAACATGGACCCGGATGTCTACTTCCTGATCGATACGGGCACGGAGGAAATCCCGCTCGATCCGGAGAACGTCCCCGGACACTGGACCTTTCGTTGTGTCTTCGGGTTCCACTATATCTACACCTTCGATTCGCTGGCGGGGTTTCTCCTGTCCGCGGGTTCTCCCTCGGAGGTGACCATACGTGCCTTCAATGTAGGGGCGAACCTGGTGCGCGACAGCGGGGGGGGCGATGACCTCCCGAGCCAGGCGGTGACCTGGACGATCGGCGACCGGTAACGGTGACGCGGCCCGCCGGGCCCTGCTCCTCACTGGATGTACGGCGGCTTGTCCGGATCGTTCCCGCCGTCGATGACCCGGAATTTCTTCTTGAGCCTCTTGAGCTTCCACTCGAGATAACGCCGCTGCAGGCGGCGGACATGGCCCCATCCCCGCAGATAAACGTAACCGATGGCCAGTCCGCTCAAGTGTGCCAGGTGGCTGACGCCGCTTCCGGGCAAGGTCAGGGTGGAATAGAAGGCGAGGGCGCCGATGATCAGAACGAAATGCCTGGCCCGGATCGGGAGGACGAACCAGAGGAGGATCTGCCGGTTCGGGAACAGGAGCCCGTAGGCGAGCAGGAGGCCGTACAGGGCGCCCGAGGAGCCGATGGTCGGGATGAGGCTCGCTTGCGCGGGCGTGAGCAGGGCGACGAAGATGCCGGCCCCGATCCCGCACACGAAGAAGTACTTGAGAAAGAACCGGCCGCCCCATACCCTCTCCAGCTCGCAGCCGAACATCCAGAGCACGAGCAGGTTGAAGGCGAGATGCAGCAGGCCCCCGTGGAGGAACAGGTAGGTGACCGGCTGCCACAGGAAGAAGCGGTGGAGCACGAGGTAAGGCACGAGGCCGAGCCAGGGCTCGAGGTGGAGTCCGAAGAGGCTCGCCGCCATGGCCTGTAGGAAGAATACCGCCACGGTTATGATCAGGAGGGCCTTGACCCTGGGAGTCACAGGACCGCCGAAGCTGAGTTGAACGCGATGAGGTGTCTGCATGGCTTGGTTCCGGCCTTCCTCTGTTTGCGTGGGCGTGTGCCCGGTAGTTATGGTTTCTCCGCGGGAAGATCCCCGTGCGGTTTCTGCTCCGGGGCCGGCCGGTCGGGGTCAAGGCCCTTTTCCCGGTTCTCCATGGCGCTCTCGATCATGGCTTGCACCATCTCGCTGACTCGTTTCTTCAGGGGGCCGTTCAGGGAGTCCCACATGCGGCTGTCGATCTGCCGGTTGATCCAGTGCTCGAGCGTTTCTTCCGCTTGAAGAATATTCTCGAAGAGGGTGTTCAGGATCTGTCCGCGGAAGTAGATGAAGTAGATTGCGAGGGTCAGGACCATGGCCGCTACGACGTCGAGGACGTAGTGCTGCTTGATGAGGACCGTGGAGTAGGCGATCCAGACGGTGAGCAGGAGGGTGAGGATGCCGCGGATCCGGCGGACCTCCAGGATGGTCAGGGCGGCCAGGAGAGACATGGCCACGTGCAAGCTGGGGAAGCAGTTCCAGGGGTGATCCGCGCCGTAGACGATCCCGAGGACCCAGGTGGAGAAGGAGTGACCGGCCAGCGGGGGCCGCTCGATCGAGACCGGGTAGACGAGGTAGACGATGTAACAGACGCACATGACGTTGATATAGGCGAATGAGAAGAGGCGGAAGAAATCCTTCTGGTGGATGAACAGGAAGGGGAGGAGGAAGACGGGGTAGATGGTCAGATAGATGAAGACGTATTCCGGGACGAGGGGGGCGTTTTGTTCCCACGCCAGGGTGGGAAGCTGATGGGTCGTGTGCGCCTCCGTGATGGAGGAAATAAAGAAATATCCGGCCGACCAGGTCGCGAACATGAGCAGGGCGAAAATAGGCTGGGCGTACCGCTGGAAAAAGTCCTGGGGGGCCGTCGCCTCCGGCGGAGGATCCGGGTCGGCGGCATTGAGAAGCTGTCCTCGGTTGGTCACGGCGATACTCACGAGGACGGTGAGACAGGGGATCCAGGCCACGATCATCAGGCTCTTTTGGAGATAGCTCGCGGGCAGGGGAAAATACCTTTCTTCAAAGAACATGAAGAGGCAGGAGACGATCAGGCCCACGAGGTAGTAGAAAAGAACCCAGCGCACCTTGTTCTGCCGCCAGGTGATGATCCAGTCGGTTCGCCGCTGGCGGAGCACCTTCAGGGGCGTTTGCATGCGATGCGCCCTCCGGGGCCTCTCGGGTTGGGGTCTCGGCTCAAAGGTCCCTGTCCGCGACGCGCGCGAATGCCCGGAGCTTCTCCATCATCGCAGCGAACACGTCCGGCTTCAGGGACTGGGGCCCGTCGCTCTCCGCAGATTCCGGATGGGGGTGGACCTCCACCATGATCCCGTCGGCCCCGGCCGCGACGGCCGCGTAGGAGAGCGCGGGCACGTAGCTCCACAGCCCCGCCGCGTGAGAGGGGTCCACGATGACGGGCAGGTGGGTCTTCTGGCGCAGCACGGGGACGGCGCTCAGGTCCAGGGTATTGCGCGTGGCGGTCTCGAAGGTGCGAAGGCCCCGTTCGCAGAGCACGACGTCATCGTTTCCCTCGCTGAGAATATACTCCGCCGAAAAGAGAAATTCGTCGATGGTGGTTGCCATGCCGCGTTTCAGGAGAACGGGATGTCCGGCCTTGCCCAGCAGCCGGAGCAGGGAGAAATTCTGTATGTTCCGGGCGCCTACCTGGATCATGTCGGCGTACTTCTTTACCAGGGGGAGGTCTTTGGGGTTCAGGACCTCCGTCACGATGGGAAGGCCGGTTCGCTTTCTCGCCTTGGCCAGCAGCTTGAGCCCCTCTTCAGCCATCCCCTGGAAGGAGTAGGGAGACGTCCTGGGCTTGAAGGCGCCCCCCCGAAGCATGGAGGCTCCGGCTTCCTTGACCGCGTACGCGGTTTCTATGATCTGTTCTTCGCTTTCCACCGAGCAGGGCCCGGCGATGACCACGACCTTGTGGCCCCCGAACCGCACATCCTTCCCCACTTCAACGATGGACTTCTCGGCCTTGATCTCGCGGCTGGCCAGCTTGTAAGGCTTGAGGATCGGGACGACGGAATCGACGCCCGGCAGGGACTGGAGGTCCTGGAGCTTGGCCTTGCCGCGCTCGTCTCCCACGGCCCCGATGACTTGCCGCGTCTCGCCGCGTATGACGTGGGGGCGATATCCGAGGGCGCGAATCCGCTCTTTGACGGCCTTGACTTGTCGGGCCGTGGCTCCCTTTTCCATTACGATGATCACCGTGCGGATCCTCCCGGTTTCCTGGTTCGATGGCTTCTTGATGATTATAGGGCACCCGCAGTCCCTGTCAAAGTACTCTTTTCCGCTTCGTTTCCGCCGCCGGATGTGGAACAATAGAGGGGCCTGAACGATCGATCGAAATGGGGAGGGAGCGATGAAGGATGTGGAGGAGATTCTTGATTTTGTTGGAAGGATGACGGTGCAGACCGAGGAAGATCTCGCCTTCCAGAGACGGTCCGCCCCGGAAGATGCATGGATGAAATTTCTGGAAGGCAAGCTGCAGGCCTTCAAGCTCGTGCAGGGTTATGTGGAGGATCTGCAGAAGAGGAGAATGGATCTGCACTGATTCCGTCTCCCGTGCAGGCGTACTTTGCAGCCGGGACCGGAGCGGATGGGGGGCTCGGTGTTCGGGCAAAAAAAGGGGGCCAACCGTCAGGCTGACCCCGGAAAAAAAAGGGGGGTGAGACTTCTGGAGGTATAGATCGGCCTTGCCGGCGAAAAGCATTAGGCCGGCTGGAGCCTACGGGAAACCAGCGGGCCGGGACAACCGCGCTCCCGGGCGGCTGCACAGATGGAGGTCGGCTCTCGGATGCCGGCCCGAAAGGTGCGGGGCCGCGGTGTGGGAGGCAAAGACCAGGCAGCCTTCCGGCAGGCCGAATACGCAGAGCGATACGAGCGCCAGGGCGAAAAGGAGTCGGATGAATCTCATGGCTGCGTTCCCTCGAGACGCGGACGCGGGACGGGGCGCCCGGCCGGATCTCCACCCTGACTCTTATCAAGTTCCATGCCGTTCCCCTTCTGCCGTAGATCCCAATAGTTTCAGGGGGTTGCCGGGAAGGCAGCGAAGCCGCTTCCCGGAGAGGGGAAAAGGAATTCCACTATTGGGCAAGAGATGTAGGGTCTTCGGCATGCGGGACGGAATGGTTGGATAAACCTCAAGGAATCTGTTATCATTACCTGTAACCGACCGGAATCCTTGACGTGCCCCCGTAGCTCAGGCGGATAGAGCTCGGGATTCCTAATCCCGGTGTCGCGTGTTCGAGTCACGCCGGGGGCACCAATATTTTCAGTTAGTTACATAGCATTATTCAAGTTCTACATGATGTATGCTTCAGGGTCGACGGCCCGCCCGGGGCCTCCTGCGAGGGCCTGAAGCATCTGTCCGGCCTCCCTTCCGAGCACGTGCCGCGGCCTTGCGGCCCTCTGCCCTTCGTCCACCTCGAGGCACACGAGCAGGGTGTTTGAGCGTATGCTATCCTTTTTCCCCTTCCTTCCGGGCCCTCCGCTCTCCCCGGCAGGGGGCCCTTTCGCTTTTGCTCCGGTCTCAAGATGAAAATCAAACTGAGAAAGCCGGGCGTACCGCCCCTCCCGTGAAGCGGGGGAGAGGGCGGCGGTCTGGCGACGTAGCCCAATGAACTCAAAGGGTTACGAAGGCCGTGGCCGTGCTGAAGAAGGTTGGCACCGTTCTTGTAAAGCCTGCGGTTTGAACCAGGGAAGAGAGGTGAGGTCCAGTGGAAGAGATCCGATGTCGTATCTGCGACAGCGCCCTCTCAGTGGCGGGCCCCTCCGGCGGAAGGGAAGAGGGGGACGGCAACCTGCCCGGGTGCGCGCAGGTCCAATTGGAGCAGGATGCAGATGGTCGGTATTTCCGGTGTCCCTATTGCTCGGCCCGCAACGTTACGATCGTTACGCCCGCCGGGGACGGCGGCCCCGCCGTGCGCGTCGCCTGGGCCGTCATGAACGGAGACTGAGCGAACGCCGCATCCGGGAGCCTCCCCGTCCGGACCCCCTCTGGGCCTAACCCGGTTCGGGAGAACGGTTCGATCGCCTCTTCGACCCTCGCCGCCGCCCTCTGACCTGATCCCGGCCCGGGAGGAGGGCCCCTGTCATCGGCCGGACAGGGAAAGACCGCTATGCTTGTCACTACCAGGGAGCTCGAGTTGTCTGTACTGGGCGGGATTCCCTCGGAGATTTACGCCGGGCGACTTTCGAGGGAGGGGGCGACGGAGCCCAAGTAAATCGGAGAGGGAATCCCGCCCAGTACAGACCCGCAGGACCGCGTCAAAAATAGCGGCCGTTCCCCGCCTGCTAGAGGTGGCCGTCTTCCCTCATCTCCACCAGCGACGCCTTGAAGGCCTCGATCACCTTGTCCGCGTCTTCCTCTGTGTGCGCCTCGGACATGAACACGGTGTGGAGATCGGGCAGGTACACGCCGTGATAGCGCATGTACTGGCAGAGGATTTCCTGCCGGATCATGTCGGCGAGGTCGCGCAGATCGCGGGGGTTTTTCGGGTCGGCCGGAATGAAATGGGGAATGAACCAGGACCCGAGGCCGATGAGCCGCAGATCGAAGCCGTTCGCCTCGGCGAAGTTGTGGACCTCGCTCTTGATCCTGGCCGCCAGGCCGTTGATGTGTTCGTAGATCCTCGGATTGTCGCGCAGGTACTGGAGAACCGCCCTGCCCACGGTCATGGTCAGCGGGTTGCCGCTGAAGGTGCCGATGGTCAGGAGCTTCTCCTGAAAATCCTGCAGGGCGTCTCCGGTTGTGATCAGGGGCTTCATCGCCTCGACGGTTCCGGCCACCGCGCCTGCGGGCAGGCCTCCGCCGATGATCTTTCCGTAGGTCGCCATGTCCGGGAGGATCCCGAAGTATTTCTGGGCCCCGCCATAGGTGAGTCGAAAGCCGCTGATGACCTCGTCAAAGATCAACAGCACGCCGCACTCCCTGGTGACGTCCCGGAGTCCCTGAAGGAACTCCCGCATGTCGACGAGGTACGAACTCGGGACCGGTTCGATGATCACCGCCGCCAGCTCGTCCTTGTGCTTGCGGATCTTGTCCAGGCTTTCCGGGGTGTCGTAGCTCAGGGTGAGTACCTGGTCCACGGTCCCCTGGGGGATCCCGGGGTTGTCCGGCACGCTCAAGGGGTCTTCGATGGGTCCGGTGGGGTCGGCCAGGATGCTGCTCACGAGCGCGTAGTCGTGAACGCCGTGGTAGCCGCCTTCGAATTTGGCGATCTTGTCCTTTCCCGTGCATGCCCGGGCGATCCGCATGGCGTGCAGAGTCGCTTCCGTGCCGGAGTTGGCAAAGGTGATCCGTTCTGCGCAAGGGATCGCCTCCACCATCAGCTCCGCCATCTTCACCTCGGCCTCATGGGCGATGCAGTAGACCGTGCCCTTGTCGCAGACGCTGCGTATCGCCTCCACGGCAACCGGGTGACTGTGCCCGAGAATCAACGGGCCGTATGCCATGGTGATGTCCACGTACTCGTTGCCGTCCACGTCCCAGATCTTGGACCCCTTCGCCTCTTTTACAAAGGCGACCCCCTTGGGGGCCCGGAAAGGGCCGGTCACCACAGAGGAGAGGAGCACCTTCTTCGCCCGCTCCAGTATCGCGTTCGATGTGGGAAGGCGATCGACGGTGAGCTGCTCGATATCCCTGGGGCCTGTTCCGGATCCGCTTGCGGTCATGGCAATTCCTCCTTGTCGTGAGCGGTCGTGGCGGGAGTTCCTGCCGTGTTTATGGTCATTAGAGGACTTTTGCCCCGGCGATGCAAGCCCTTTTGACCGGGGCCCCGCGACGGCCTCCGCCCGGCCGTTTTCCCTCGACGGGAACTTCTGATAAAAAGGAGACGCCAGAGGAAATCCCATCCTTCACGAACCCGGAACAGGAGGTCATTCCTATGGAATCGAAAAGACTCGCGGACAAGGTCGCCCTCATCACCGGCGCAGGCCGGGGCATCGGCCGGGCCATTGCCGTCAAGTTCGCACGGGAAGGGGCGGACCTCTTTCTGTGCGCCACGCGCATGGAGACCCTGGAGGAAACGGCGAAGCAGACGGCCGAATTCGGGGGAAAGACCGAACTCTACACGGTGGACGTTGCGGACCGGGCGGCCGTGGAGAAGATGGTGGGGGAGGCGCTGGGGCTGTTCGGCAGGATCGACATCCTGGTCAACAACGCGGGGGTCTACAAACCGGCGCGTTTCGTGGATTACACGTACGAGGAATTCGACCGGGTCATGAAGGTCAACGTGTACGGCCCCTTCAACGTCACCCAGTTCGTGCTGCGGCACATGCTCGAGCGGAAGACGGGCAAGGTGGTCAACATCGCCTCCACGGCGGGCAAGTGGGCCTCGATGCACCAGAGCGCCTACAACACATCCAAACATGCCCTGGTGGGCATGACCCGGTGTGTCGCCCTGGAAACGGCCGCCCAGGGTATCAACGTGAATGCCATCTGTCCGGGGGTGGTCGACACGGACATGGTGCCTCAGTTCACCAAGGAGCATGCGAAGATCATGGGCGTTGACGAGGAGACGGTGAAAGGCTTCATATTGCAGAGGATCCCCATGGGACGCCTGATCCGGCCCGGGGAAATCGCCGATCTGGCCGCCTACCTCGCCTCCAGCGAGTCGGACGGGATGACCGGCCAGTCGATCCTCGTGGACGGGGGGGTGCTTTTTGTATGATTCCGCATATTTTTCTTGACACAATAAAACGATTTTGGGTATATTTCAATTCGTAGAATAAGTTTACATTTATAACTACATTCTCGACGAGGGAGGGGACACCATGAGAAGAACGTTGCCGGTTGTTGTTTTGATGCTCTTGGCGACCGCCGTCATGATGGGATGCACGGATTCGATCGTGCCCTGCACGACGGACGAAGACTGCACCATGGACTGGGGCTGGGGAGACAAGGACGCCGCCGGTCATCCCGGGCCGGATATCGAGATGGTCTGTAACATGGACGTCTCGCCCCTGGAGAAATGTGAAAAAATGATGTCCTGTATCCCGCCGCTCGACTGGCTGCCCTTCGGCGACTGGATCAATCTGCCGGACTGTGAGGCCCTTTACGGCGATCTGCCGGAGGATACGGGGACCTGCGAGAGTTCCTGGGGCGACTGGTGGTGAGTTGATTCGCCGCAGGGAGTAACCAGGGCGTACAGGAATCGTTGCCGCTCCATTTTTGTGAAGATGCGGGCCATTCCCATCACTGCATGGGCGTGGCCCTTTTTGATTTTGCCTGCCTGAAAGAGCCCCCCGCCGGATCGGGTTTATTTTTGGTTGTAAACACCCCGGAATGGTTCTATCATAAAAATGTTAGGGAGGCGCTGGGCGTTACGCAGAAGCTGCTCCACTGACACGAGCTGATCTTCCACTCCTTCCCGGCTGTCACACGCTGCCGCCCCACGCGGAAAAGGCTGACCGGAAATCCGTACTGCCGAAACCGCCGCACCGCAGTCCTGATCCTGTGATCCGCCCTGCGACTCGATCGTGGAGCCCCGGCTTCCCGGGAACACGCGGGGAAGGGCGACACGCATGGGCGCCGTCCGGCAACCCCGCCGGGTCGAACCTGCCATCGAGAGGCACAGAGGAAAGGAGGGTCAAGATGTATATCAAGCAGAAAGAACTCTTCAAGGGACTGGACAAGGGATTCATCAAGGAGATCGTGGACCTGACGGACAAGAAGACCTACCGTTCGGAGGATGTCGTCTTCCGGGAAGGAGGCCACGCCAACCGGTTCTACGTGCTGCTCCGCGGTCGGGTGAGGCTCACGGTGGGGGAGGGGCGGCAGGTGGCCTTCACGGTCAACCACGCGGGCGAGGCCTTCGGCTGGTCGAGCCTTCTCGGGCGGAGTGTGTATGCCGCCTCCGCGGTGTGCCAGGCGCCCACGACCCTGCTCCGGGTGGACCGGCGGAGGTTCAACATGGTCCTGGACAGCGACCCGGCCAACGGCCTGGTCCTGATCAGGAGGCTGGCCGAACTGCTCGGCCATCGTCTGCACGAGGCGTACCAGGTGATCGGCGCCCGGTCCGGCTTCTCGACTTCCTACGGCACCGGCCAGGTCATCGAGGCGGTTCCCCCGGCCTAAACGGCCCGCCTGCGGACTTCCCGCCCAGGGACAGCCTCCTAGGAGAGGATCTGGATGAACTGTACAAAGACGCCGTCCGGGTCTTCCACAAAGGCGGTCAGCCGATCGGGCCGGCTGGAGATCGGGCCCAGTGCGATGGGGACTCCCTCGGCCTTGAGGCGTTCCACCAGGGCGGTAACGTCATCGACCGTAAAGGCCAGGTGATAGAGACCGGTCTGCTTCCTGGGGTCGACCCGGGTGTCGTCCGGGCCCCCTGCCTCGATCTCGATGGAGACGCTGTCGTTTCCGACGAAGATGAAGTGTTTTCCAAAGATCTCCAGATCTTCCTGTTTCTCCAGACCGAGGAGGTCGCAGTAGAAGTGCAGCGATTTCCCGATGTCCGCGGACTTGATTCCCACGTGGCTCCATTGCATGGTCTTCTCCCATTCAACAGCCGGCAATCGGCAGTCGGCAACCAGCCGTCAGCTTTTGGCTCTCAGCTCCCCGCCCCGCCGGGATAGCCCTCGTCGCCCACACCCGGCTGAGGCTATGCTTTATAACTCCCCAGGTTGGCCAGTGCGACGCTTCCGGGACTCACCGTGGTCGGATCGGTCATCACGTTGATGCAGGTCGTCTTTCCCGAGGCAAAGGCCTCTTCCAGGGCCGGCCGGATCTGTTCGGGCTTGTCCACGAAGATTCCCTTGCCGCCGAGGTCTTCCACAAGCTTGTGATACTCGACACTGCCGATCCAGGTCCCGGCCTCGATGGCATGGCCCAGGCGCAGTTCCTGGCTGTGCCGGATCATGCCCCACCCCAGGTCATTGCTGATCACGACGACGATGGGGAGCCCCTTCCGGACGGCATTCTCGAATTCCATGAAATTGAAGCCCACCGAGCCGTCCCCGATCAGAACGCAGACCCGCTTGTCCGGGTGGAGAAGCTTGGCCGCATTGCCGTAAGGCAGTCCCACGCCGAGGCAACCGAACAGGCCGGAGTCCTGGTAGCGGCCCGCCTTTCGGACGGTCCGCGTCATCCCGATCCAGATCGATGTGTCGCCTCCGTCGGCGACAACGATGTCGTCTTCCCGGTCCATGAAATCATTGACTTCCCGGGCGAGCCGGAGGGGATGGATCGGCACGTTCTCACTCTCCCACTGGGGCCGCGCTTCCGCCTTGGCGTCCGCATCGGCCTTCTTGAGATCCTGGATCCACGGCTGGAACCCCTGCTGCAATTTTTCGCTGACTCCCTGTTCGTCGATCCAGCGGTTGCATGCCCGGAGGAAGCCTCTCACATCGCTGAAGACGGGCAGATCCACGCTCCGGTTCCTGCCGATCTCCTCGGGCTCGATATCCACCTGGACGAGCTTTGCCTCCTTGCTGAAGATGTCGCCGAAGATGTAGTAGAGGCCGATCCGGGTGCCCAGGAAGATGACCAGGTCGGCGCTCGTGTTGGCGAACATGGCCGCTCCGGGCCGGATGGCGAGGGCGGATTCGAAACAGAGGGGATGGGTGTCCGGAATGGTTCCGCGGCCCATGGCGCTGGTGAGAGCGGGCATGCCGGTCTTCTCGATGAAGGCCGTGAGATCCTCGGCCGCGTCCGAGTACCAGGCGCCGCTCCCGGCGATTACGACCGGCTTCGAGGCGGCCCGGACCATCTCCATGAAGGGCGGTACGCTTTCCAGATCCACGGGCAGCCGGGCAGGGGCCGGGGTGTCCATATGTCTGACCATCTCCGTATCGATGAAGGCGTTCAGAACGTCCACCGGGTATTCCAGGTACACGGGACCCGGCCGTCCGCTCATGGCCGTGCGGTACGCGAGATCCAGGAACTCCGGGATGCGCTCGGGCTTGTGGCAGACCAGGGCCTTCTTCACCATCGGCTCGATGACCGGCGCCTGGCGCATGTCCTGAAGGTCGAGCTTCTCGATCGACTCGACGCCGACGCAGCCTGAAATCAGGACCAGGGGCGCATTGGAGAAACGTGCGTTTGCGACGGCCGACAGGGCGTTCGTGAAGCCCGGCCCGGCCGTCACCATGGCGATCCCCGGCCGGCGGGTCATCCTGCCCCATGCCTCGGCCATGAAGACGGCGGCCTGCTCGTGGCGCGTATCTACCAGAGTGATCGGCGACCCTTCGAGGTATTGGTAGATCGGGGTGATGTGGCCTCCGCTCAGGGTGAAGATGTGTTTGATCCCCTTCCGGATCAACGCCTCAGCCGCCAGTTGTCCGCCTTGAATCGATGCCATCTTGCTCCCTCCTCTCGATTTCCTTCTTGACATGGGGTGCCTGCCGCCATAAAATGACAGCATGACACTATTCTGACAGTATGTCAAGAAATGAGACGGAAATGAACCGCCGCAGCCGGATGGCCCGGGAGAGGGAGGCCAGGAAGGAATTGATCCTGGACAGCGCCGAAAGGCTCTTTGTGGAAAAGGGCTTCGCCGGGACCTCGATCAACGACATCGCGGCGGCGGCCGATTTCAGCCGCACCTCCATCTATCAGTACTTCACCAGCAAGGAGGAGATCTACCTCGAGATCCTGGAGAGATACACGGACCCGCTGACCGAGCGCCTCCGGAAGGCCACGGCGGATGCGCCGACCGTTCCGGACAAGATCCGGGCCTTCCTGGACGAGGTGCGGAAGATGAAGAGAGAGAAGTCTGATTTCTTCGAACTCTACTTCATCCAGAGACACCAGGTCGAGCCCCGGCTCCCGGATGCGCTTCGGGCGCAGCTCAATGCGAAGCGGAGGCGGGTCGAGAACGTTTTCCGGGCGTTCTATCAGGAGGGGGTCGAGAAGGGAGAAGTCCGGCCGCTTCGGGCCAAGGATGCCTCGAACCTGTTCTTCGCGCAGATCATGGGCATGATGCTTCTGCACGAGTACTACGGAAACGAATTCGACGTGACCCTGGACGAGCATCTGGACATGTCGCTCCAGCTCTATCTCGAGTTTGTCGGGAGGGTGGACGACCGGCCGGGAGCCGCGGGCCTTCAAACAGCAATGCAAGGCATTCAAAAGCAAAAGGCAAGTGTACGGGAGGGGCGTCATGGTACAGGCTGCACCTGAAATCGCGGAAGTGTTGTCGCCGCAGGAAGAGCGTCTCCGGAACGGCCGGGCCATCGGGCTGGTCAGCGAAGAGGCGCAGCGGAAGAGGGCGCGGATCCACCGGATGCTCCAGGGCTTCCGGGACAAGCCGATCCGGATCAACGTGGAGCGGGCGCGCCTGCTGACGGAATCCTTCCAGGAGACCGAGGGCCAGCCGCAGGTGCTGCGGTGGGGCAAGGCGCTCGCCTACATCCTCGAGAATGTTTCGATTCATATCGATGAGAACGAACTCGTTGTGGGCAGCGCCGGGCCGCCGGGCCGCTACGCGGTCTTTTTCCCGGAACTCGAGGAGCTGTTCTTCTCGCAGGAGGTCCGTCCCACCGAGCCGGGCGATTCGTTGCTCCTGACCGAAGAGGACGTGCAGGTCATCAACGATGTCCTGAGGCCCTACTGGCAGGGGAGGCAGTACCACACGGCCTTCTTGAACGCCCTGCCCGAGGACACCCGCAGCATCGTCGAGCGCTACTTCATCATTACGCCCACGGCCACGGCCCGTTCCAGCCTGGCCTGGAACCACGACTACGAGAAGGTTCTCAAGCGGGGCGTGAAGGGGATCCGGCAGGAGGCGGAGGCGAAGCTGGCAGGCCTCGACCCCTTGGATCCGAAGGCGAGGGTGGAGAAGGAACCGTTCCTCAGGGCCGTGATCCTGGTCTGCGACGCCATTGTCGAGTTTGCCAACCGGTACGCCGCGCTGGCGAGGAGCATGGCGGGAACCGAAGCAAACGAGGAGAGGAGGGAAGAACTCCTGAAGATCGCCGAGGTCTGCGAGCGGGTTCCGGAGCATCCGGCCCGGACCTTCCATGAGGCGGTCCAGTCGCAGTGGTTCATCCAGACCGTCTCCAGGCTCGAGCAGCGTATTGGCGGCACGGTGGGAAACGGCAGGATCGACCAGTACTTCTATCCCTATTACAAAAAAGACATCGACGAGGGACGGCTCACGAGGGATGAGGCCCTGGAATTCCTCGAGTGCCTCTGGATCGGTATGGCGAGAAACGTGGACATCTACACGGCCCCGGGCAACTTCTCCTACACGGACGGATACGCCCACTGGGAGGCGACCACCCTCGGCGGGGTGGACAGGGACGGGAAGGACGCGACGAACGAACTGAGCTACCTGATCCTCGAATCCAAGCGGGAGTTCCCCTTGAACTACCCCGACCTGGCGGCCAGAATCCATGCCCAGACGCCCGAGCCGTTCCTCCACGCCATCGCGGAGACGATCCGGGAGGGGACCGGGTTTCCGAAGCTCTTCTTCGATGAGGAGATCATCCCCCTGTTTCTCGCCAAGGGCGCGGAGATCGCCGAGGCGAACGACTACTGCATCTGCGGGTGCACGGAAGCGAAGATGCTCAACCGGGATGCGGTCACCACGGGGTGTGCCTGGGTGAACCTGGGATCGGTTGTGGAGATGGCCCTGCACGACGGCAGGATGAAGTCCTACGGGAATGAGCGGATCGGCGTGAGCACCGGCGATCCGAGGGATTTCGCGTCCTACGAGGACCTGTGGAACGCCTTCTGCCGTCAACTGGAAAACGTGCTCAAGCACACCTTTGTCCAGCAGTACGTGGCGGACACCCTCAAGTCGAAGTTCATCGCGGCGCCCATGTCCTCCATGCTTCACGATCTGTGCATGAAGGCGTGCCGGGACATGCATGACGGGCCGATCGAAGGCGCCCTCTACCTCGGCTTCATCGACACCCTCGGGTTCGCCACGGCGATCGACTCCCTGGCCGCGATCCGGAAGCTCGTTTTCGACGACAGGAAGGTGACCATGAACGAGCTCATGGAGGCCCTGGACGCGAATTTCGAGGGGAAAGAGGCGATTCGTCAAATGTGTCTCAACGCCCCGAAGTACGGGAACAACGACCCGTACGCCGACGGCATCGGCCGCGACATCGAGGAGTTCGGGGTCCGGCTGACGCGCCGCTACAAGACGGCCTTCGGCGGTGAGCTGGACATCCGGTACGTGACCATTACGGCCCACGTTCCCTTCGGCGCGGTCCTGGGAGCCACGCCGGACGGGCGGCGGGCGGGCGAGCCGGTTGCCGAGGGCGTCAGCCCTTCCCAGGGGGCGGACCGGAACGGACCGACGGCCAGCCTGATCTCGATCTCGAAGACCAAGGCCGTCGGCTACAAGGAGCGGGCGGCGAGGCTGCTGAACATGAAGCTGACGCCGTCGGCGGTGGCCGGGCCCGAGGGCACGAAGAAGCTGATGTCCCTGATCCGGACCGCCTGCGATCTGAAGATGTGGCACCTTCAGTTCAACATCATCAACCGGGAAACCCTGATCGCTGCGAAGAAGGAGCCGGAAAAGTACCGGGACCTGCTGGTCCGGGTCGCCGGTTACAGCGCGTATTTCGTGGATCTCTCGCCCCAGCTCCAGGACGAGATCATCCACCGGACGGCGCACACCCTGTAGAAGGGCGATGAGGAAAATGTCCCCGAACCGATGGAGCGCTGCAAGGTGGAGGGTGGGGTGCGGAGCGAAGCTTTACGGTGTACGGGGAAGATGGTGATGAGGAACGGCGCCGGACAGGCTGAATCTCCTCGCGGCCTGGTGTTCAACATCCAGAAGTTTTCCCTCCACGACGGTTCCGGGATTCGCACCCTTGTCTTTCTCAAGGGCTGCCCCCTGGCCTGTAAGTGGTGCGCCAACCCGGAGGGGCAGGCCTATGACCCGGAGCTCGCCTACCGCCCGGACAAGTGCATCGGTGTGTCCGAGTGCGACCGGTGCAGGGCGGTCTGCGAGGCCGGGGCGATCCGGAGCGGCACGGACGGCAGGGTGGAGATTGCCAGGGATGTGTGTTCCCTTTGCGGCCGGTGCGTCGACGCCTGCCCTGCCAGGGCCCTGGAGCTTTTCGGCACGCCGATGGAGGTGGATGAGCTGATCCGGGTCGTGGAGGAAGACAGCGGCTTCTATGCCCGGTCCGGGGGCGGGGTGACGCTGAGCGGGGGAGAGCCGCTTTCCCAGGCGAAATTTTCCCTGGCCTTCTTGAGAAAGGCCCGGAGCCGGGGGATCGATACGGCCCTGGAGACGTGCGGATTCTGCAGGTGGGAGGACCTGGAGCAGGCTTGCCGGCTCGTGGGCCGCGTGTTCTTCGACGTGAAGACCCTGGATCCGGAAAGGCACCGGGAGGCGACCGGGGCGGGGAACGAACGGATCCTCGAGAACCTTCAAAGGATGTGCGGGGCCTTTCCGGACCTGCCCGTAACCGTGCGCACGCCCGTGATTCCCGGCTTCAACGACTCCCCGGCGGAGATCCGGGCCATTCAGGCCTTCCTGGACCGGCTCCCCGGCCCGGTCGAATACGAACTGCTTGCCTACCATCGCTTCGGGGAAGGGAAATACGCACAACTCGGAAAGGCCTATCCCCTCGAGGGCCTGGAACCTCCGCCCAAAGAGCAGATCGAATCCTTGCGCCAACTACTCACCCCCCCCTCTGTCTCTTATACAC
>WFRX01000159.1 GCA_015486285.1 bacterium
TCCAAAAGGTATCAGATCTACGGGCAGGTCCTCGGGAAAGACCGAAAAAAGGAGCAGCTTCGGGCATGGAAAAAGGGACTCAAGTACGGCCAACGGGCGATCCGGGTCAATCCGGACGGTAAAGAGGGGCACTTCTACTACATGGCGAACATGGGCGCGATCGCCCAGCGAAAAGGGCTGCTCACTTCCTTGTGGAGATTCCGGAAAATCAAGCGGCAGATGGCGAAGACGCTTGCCCTCGCCCCCGACTGGCCCCCCATCCTGCTGGCCCGGGCCCGGTTGCTGATGGAGCTTCCGGGGGTCTTCGGCGGGGACAAGGAAGAGGCGATGCGTCTCTGTCAACAGGCACTCGAACTCGACCCGGACTACCTGCCGACCTATGTCGCCATGGCTCGACTCCTCGCCGAACAGGGACGTTGCCGGGAGGCCCTCGTTGCCCTGAACCAGGTCCTCCGCTGCAAGAATCCCCGCCAGTTGGCAAACTACCTGAAGGTCGATCGCCCACGGGCCGAAGCCGTACTCGAGGAAATCCAGCGGGAGGCCTGCGGCATCCGCTGAAAAACGCCCCTTCACCCGCCGATTACGGCGGTCTTGATGAACTCCCTGCAGCTACACTCTGTGAAGCGTATTTTCGGGATCGTCTCGAGCAGGAGACGAATCACGTTCTGCGCATTCTTTTTCATGATCTCCAGGATCATTTCGATGGTCACGTCCTCTTCGGTCTCGTGCCAGCAGTCATAGTCCGTCGACATGGCGACCGTGGCATAACAAAGGCCCGCCTCCCTGGCAAGGGTGGCTTCAGGGATCGTGGTCATGTTGATCACATCGCATCCCCAGCTCCGGAACAGGCGGGATTCGGCCTTTGTGGAAAACCTCGGCCCTTCAATGGTCACCACGGTCCCCGCCTCGTGATGCCTGATTCCGAGCTTGCCGGCACCCTCGATCAGAAGATTTCGCAATCGGGGACAAAAGGGTTCGGCCATCGGGATGTGGCATACGCGGTCCGTGTCGTAGAAGGTGCTCGCTCTCTTCGTCGTCCTGTCGATGAACTGATCGAGAAAGACCAGATGTCCGGGCTTGATCTCCTCCCGCAGGGAGCCGCATGCCGTGGAGGCGAGGATGTGCGTGCACCCCAGGGTCTTCAAGGCCCAGATATTCGCCCGGTAGTTCACGGCCGAAGGGTAGATGGTATGCTTCCTTCCGTGCCGAGCAAGGAGAACCACCGGTACGCCCTCGATTTCACCGCAGGTCGCCGGACTGGAGGGATCCCCATAGGGGGTCGTGACGGTCTTCTCCTCCGCATTCTTCAAGATTTCCGGATCGTCCAGCCCCGACCCGCCTATGATTCCGATGCTTGCCATTCCTTTCCTCCGAGTCATGCTATGCAGGGCTCTCTCCAGCCGCCCACCGGTCAAAGGCCTCCGCGTAAGGGGCCCTGGCAACGCCCTTTTCCGAGATGATGGCCGTGACATATGCATGAGGCGTTACGTCAAAGGCGGGGTTGTAGACCCGCACCGATTCGGGCGCAATCCTCGTGCCGGCCAGGGATGTAATCTCTTCGGGGCTGCGCTCCTCGATGGGGATCTCTTCCCCATGCGGAAGGCTCCTGTCGATGGTCGAAACCGGGGCGGCCACATAGAAAGGGATTCCGTGCGCCTTTGCGGCAATCGCTACACCGTATGTGCCGATCTTGTTGGCCACATCCCCGTTTCGGGCGACACGGTCCGCGCCCACGATCACACAGTCGATTTTTCCCCGGCTCATCACCCAGGCCGCCATGTTGTCACTTATGAGGATCGTCTCGACGCCGTTTTGCATGAGTTCCCATGCGGTGAGCCTCGCACCCTGCAAGAGAGGCCGCGTTTCGTCGGCGAATACACGGATCCGTTTCCCCTGCTGCTGCGCGGCGTAAATCACACCAAGGGCCGTTCCAAAATCCGCCGTGGCCAGTCCGCCGGCATGACAATGGGTCAGGACGGTCATTCCATCCTCCAGGAGTTCCGCCCCGTTGAGCCCCATCTTCCGGCAGATCTCCTTGTCCTCCTGCTGTATCCGGAGCGCCTCCTCCAGCAGGCGGCTCCTGATCGCCTCCACGCTTTCTTTTCGAGACTCTCCAGCGACTCTGCGCATTCGATCGAGTGCCCAGAACAGGTTCACAGCGGTTGGACGCGTGGCGGCCAGCCGTTCGAAGCTTTTCTCGAGTGCCGACAGGAAGGCCTCTTGCCTCGTCTCGTGAATCTCGTGAGCCCCCAGAACCACCCCGAAGGCCCCGGCAATCCCGATGGCGGGTGCTCCCCGAACCCGAAGGCTCTCGATCGCCTCGGCGATCTCATCCACCTTTCGGCACGACTTGTAAACCAGCTTGGACGGGAGGCGTGTCTGATCAACGAGTTCCAGACAGCCCTCTTTCCACCGCATCGTCTCGATCATGCCTTCTCCCCGAATGACCGGTTTTTCCCTTTTCCCCAAGGCGAACCAGTCCTATCTAGTATGCCGGCGGGAGAGATGTCAACATCCGGAGCGTAGCAGCCGGAGCATGCCGTCGAGGAAAAGACCGTGTTCTTCAACACGCAGCTTCCCAGCATAGCTTCCCAACAAGGATGCCCTTATTGTCTTCCATCTTCTCAAAATCCTCACTGCAATCCCTTGCGTGGCGAGCCAAACCCGCCACCGAATCCCCTTCGTGCTTGCATTGCCTGCGTGCATTGGACTATGAATCAGGCATCATGAACCCGCAATGAATGGAACACGACGTGGACGACCGGAAGAGCGCATTCCAGGGGGGCTGGATCTTCACACCTGCGGATAGGCCCGGGCTCCGGCACCACGCCTCTACCATCGCCGAGTCGCAGGGGAAGTTGGCAGCCGCGTGGTTCGCGGGAAAACGGGAAGGACATCGTCATGTGGGCATCTGGGCTTCATACCACAATGGAGACTCCTGGGAGGAGCCGACGCCTGTAGCGGATGGGACGGGGCTCGACGACAGGGTTCGTCCGTGCTGGAACCCGGTCCTGTTCCAACCCAGGGACGGCCCGCTGATGCTTTTCTACAAGGTGGGCATCAAGCCACGGAAGTGGTGGGGCATGCTGATGACTTCAGAGGACGGAGGCAGGACATGGTCCCCGCCCGGGAGGCTCCCGGACGGAATCTACGGTCCGGCGAAAAACAAGCCCCTTCAACTCGACAACGGCGCTCTCCTGTGTCCTTCGAGTACAGAAGCAAGAGGCTGGCATGTCCATTTCGAACTGACACGGGACTTCGGCAGGACCTGGGAACGCATCGGGCCGGTGCGGGACGGCAGGGGACTGGCGGCGATTCAGCCCGCCCTGCTGTCGTATCCGGACGGGACCCTGCAGGCGTTGTGCAGGACCCGAAAGAAGGTGATCGCCTCAACGCGGTCTTCGGACGGGGGCAGGACATGGAGCGAACTTGCATCCCTGTCTCTTCCCAACCCCAATTCCGGCATTGACGCCGTCACGCTCCGCGACGGTCGACAGCTCCTGGTGTACAACCACGCCTCCAGGCACAGGTCGCCGCTCAACGCAGCCGTCTCGCTGGACGGCCGTCATTGGGAAGATGTTCTCACACTGGAGGACGGTCGAGGCGAATTCTCGTATCCGGCGGTCATCCAGGCGTCCGACGGCCGGATCCACGTCACCTATACCTACAAGCGTCGCACGATCAAACACGTGGTCCTCGACCCGGCCCGGCTGGAGCCGTGCCTCAAGGGCCGTCCATCCCCCTCGAATCCCTAGCGCAGCGTCAGGCTCCCGCTGTCGGGGTCGTAGTCATAGGGCTCGAGGTCGTATCCTGCGCCGAGGGAGCGTTCCAACTCTTCGATGCTCCCAGGGTATCTGCCGTTCA
The DNA here is from genome assembly GCA_015486285.1 of bacterium. Classification (GTDB taxonomy): domain Bacteria; phylum Desulfobacterota; class DSWW01; order DSWW01; family DSWW01; genus S015-6. The sequence goes on from WFRX01000159.1 coordinate 3,865, forward strand.
TCGCACGGTAGGACCGGATATATCTCTGAATGGCCTGGAGGCTCGCCTCGGCGGCGGCCTTCCTGGATGTCTCGTAGGAGGCCGTCAGTTCTTGCGCGGTCTCCTCGACAGGGCTTCGATCACACCCGGTAAAAAACAGGGCGATCAGGCAGGCAAGAAGAATTCCCTTCACTCGGCTCCCTCCTCGATTTGATTGAAGCCTACCGGCCGCTCGACCTTTCTCCTTTACATCGACAAAAGGAGGGCAGCAAGTTAGAGGGATAGAATGGGGCTGTGGGTTTATATCCCTGATTGTGCTATTTTCTTAGTGATCGTAATACCCAAGGCAGGGTAAGGAATTCCGTTGAAAAGAATGGAGCGCCGAAGGCAAGGATATGAGTAAGCGCGGCGGACAGATCCGGATCCTTGTAGCCCTGTTGTTCCTGTTCCTCGCCTGTTGCCAGCACGGGACCGAAGAGGGGGGCGGGCGAACCCTCACCGTTGTCGCCCCCTGGAAAATCCAGGGGCTCGATCCCCTGGTTTCAGGGTACGTATTTGTCAGAATGGGATGCATCGAAACCCTCACGGGGTCTGACGGGAAGGGAGGGGTGGAGCCGCGCCTGGCCGTGAGCTGGGAGGTGTCTCGAGACATGCGGACCTGGCGGTTCACCTTGAGGCAGGGAGTCCGCTTTCATGACGGCACACCATTGACCGCGGAGGCAGCGGTGCGCTCCCTCCGTCGAGTTTTCAAACGTCACCGGTTGTTCGCACCGAGTTATACGAAGATCGAGTCCATCAGGCCCTCCGGAGACCGGCAGATCCTTATCACTACAACCGCTCCCTTCGCCCCCCTTCCCGCATACCTGGCCCATTATGCGACCGCCATCGTTTCACCGGCCTGCTTAACATCGGACCAGCATGGTTCCACGCTGATCGGGACAGGTCCCTATCGCTTCAGCTCTTTGAAAATGGACACCCTGCTCGAGCTCGAAGCCTTTGCAGCATACTGGGGCCAAAGGCCGATTGCTTCCAGGGTCCGCTACTATGCTATCCAGAATCCGGAAACGCGGGCCATGATGGCAGAGTCGGGCGAAGCGGATCTCGCGCTCACCCTGTCTACTTCATCGAAGGAGCTTATTGAAGACAGCGGCCGCGTGAAGATCCAGAGCACCATCATGCCGCGCGTTCGGATCTTGAAGATGAACACGAATCTGCCTTTTTTCGACTCCACGGACGAAAGACGTGCTGTTTCCCTCGCCATCGACAGGGAGGCGATCGCCAGGACACTCCTGGGCAATCCCAAAATGGCAGCCACACAACTCCTTCCCCCGAGCTCCAGACAGTGGCACGATCCCCACCTCGCACCGCTCCGTTTCGACCCGGCTGAAGCCGAACGCCTCCTCAAGCGCAACGGATGGGAGCGAGGCCCGGACGGAACCCTTCAGCAAGGCGGAAACCGCTTCGTGGTGGAACTCATCACATATGCTTCACGGCCCATGCTCCCCGTGATAGCGCAAGCGCTGCAGGCCCAGCTCGAACGGGTCGGTATCCGCCTGAAAATTTCGGTTGTCCAAGGCTCGATGATTCTCCAGCGTCACAGGGACGGGACCTTACAGGCGGCCCTTTACTCCCAGAACTTCGGCCTGGTGCCGGACGCCGTAGGAA
>WFRX01000160.1 GCA_015486285.1 bacterium
CAGCGTCAGATGTGTATAAGAGACAGCGATGATCTTTCCCTGCGGCCGCCAGGGAATCAGTTCGGCGGCCCCGAACCGTTCCGCCAGCGCCTTCTGGTGTTCATACCGGTAGACCGCAAGGATCCTTACGGCGGGGTACAGGAGCTTGAGGATCGCGATGGCCAGGAGGCCGAGGGTGCCGCACCCGTAGACGAGTACGGTGCCTCCCTCGTCCGCGGGGGGGAAATTGAGGATGGCGTGGAGGGAGACGCTGAACGGGTCTGCCAGGACGGCCTGCTCGTCGGTGATCCCTTCAGGGACGGGGATACACATCGATTCATGGGCCGGCACAAGCGGCGCGAAACCGCCCGTGGCCCGGCTCGAGTTGCCGGTGTGGATGCCCGGGGGGATCACGCCCTTGGTGAAGTTATAGCACCGGGAGAAGTCGCCCCGCCGGCAAGACGGGCAAAGGGGATCGATCCCCCGGGGCCGGCAGGAGAGCCAGGGGTTCAGGACGACCCTTTCCCCGGGCTTCCGCTCCTTTACCGCCGGCCCGCATGCCTCGATCGTGCCGACCACCTCGTGGCCCAGGATCTGGGGGAAGCTGATCAGGGCGGTCATGGGATTGTCGATGTTGCCGTCCAGGAAGACCTGCTTGTAGTCGCTCCCGCAGATCCCGCAGTACCGGGTCCGGATGAGGAGCCAGTCGTCTGCCGGCAACTCCGGATCCGGAACCTCCTGGAACCGAAGCGAGGAAAACGGTGCAAGGTAGGCCCGGGGCGTGAAGAATCCCAGGAGCTTCGAAAGGGCCATCCCGGCCACATCCATGTGAACGACGAGGGCCTTCATCAGGATATTTTCCTCCCCATTGGGTTGATCACGGTATGCAACCCGCTCCGTCACGAAGATCCCTTCACGGCCCGGCGGGACCGGATGGCGGGCGGAAATCGAAGGCCGCCTTGACCGCCCGGGTGCGCCCCTTTTCCACCAGGCTCTTGAAGGCCGAGGCATAGTCGGAGAGCCGGAAGGTACGGACCTCTAGAAGATCGAGCCGGAGCCGATCCTGTTCCATCATCTCCAGGACGATCTCGAAGGCATGCCGGGGCCTTCCGTCGAGCATCTCGGTGCCGAAGCTGATGGACCCGATCAAGCGAACCTCCTTCCAGTACAGGAGGCTCCACTCGAACCGCTTCGAAGGGCCGGCGCCCACCAGGACGACCTTGCCCCTGTGGTTCGCCCAGTTGAGACTTTCCCGAACCGTCCGGGCCGTGCCGACGCAGTCGAAGATGATGTCGAAACCGCCCATGAAGAAGGGATCGAGAAACCGGGAGGCATACTGCCTGGCCCCAAGCTCCTTGACCAGCCGGCCCCAGGCCTCCGGGTCATTGGGCCCCGGCATCACCCGGTCCGCTCCGCACTGTTCGGCAAGTTCCTTCTGGAAGGCATGGCGCGCGATCACATAAACCCGGCACGCGATCCCCAGCGCCCGGATCATCTGGATCACCGACAGGCCGATTATGCCCGCACCGATAACAAGCACCCGATGGGCAGGCTCGGTCTTCGCCAGCAGGACGGCATGAAGGGCCACGCACAGGGGATCCAGGAGTACGGCGTGCTCGTCCGGGACGGCGTCCGGCACCGGGAAAAGCTGGGAGCGATGGGCCGTCAGGTATTCGCTGAACCCGCCGCCGGTCCGGTTGTTCGTGCCGATGCACTGGCCCGGCGGCAGCGCCCCCTCAGCCAGGTTCCGGCAAAGGTTGAACCGGCCCTGCCCGCAGCTCGGGCAGGGCGGGGAAATCCCCCTCGGCCCGCAGGACAGGATCGGATAGACCGCGACCCGTTGCCCCTTGTGGAGGCCGGTCACGGCCTCGCCCGGGCAGTCCACCTCCCCTGCAATCTCATGGCCGAGGTACATGGGAAACGAGGTGAAGGTCCGGACCGGATTGTCCAGGCTTCCTTTCAGGGTTACGGCGGCCATGTCGCTTCCGCAAATCCCGGCCAGGCGCGTCTTCACGCGCACCCACTCCGGGCCGGGCAGTTCCGGGACCGGGACATCCCGGTAAACCACAGGAGATCCACGGATCCAGTAAGCATCCTTGCGGACAAACGAAAGGAGCTTCGCCATAACGGCCCTTGCCGGGCTGGGCTGGAACAACAGGGCTTTCATCGTCTCCTTTTCCATCCGCCCCGGCCTGCTAGAAGTTCACGGTGAACCGGAACGAAAGCTCGTCCCTCGACTCGAGCATGCCCAGGGTGCCCACATAGCTGTCCGAGATGGTGTACATGTAGGCGATCTCGAACTCCAGGGTCCGCCAGTCCGCGTGGATCGAGGGGATCAGGGTGAGGGCCTTGGGCTCCACCTCGTACATCGCCACCAGCCGGGGCGTGAGGTTGCCGCTCAGGTAGTTCGTCG
>WFRX01000161.1 GCA_015486285.1 bacterium
GATGCGGAGAGAGAGACGGCCTCGTCGAGGCCCAGGGGCCTGTATGCGCCGGTTCGAAGCCATTCGGCAAGCTCGGTCTCGCGCAGGACCAGCAGCGGATAGATTCGCACGAAATCCGGCCTCAGGTCCACAAGCGCCTCCGCCGTCGCGAGGGCCTCGGCGCCCGTATCCCCCGGCAGCCCCATCATAATCTGCGCTCCCACTTCCAGTCCCATCGCACGAACTCGCTGAATCGCTTGCCGGGCAACCCGGCCCGAGTACCCCCTTCGGCTGGTCTCCAGAACCCGGTCGGAGAGAGACTGGACGCCCAGTTCCACGGTTTTCACCCCTCGATCGGCAAGAAAGGCGAGCTGCCTTTCAGATACTTCGTCCGGCCTCGTGGAAACCCGGATCGAGTCCGCACCGCCTCGCTCCACATACGGCCGGCACGCCTCGAGATAAGCGCCTTGTTCTCCCGGCGGCATCCGGGTAAAGCTGCCGCCGTAAAAGGCGATCTGCCGGCGTCGCTCCTGCCGCAGATTCCGGGCCCCCGGAAGGTCCTCGAGTGCGGCCTCCACATCCGCCGGAGAAGGGGGAGCAGCCGTCGCGGTAATCAAGCGCTGATCGCAAAAGACACAGCGATGGGGGCAACCGGTATGGGTCAGAAAAAAGGGAACGATCCAGGGCGGCCGCGTGGAGGGGTCCATGGCTCAAACTCGGTGATCGAAAACGCCGTCATGGGATCAAAGCAGCCCAAGCGGGTTTTTCTCGAGATGTTTCAGCAATCGCTCTGCAGCGTCCTGCTCGGCTTCTTTCTTGCTTCTCCCACTGCCGCTGGCTAATGTTCGGTCGTTCAGACAAAGACGAATCACAAAGGTCTTGGCATGGTCGGGGCCCCGTTCTTCGGCTACTTCATACACAGGCGATTTTCGAAACAGGGCCAGCATGAGTTCCTGGAGCCGTGTCTTCGCATCGGAAAGCAGGTGGTGGTTGCCCGCCGCTTCCCTCAGCGACGTTCCGAAGGTTCGCCGAAGGAAGTCGCGAACCCCGTCCAATCCGCCGTCCAGGTAGATCGCGCCCACGACCGCTTCGAAGGCATCCGCAAGAATCGATGGCTTCCGGCGTCCCTCCATCCGCTCCTCACCCTTGCCCAGATAGAGGAATTCGCCCAGTTTCAACCCTCCGGCGACCTCGGCAAGCTTCTTCTCCTTTACCAAGGCGGAACGGAGCCTTGTCAACTCCCCTTCCCGTTCCTCGGGATAGGCCTGCATGAGCCATTCCGCGATCACGAGCCCGAGTACCGCATCTCCCAGAAACTCGAGCCTCTCATTGTCACGGCAGCCCGCCTGCTGAATCTCGTTCAACAGGGATCGGTGGGTCAACGACTCTTCAAGGAGACGGCGGTCCCGGAACGCGTAGCCGAGAAGCCCTTCCAGTTCCGTCAGGCGGTCCCGGGCGGATGCGGTCTCTCGCCGCCCTTCGGCCCCCTGTACGACCGACCCTGCCCCCGGTTCCCGCCGTGGGCCCCGTTCATCACTCCTGCCGGACCGCGGCATGCCAGAATTTCCGGAAATAATCAAAACCCGACCAGATGCTCAAAACCAGGGAAGCCCAGAGAAAATACATCCCCCCCAAATGAAAATCGATCGAACAATAGGTATAGTGCATACAGAGGCCCGTAATGGCGAAGACCTGGAGCATGGCCTTGTACTTGCCCAGTTCTCCCGCTTCGATAACCACCCCCTGGGCCGAGGCCACCCCACGGAGGCTCGTGATCATGATCTCACGGCCCAGGATGATCACCACCATCCAGGCGGGCACGGAAGCCTCCGGACACGCCACGATCATGATAAGAGCCGCCATAACCAGAAGCTTGTCCGCCATCGGGTCCAGAAGCTTTCCCACCGCGGAGATCACATTGTAGCGCCTCGCCAGATACCCGTCGAAATAATCGGTCACAGAGGCCAGGATGAACGCGAGGGTGGCCAGCGCGCGGTTCAAAGGGCTCGGAAAGGAAAGCAGGACGACCAGGACGGGAACCGCCAGGATTCTGCAGAGCGTCAGGATATTGGGTACGCTCTCCATTCGTTTCGACGCCACGGGAGCCGTCATCTCGCTTGATAGCCTTTATGTTCGTGCTGTTCGTCTCAGGGCAAGCGGGGGGGAACCCGCCTTACCGGCCGCCCGTCTGGGCCTTCCTCGCCGTCCCGTAGGCCTGGAGCACCTTCTGCACATAATCCCGGGTTTCAGGGAACGGCGGAATCCCGTTGTATCGATCCACGGCCTTCTCGCCCGCATTGTAGGCCGAAAGAGCCAGCGGGAGCCGCCCCCGATACTTGTCGATCAACCGCTTCAGATGCCGGGCGCCCGCCTCCAGGTTTTCGGCGGGATGGAAGGGATCGGTCACCCCCATTCCGCGTGCCGTCGCAGGCATGAGCTGCATCAAGCCGACAGCGCCCTTCCTCGAAACCGCTTTGGGGTCGTAGTTTGACTCCGCCGCGACCACGGCCTTGAGAAGATCGGCGTCCAGCCCTTGGGCGCGCGCCACCCTGCCGATGAGTTTATCATAGCCTTTCCCGTACCTTCCGGGAAGGACCTTGGCCCCCTTTTTCGGCCTTTGCCGCTTTTCCCGCTCCTTGAACCGGAACCGTCCATCCACGGGAACATTGGACAGGTGCACGATACCTTGCTCATCCTGGAACCAATAGATGTCTCCCCCGGCATTGGGGGGACCCGCTGCCCAGAAGGCCGCGCACAGCACCGCAACGCAGGCGATCCGCTTCACCGCGAGATTCTCTGTTGTTCGCGTCTCGGCCATGTTCGGGGCCGTCCCCATCATTCTAGAAGACACTGACCTTGTCAAACCCCTTTGAAAGAAATACCCCCTCCCCTTACACTTCGTCGGGTTTTCTGATTTAATAAAGAGAGACACGTTCTTTACAGTTCAAGACGCTCACATCCGGAGGAGAGGCGGACCATGCGGTTCGAGAGCGATTTTCTGGTGATCGGGGGCGGAATCGCGGGGCTCTGGTTTGCGATTCAGGCCGCTCAGCACGGCACCGTTATCATGCTCGCCAAGAAGGATGTACGCGAGTCAAGCACGAACTACGCCCAGGGCGGGATTGCGGCCGTTTCGAGCAAAGACGACTCTCTCGAGGAGCATGTACAGGATACAATGGCGGCAGGGGCGGATCTATGCAAACCGGATATCGTTCGGACGGTCATCTCCGAAGGTCCTCCCCTTATCGAGGAACTGGTTCGTCTGGGCGTCGAATTCACGACATGCAAGCATACCGACACGAACCGGTTCGATCTGGGACTGGAGGGGGGACACTCGAAACGGAGGATTCTGCACGCCTCGGACTTCACCGGCCGGGAAATCGTGGGCAAGCTGTTCGCCGTCGCTGCCGACCATCCCCGAATCCAGTTTCGGAACTACCACATCGCCATCGACCTGCTCATCTCCCCGCGGGACCGGGATCTGGCCCCGAAGGAGAAGCGCTGCTGGGGGGCCTACGTACTGGATATCGAAAAGAACGAAGTACACTCTTTCGTAGCGCCCACAACGGTGCTCGCCACCGGAGGGACCGGCAAGGTTTACCTGTACACGAGCAATCCGGACATCGCCACGGGGGACGGGGTTGCGATGGCCTACCGGGCGGGGGCGAGGGTCGCGAACATGGAATTCACACAGTTCCACCCCACCTGTCTGTACCATCCGCAGGCCAAGTCATTTCTCATATCCGAGGCGGTCAGGGGAGAAGGCGGTACCCTCCGGTTGATCGACGGGTCCACCTTCATGGAAAAATATCATCCCAGCGGATGTCTCGCACCCCGAGACATCGTTGCGCGGGCCATCGACAGGGAACTCAAGAAGCGGGGAGAAGAATACGTCACCCTGGACATCACCCATCGCGATCCCGATTTTATCCGGTCCCGGTTCCCGAACATCTACCGGGAGTGCCTTGCGTGGGGAATCGACATTACGCGACAGCCGATCCCGGTAGTCCCCGCCGCCCACTACATGTGCGGCGGTGTCGTCGTCGACGCCCTCGGGCAGACCGACATCCAGAATCTGTACGCCGTAGGAGAGGTGGCATGCACCGGGCTCCACGGGGCCAACCGGCTGGCCAGCAATTCCCTGCTCGAGGCCCTCGTCTTCGCGCAACGGGCCGCAGACACCTCCTGCCGGCGGATGGGGGAGCGGAAAGCCCCGTGCCCGCCCCTTCCCCATTGGACGAGCGGGCATGCGGTCGACAGCGACGAATCCATCGTGGTTGCGCACAACTGGGACGAGATACGCCGACTCATGTCGAACTATGTCAGTATCTTCCGCTCGAACAAGAGGCTCGAACGGGCCAAGAGAAGGATCGATGCCCTTGTCGGAGAAATTCACCAGTACTATTGGGATTTCCTCATCACAGCCGATCTGATCGAGTTGAGAAACCTGGTCCTCGTAGCCGACCTGATCATCACCAGCGCGATGACCCGAAAGGAAAGCCGGGGATTGCATTACAACATCAGCTACCCGGTCACCGATGACGAAACGTGGAAACGGGACACCATTCTGTGGCGGGGCTATCAGTGACGGCCGTCTTGACATCGGGCGGCCTCCGGATTTTTAATAAACATATACCGCAATCAACACACGAAAAACGGGCAGCGCAACGGTAACGACTGGAGGCCTGAAGAGATGCCGATCTACGAATATCGGTGCGCCGATTGCAAAAAAAGATTCGAAGTCCTCATCCTGAAAACGGCTGAGGAATCCTCTCTTCGTTGCAAACAATGCGGCGGCGGGAACTTGAGACGCCTCATCTCCAGGTTCGCATCGATCAAGTCCGAGGAAGCACGCCTCGAATCGCTGACCGATCCGAGCAAATTGGCCGGTCTCGACGAAAACGACCCCGCCAGCATGGCACGGTGGTTGAAACGCATGGGGGGAGAGCTTGGGGAAGACGTGAGCAAGGATGAAATCGACCAGATGGCCGACGAGATCGCTTCCGGCAAGGCCCTCGAAGAAGGCCCCGGAGGAGGGGATGGGCTCGAAGACGGCGGCATGCATTCCGGCACCTCGGATGACACATTCTGAGGACCGTTGAAATCCATCGGACGACTTGAAAGGCACCTGCAGGAAAGGCGATCCCCATGTCCACCCTGACCATCCGAACCTATCCCGATCCGGTGCTCAAGGAAGAGTGTCCGCCCGTCGAGGCGGTCACCCAGGACATCCGCCGACTGCTCGATGACATGGCGGAAACGATGTACCTGAACAGCGGTATCGGGCTGGCGGCCCCGCAAGTGGGAAAAAAGCTTCGGCTCATCGTGGTCGATGTGCAGCGCGGCAAACAGGGCGATACGCTCTTGAAACTCGTCAATCCCAGGATTCTGAACAAGGAGGGCCGGACAAAGAGTGAAGAGGGCTGTCTGAGTTGTCCGGATCTCCTCGTGGATGTCAGCCGCTTCGAGAGGGTGACCGTGGAAGCCCTTCTGCCGGACGGAAGAGAAACGACGATCGAGGCCGAGGGCCTTCTCGCCATCTGCCTGCAGCACGAGATCGACCATCTGAACGGCGTCTTGCTCGTGGACCGGCTGTCCTCCCTGCGCAGAAGCCTGTATCGGAAAAAGCGCCTGAGAGAAAACGCGGCATCGACGCCCAAGGACGACGAATCCCAAAGCCCCCCCCGCCTCCTCTAAGCAGCCCGTTGAAAGAGTGGCCCTTGGAGAATAAAGCGTACTTTCTGTACGTCGAATGACGAGGGATGATGGCGAACCGGCAGATGGCTATTTTTTGGGGCCGGCCTGCTCACGAAACAGCTCAGGACGCTCATGCTCAAGAACGGGAATCCGGCGGCGAACCTCCTGCAGATACGCCCCATCGAACTCCCCATAGATCACGCACTCACGCTCGGGCGCCTGTGCCAGGACAGCCCCCCAGGGATCGACAATGGCCGAGTGTCCGTAGGTCTCGATTTTCTCACCATGGCGGCCGAATTGGGCCGGGGCGACGACGTAAACCTGATTCTCGATGGCCCGGGCCTGGAGCAGGGGCATCCAGTGCTCTTTGCCCGTGGTAAGCGTGAAGGCTGCCGGCACGAACACGATCTGGGCGCCTCTTCGGGCAAGAGCGCGGTAGAGATCCGGAAAGCGCAGATCATAACAGACCGACAAGCCGAAGGTGACGCCTTCCCGACTCACGGTGACGACCTTGTTTCCCGGCTGGATATGCTTTGATTCGCGGTAGCTCGTCCCGTCCGCGAGGGAAACATCGAACATGTGGATCTTGTGATAGACGGCCGCCGGATTCCCCTGCCTGTCGACAAAAACGCTGGTATTGGTCGGCCGTGCATCCGACTCGTCGGCGGACCTGGCCAGGAAGCTCCCCCCCAGGATGTTGATCGCCTCCTGCCGGGCAAGCGTCTCGAGAGTCCTGAAAATCTCACCCGTCAGGTCCTGCGCCACTTCTGCGCGTTCCCTGTCCGACCCCATGAAGGCGAAATTCTCCGGCAGGGCGACCACATCGGCTCCCCGGTCCGCAGCCTCCCGGATCCTCTCGCCCGCCCTGCGCAGATTCTCCGCAATGTCCTTTCCGGAGCACATTTGTACGACAGCCAGCCTGAGCCTTCGGGTGTCGGTCAATCCTTTTTTCCCCCGTTTTCATCGGCCGACCGGGGCGGCAGATTCTTCAACGCGGCCTGGTAGACATCCAGAAACTTGGTCCTCACAAAACGCCGGGGATCTTTCGCATCTTTCGCGTCAAGGGCATCCAGAGGAATCACGGCCTTTGCCATCGAACGGTGGCCGCCCGCCGAGCCGTAAGGCGAAAAGGCAACCCGCAGCATTTCCCCGGCACTTCGGGTGGTCCCGTAGTTTCTCGCGGAAACGACCACCTTCCCGTCATACACCCCGGACACGACGGCCCACTCGATCCCCTCCACCTCGAGACAGAAATCCGCGATATACGGAACGATGTCCTCGCGCGTCAGGTCATCGAGATGCACACAGATCACATCCTCGAAGATAGCAGGCTGCTGGAAGGCCTTGCTCAGTACGTTCAGGTCCTCTTTGGGCAACTGGGGCCTCTCCATCCTGCGGATCAATCGGTGGTTCGCCAGAGGATAGAGGGCGGAAAAGGCCTTTAGATCGTTTTCAATCGCCTCCCTTTCCAGCAGGAGGGTGTCGGTCTTTATCCCGTACAGGAGAGCCGTCGCCAGCTTCTGTGTAATCTTCACTTCTCCCGCATGCAGGTATTCCTGGAGGATGGTGGAAGTCGCGCCGTAATGGGGACGGATGTCCTTGAACAGGCAGACAGCGTTCTCGCTCTCGGGATGATGGTCGATGATCACATGAACGGGGGGAAGCTCCTCCCGGAAATGGGACGGATGAACATCCAGCAGGACGATTCGGTTGTAGCTCTCCAGTTCCTCCGCACCGATTTCGATGACTTCGATCTCGAGCAGCTTCAGCATGGCCAGGTTTTCCGGCCGGGTCACCCTGCCCAGGGTAGCGATGGGCGCGCTCAGCTTATTCCGGCCAAGAAGGGTCCTCATGGCCAGGGCGCTCGCAATCCCGTCCGGGTCGGGATCGTACTGCAAAAGGAGAAGGACCCTTTCCTGTTCATGAAAAATCGAGCGTAATGTACGCAAGCGGGAGGCGCTGACAGTCTTCTCGAGCTCATTGATGAACCCGTTCTGCACGAGTTCCACCATCGAAACGGCACGCACCCTGGGATGCGTCGAGGCACCGGATCGCGCCTTTGTAATCCTTTCCACTACCAGGGTAATCGCAAAGACATCCGTATACTGCATGATGGCCTGGAGGATTGCGGACCGGGCCTTCTCGTTTCGGATGAACACCCCGATCCGATCGGTGGAGCAGATCTTCAGGCGCTGGTACAGCGCCTGGCCCTTCAGCCGGCCACACCTGCATTTCGCGCCCCTCCGGATGAGCCGCTTCTGCAGTCTCGAGTCCTCACACAGGAACACGATTTCCTGTCGAAAATTCGGTCCGACAAAATAGAAGGGAAGATCGTCGTCGCAAAGGATAAAGTAGCGCAATCCCGTCTCCTCTCCCCTGTTTTGGGCCCCTTCCACCCGCATGTACGGGTGTCGAAAAGTTTTCCGGCCAAAATTTTTTTATATCACTTTTCCATCCCGAATGCCACTCGAGGCTCGGGCATGGCCGCCGGGAAAGATCGGCGGAAGCCATGAAACTCATCATCGACGAGATGAGTCTAATTCATAAAAATCCGTTATCCACAATGTTGATGCCTTTGGCGATCGGTGAAACGGGAAAAGATACAAAATCGATACAAAATAATCCTAATTTTTGCAACTTTTCTCATTTTTGTCTTTACAAAAAAGTAAAGAACTGTTATGATTAATGTAATTTAGTCAAAAGACAGACAGGGGAGGATGTATCATGCCGGCCGTCAAGAAAGAAACTCTGTTACGATCCAAGGACGTTGCGCATATCCTGGATCTACCCCCGGATGATGTGATCTACCTGGCTCGAAAAGGAAAAATTCGGGGCGTCAAAGAGGGGAAATACTGGAAATTCAGGCTTCGGGACGTCAAGTACTACCAGAAGAAGCTACAAGCAGACTAGGCGTTTGTCGCAAAACAGCGAATGCCTGGGCAAATCTCAGGCATTCGTGTCGCATAATTCTCCCTGCGGGGGCAGAAGACTTTTCTTGCGCATCTCTTCAAACCGGCGCCTCAGATCGTTGGACCACACCACGGGATAGGCATCTGCAGCAACCAGCCTTCGGTAACGGGCCGGCAATCTCTCCACTTCCAGACACGCACGATCCCTGGCCTCCGTGGGGGAGGACAGAGGGGCGCACAGCGTTCCACCCACGAGAATCGGAATCAACAGGGGGGTGGCGCCAGGTTTCGGCCCCTCTTCCGCCAGTGCGATCTCGTCCCCGGCATAAACCCCGCCCGGGCCTGCCGATCGCCAGACCTGCTTCCTCCCCGGGTAGGTTTCCTTTCCTTCGCTGAACTTCGCACGGCGGACGACACCCTTCGGCCCCTGCCACTCGACCAGTTTATAGACCGCCGCAAGGGCCGGCTCATCCCTCGATGTCACCATTTCGGTGCCGACCCCGAAGAGGTCGATCGGGGCTCCCCCTTCCACCAGCCTCTGCACCTTGTACTCATCCAGGTCCCCGCTTGCCAGGATCTTTGTCGCTCCCAGGCCGGCTTGATCCAGGATCCTGCGCGCCTCCCGACTGAGGTCCAGCAGGTTCCCGCTGTCGAGCCTCACGCCCTTCAGCTTCCTGCCGAGGCGCACGGCATTCCGAACGCCCTCCATCGTATCAAACGTGTCGACCACCACAACCGTAGAATCCGGGAAAACCGCATGATATTTCTCGAAGGCCTCCCGCTCCGAGTCAAAGGCCAACGTCCAGGAATGTGCCGCAGTGCCGTAGGCGGGAATTCCAAATTGCCTTGCGGCACTCACGTTCGATGTCCCGATGCATCCCCCGATGAAGCCGGCCCTCGCCGCCAGAACCCCGGCTTCCGGCCCATGGGCCCTGCGGGTCCCGAAATCGACCACCCCCCTCCCGGCGGCCGCCCGCACCACCCGGGACGCCTTGGTCGCCACCAGGGTCTGATAGTGGATCAGGCTCAAGAGAAACGTCTCGACCAGTTGCGCCTGCGGCAGCGGCGCCCGGACCTGCAGGATCGGTTCATTCGCAAACACGAGGGTTCCTTCCGGGACACCCCACAGATCCCCCTGGAACCGAAAACGCGAGAGATAGTCAAAAAAGTCCCCGGGAAGGTGCGCAAGGGCGGGCAACCGTCTCAAAAACGCCACGGATTCGTCGTCAAATTCGAGGTGGAGCAGGAACTCAACCGCCTGTTCAAGCCCGGCGGCCACCAAATAGGCTCGGCTCGTGGGAAGAGAGCGGATGAAAAGTTCGAAGGTCGCCTCGGCTTCCCGATGATGCATGTAATAGCCCGCCATCATGGTAAGCTGATAGAGATCGGTCATCAGGGCGGCTTGGAGACGGTCTTTTCCCGTGTACATCTTCGTCTACCGATCTTTGTAGCCGTAGGACTTCAATTTTCGCCAGAGAGTATTTCTTCCGATTCCCAGGGCGGATGCAGTACGCGCCCGGTTCCCCTTCTCTTTGTTGAGGACGTACAGGATATAGCGTTTCTCCATTTCCTCCAGGGTTCCCTCCAACCCGAGGGGAGAGGAAGGCGCCAAAGGATCCTCTCGAGACGCAAAGGGAAGGTCCCCGGCCCGGAGGGTGTCCCCGGAGACAAGGGCCACGGCCCGCTGCATCGCGTTTTCGAGCTCTCGCACATTCCCGGCCCATCGGTTTCGGAGCAACAGCTTTGCAGCGGAGGGTTCGATCCTCAACGGCGTTCGCTTCTCCTTCCTTGCGTATTTCTGGAGAAAGAATCCGGCCAGAGGCAGGATATCGTCGGGCCGTTCACGCAAGGGGGGAATCCGTATGGAGATCACATTCAGCCGGTAGTACAGATCCTCGCGAAAGGCGCCCCGATTGACCTCCTCCTGCAGATCTTTGTTGGTCGCCGCCAGTATCCGCACATCGATCTTGCGGGCTCGGTCCGAGCCGAGGGGCCGGACCTCCCTTTCCTGCAATACGCGAAGCAGCCTGACCTGGACGGTCAGGGGCAGCTCTCCGACTTCGTCCAGCAGGAGGGTTCCGCCGCAGGTCACCTCGAAAAGACCCTTGCGGGCGGATGCGGCGCCCGTAAAGGCTCCCTTCGTATGTCCGAAAAGCTCGCTCTCCAGCAGACTTTCCGGGATGGACGCGCAGTCGATGGCGTGGAAAGGGCCTCCTTTTCTGGGGCCCTGGGCATGGATGGCACGAGCGATCAGCTCTTTTCCCGTCCCGCTCTCCCCTTGTATCAACACCGTCGCATCCACCCGGGCAACGCGCTTGACCAGCCCCAGTATTTCCCCCATCTGGCGGCTTCTGTAAACGACGCCCTCGACTTGGAACCGCCGTTTCAGCACGCTCGACAGGTGCCGCACCTGGCGCTTGAGCCTTTTCCTTTCCAGGGCATGGCGCACGCTTCGTATCGCCACATCCGGCTCGCAGGACCTGGCGAGCACATCGTAAGCGCCTTCCCTGGTTGCCTTTACCGCCTCTTCGACGTTGCCCTGCCGGGTAAACACAATCACCTCCGTCCCCGCCTCCCGCGTTCTTATCCACTCCAGCATTTCCAGGGCAACGAGCCTTCCCCGTATCCGGAAGTCGCACAGAACGACATCAAAATCCTCCTCCTCCATCCGCCCGAACGCATCGGAGGGCTCCGTAAACCCTTCCACATCGTGGCCCCCCTGCCGCAGGGATGCTGCTATCTCCTTGTGAAGGGGCGCCTCTTCGTCCATCACGAGAACCCGCGCCATCGGCCTCTCAACCTCCCCGCAGCAAAGTGGATAGGACCCCTCTGATCCCCGGCTTTCAATGTACTTGCCCCCAAAACCGCCTGTCAATTCTCCATTCCCCCGGTAGATGCCCGCCGGCTTCCGCCCGCGGCGGAGCCCGCGTGAGGAATAGACTTGCGGGATCGAGAGGTTGCTTTCCCCACTGGGAGATGCTATTCAAATCAAAAGGGTGAAAAATCCCGGCCCAATCGCCTTCTATGTCCGAGCCCTTATGACAGCGTTGCATCACACCCGTGTCTCTGCATCCCGAATCCATTCATCCCTTCCCCGGCTTCTCCGGCTGCTGTTCCTGGGGCTGGTTCTGGTAGCGGCAACGCGAGCCTCCGAAGCCCGGGCCGGAGAAACGTCGGCATGCCGAGCGCTTGACCGGGCGAAATGGGGATCGAAGGCCCTTGACGACCACTATTCCGCCCTCCTTCTCGAGTTCCCGGAAGCCCCCCTTGCAGAGGTGTCCATGACATCCTGCTGGACCTGCGGGATCTGGAAGGATACGTCTGCGGTCTATCCCGGTTTCCCCCAAAAGGCGACAGAAGCGCTGCTCTACCAGAGGGCCCAGTGCCATCGCGCACTCGGCATGCAACAGGAGGCCCTCGAAGACTGCCGCACGATCCTGCGCCGATATCCCGCGGGGGGCCTCGTCCAGGAAGCCATTCGATCCATCGTCGAAATTCTCTTCCAGCAGGGGAATTACAAGGCGGCGGTCGATTCCTTCGATGCCCTGGACCGCGATCAGCGGGCGGGCCTGTTGCCCGCCAGCCTCTATCGGATCGCTCAGAGCTGTTACAACCTTGGAAAGGACGATTGCGCCGCGAAACTGCTGAAACGCGTGCCTCCCGGGACCGCGGTCTATCCGTACGCCCTCTATACGCTTGCCCAGGTTTTTTACCGGGATGGAGATCCGGACCGGGCACTGCTCATCATCCGGGTCGTCCACGACGCCCCCCCCGAGGCCCATGTTCCCCAAATGCTCAGGGAAATGGCCCGGCTGACCAAGGCAAGGATGCTTTATCAGCAAAAGAGCTACGGGAAGGCGATCGAAGAATTCCGCGCCCTGAGGCATTCCCCTTACTTCCTGCCCGAGGCCTTGATGGGCATCGGGTGGTGTTACGAGGCCCAAGGCGGATTCCCCAAGGCCATCGCCTACTTTCAGGCTGTGGAGGCATCTTATGCGGATGCGGATCTCCTCGTTGAGGCCCACCTGGCGATGGCGGATGTCTTCGCAAAAGCAAACAGTTACCCCGACGCCTTCAAGACCTACCGCAGTATTTTGAACGATCTTCACTTTCGCATCTCTCAATACAAGAAATACGGAGGAGACCCGGAATGGCTGGACTGGCTGGCGGCCAGATTTCTGGACCGGTCCGGCGACAACACATCGGGCTCGTCCCAGGCCCAGATCATGACCCACGAAGCGGATCTGCCGGCGGAAGTGGAACCCCTGCTGGAGAGGAAGAAGTACGCGTCGCCAAGGCTCAAGGCATTGATCGGAATCCGCGAAGCCTTGCGGCAGACCGGCGTCCTTCTCGACCGGGTTGCATCCCCCGCTCCCCCCAAGCCGACGGAAGGGCCTGTCGTTCCCGCGGTGTATCCACC
>WFRX01000162.1 GCA_015486285.1 bacterium
AGGTGCTCCAGGAATTCATCGATCATCTCAAGACCGTCGACAGGCCGGCGGTAGGCATCACGGTGGACGGATCTTCCGGCCCGCCCTACCGCATGAAGACGGGAGCCATCGTCATGGCCATGGAAATCCATGCCCCGGTTTTCGTGGTCCGCGTCTGGAGCAAGAGGCGAATCCTGTTGCCCACCTGGGACAGGATGATGCTGCCCCTGCCCTTCAACAGGATCGTCATCCTGGCGGAAGGCCCCTATCCCCTCCCGGACGACCTGGATCGAAAGGAAGTTTTCGAGCGGTTCCACCGCTTCATCGAGAACCAGCTTCTGACAACGACTTACAAATGCTTCTCCATGCTGGAACGCCCGGTGGACGAACGACTCCTCGCCCGTTTCCCTGAAAACTGGACCCCTCCACCGGACCTGGACGTCCCGAATACGGGAGGAAAAGCCTAATTGCCGATCTTCCGGGCCCTGTCTGTCGTTCTTGCCGCCCTTCTGCTCGGCTGCGCATCCGGGCCGCCGGGCGCCGCATACCCGGGAACCGGCCTCACCGTCTACACCAGACAAGCGCCTTCGAAGGCCGAGTCGGTTTCCCGTGAGGCCGCCGCCTTCCTCGAGGACCTCGGCAACTACCTCCAACTCCAGGTTCCGCCGGCGAAGTTATTGAGGATCTACCTCTATCGGAACCGATGCGCGCTCTGGCGGCAATTGAGCGGGGCTACCCCTTCTCTCTGCTGGAGACCGGGCGCCTGCTACGAAACGGGGGAGGCCTATGTCGTCGCCCTGAGCGGCAACCCGGAAAAGAGGGCGGTCCAGAACACCTTGCGGCACGAACTCACTCACTACCTCATCGCGGTCCACTTCTGCGGAATCCCTCCCTGGATCGACGAAGGGCTGGCGCAGGTCATGGCCTCGGGACCCCCCTTCCCCCATCTCGAAGAAGACCTCCCGGAGTCGGTGCGGAAGGAAGCGGAGCGGGGCGGAAAGCGGAGATGTCTGCAACTCCTGCGCATCCCGCCCGGCCGAAGGCTGAACCCATCCCAGTACCGCATCGCATGTGCGCTTACCTACTACCTGCTGTGCCGCTCGCAGGAGGCGCCGCCGGGCGCGCTCCTGCGGTTTCTCGAGGCGAGCCGCCCCGACATCCCCCCGGAGAAGGCGTTCGCCGCGAGCTGGGGGGTCTCGATGGAGGAGGCGTGTGAAGCCATGGCCGCCTCGGCCGGGGCAGGGACCGCGGAACGGGGAGCAGGGGACAGGCGCCGGTGATGAACATGCCCGCGGCACATCCCCGATATCCCGAGTTCCTTCGTTGACCCGGGATCTTCGGTTTCTATAGAATATTGAATGGACCCACAGGGAAGGCACAAAAGATGCGCCCAAAGACCTCCCGGGTCGTCCGGGTCAAGACATCCCTCTCTTCACCGGAAAGGCTGCTCGCCTCCACGGCCGTCCTCCGGAAAATGGTGGAGGCGGGCCTGCTGGAGCTGACCGGGGCGGCCGATCCCGCCGAGGCATGGTCGCGCTACCTCCTGCCGACGGATGTGGTCGGGATCAAGGTGAACTGCCTGGGCGGCCGGGACATGTGCACCCGGCCGGCCCTTGCGCAGGCAACGGTCGAGAGTCTCCAGGCCTTCGGCCTCTCCCCGCACCGGGTCCTGGTCTGGGACCGGAGCAGCCGGGAACTCCGCCGCTGCGGTTTCTCCCTCAACAAACAGAAAAAGGGGGAGCACCTCTGCTTCGGAACCGACGAAAAAGGAATCGGATACGAAAAGGAGCTGACCGTGTACGGATCCCTGGGGAGCCTCTACAGCACCTTGCTGACCCGGCACACAACCGCCATGATCAACATGCCGGTGCTCAAGGACCACGGCCTGTGCGGACTGACCGCCTCCCTGAAGAACATCTTCGGGGCCTTGCACAACCCGAACAAGTATCATGAAGACCGATGCAATCCCTTCATTGCGGACGCCTATTCCGTGCCCTTTGTCCGGAAGAAACACCGGCTGGTCATTTGCGACGCACTGCTGGTCCAGTACAAGGGCGGCCCATCCTTTCATCCCCAATGGACCGCCCCCCTGGGGAGCATCCTGCTGGCCGAGGATCCGGTAGCCCTGGACAGCGTCTGTGCGGGCATCCTGGACCGGCTCCGCGCCCGGAACGGGTTGCCTCCCATCGAAAAGGGAGGAGGGGTCCCGGCATACATCCGGACAGCGGCCGATCCGGGGCATCACCTCGGGCGGTACAAGAGCGAGCAGATCGACTTGAGAGAAAAGGTCCTCCAGCCTTGAGAGGAACAACATGGACCGAAGAGACTTCCTGAAAACCGCGGCAGGGGGCGCCTGTCTCCTGTCCCTCTCGAACCTCCGGTTCGGGTTCGAACGCGGCTCCCCGGTGGCGGCATTCCCGGGCCCGGATGCCGCCTGGGCCGAGGCACCGGAAGCGCTCCACGAGGCCTCGTACTACGAGAAGCGCGGGCACAAGGAAATACAGTGTCATCTCTGTCCCCGGGAATGCATCGTGGGAGACCAGGAGCGCGGGTACTGCGGGGCGCGGGAGAACCAGGAAGGCACCTACTACACCCTGGTTTACGACCGCCCCTGTACGGCCCGTCCGGACCCGATCGAGAAGAAGCCCTTCTACCACTTCCATCCCCGTTCCATGGCCTACTCCATCGCCACGCCCGGATGCAACATGAACTGCAAGTATTGCCAGAACTGGGAGATTTCCCAGGTGCGGCCCGAGCAGGCCCGCAGCTTCCTGCTCACCCCCCGGGACTGCGCCAGGCAGGCGCTGGACCTGGGCTGTCTTTCGGTCGCCTATACCTACACCGAGCCCGTCATCTTCTTCGAATACATGGCCGCCTGCTCCCTGGCGGCAAGGAAGGCCGGTTTGAACAACGTGATGATCTCCGCGGGCTTTGTGAAAGAACAACCCCTGCGGGACCTGCTGCCCCACATGGATGCCGTGAAGATCGATCTGAAGGCCTTTTCGGACCGCTACTACCGCGAGGTCTGCCGCGGCAGGCTCGAGCCGGTACTCGAGGCGTTGAAGATCATCCGGCAGGCGGGCGTCTGGCTGGAGATCGTCTATCTGGTCCTCCCTACGATGAACGACGACCCGAAAGAGATCCAGGCCCTCTGCGCCTGGATTCGAAAAGAGCTCGGCAGGGACGTGCCGCTCCACTTTTCCCGGTTTTACCCGACCTACCTGATGAAGAACCTGCCCCCTACGCCGGTGCACACGCTCGAGCGATCGAAGGAGATCGCCCACACCGAAGGCCTGCAGTACGTCTACATCGGGAACGTGCCCGGAAACCCCGGCGAGAACACGATCTGTCCGAGATGCGGCGCCCGCCTGATCCACCGCACCGGCTACAACATCCGGATCGAGGCCCTGCGGGGAGGCAAGTGCTCCCAATGCGGCCTCACGATCCCGGGCGTCTGGGGGAACCGGCCCAACAAGGCCGCCTCATAGCCGCGAGGATCCCGTTGAAAAACCCCCTTTCCTGCGTTACGCTTGTCCTTCACCGCACTCCGTGTCCGCTTCGTGACCGGCATCGAAAGAGGGGAAATGCCATGGGGTTCAAAAGTAAATTCATCAAGGCCCTGATCCTTTCGGCCTTTCTGGGCATCCTCTCGGTCTCGGGGTGCGGGGATGACGGGGGGGACGGCTCCCGGGTCGACAGTTGCGCCGTCGACCCGTCGAGGGACGACGGGGGAGTCCCGGCCGATTTCAATCCCCTGTCCGTCCCCGAGGACAGGGGACGTTTCCCCCTGCCGGTGCAGGCGGGGGCCATGAGGCAAGGGGAGGTCTACCTCACGGCCTTCGTGAACGGCCCGAAGGGGGTCAGGCTGTATGTGTGGCGCGATGCCGATCCCCCGGACGCGACCGTCCTCGTCCGGCACGAGGATCTCGCTTCCGAGTCAGGCTTCTACAAGGTGAGGGTGGACGGCCTGGCACCCGGGACCGAGTATCACTACGCCTTTTTCCTGTCCGAGGGGAACGCCTTGTCCGCCCGGTCCGCGGTCGGGTCCTTCCGGACCGCCCCGCCACTAGACTGCGCCGAACCCGTGGTGGTGGCGGGCACGCACGGGACGAACCGGCGGCACCAGCCCTTCACCGCCCTTCAGGTCACGGCCCTGTACGACATCGACGTCTTCGTCCAGCTCGGCGACTTCAGCTACAACGACGGCGCGGAGACCCTCCCGGAGTTCCGCTCCAAGTGGGCCACCACGCTGGACGACGCGGGGTACTGGGCCCTGCTCCCGTCGGTCGGCCAGTATATCGTATGGGACGACCACGAGTTCCGGGACAATTCCTCGTATTATGCGGACATGGGGACCGAGGCCTTCCAGGCGGCCAAGGACGCCTTTTTCGAACGGAACCCGGTCCCGCGCCAGGACAACGACCGCTACTGGACGAGCTACCGGTGGGGCAAGAGCGTGGAATTCTTCGCCCTCGACTGCCGCTCGGAACGCGTCTACCGGATTCCGGAACTCCAGCTCGGCGGCGTGCGGTACATCAGCGAAGAACAGATGGAGTGGCTGAAGGAAGCGCTCCTCGCAAGCCCGTGCCACTTCAAGGTGGTCCTCAACTCCGTACCGATCACGAACTATCCCCCCCTCTGGGACATCGCCGCCTCGGACCGCTGGGAGGGATTTCCCGGGCAACGGGCCGAGCTGCTCGACTTCATCGTCGAGAACGACATCGACCATGTCTGGTTCCTGAGCGGCGACTTCCACACCGGGTCGGTGAACAAGGTGGAGGCGGCCCCTCCGTGGAACGGTATCCGCGAGGTTCTCATGGGCCCGGGGGGTAACCGGGACAACCCCGCCTGGTACCTCTACGACATCTTCGGCATGCACGAAGTGATCGCCCCCGCCGATCAATTCGACTTCTTCTACGGGCTTCCCTCGGCCACCATCATGACCTTCGACCCCGCTGACGATTCGGTGAGAATCCTGTTCGTGGACGCCGAAACCGAGGAAGTGCTCTACGACCGGACCTTCTATTGACGAGAATCGATCCGGCATATTCTATCCCGGGCGCCTCGCTGTAATGCTTTCAGGCCCTCAGG
Organism: bacterium; assembly: GCA_015486285.1. Lineage (GTDB taxonomy): Bacteria > Desulfobacterota > DSWW01 > DSWW01 > DSWW01 > S015-6. Next base: position 5,071 of record WFRX01000162.1, read on the forward strand.
CCTGCCGGGCGGGGCCTTTCAGAAGCCTTTCCTCCATCTCCGGAATGGACCGGTCGATCACGTCCACCATCCTGTCGATCGTGGCCCGATCCATGATCAGGGCCGGGGCGATACAGACCGTTTCCATCGTGGAGGAGCGGATGAAAAGCCCCTTGTCCCAGCAGAGATCGACAAGAAGGTCGGGAGCGGCATTCTCGGGCTGCATCGGCATCTTGGTTTCCTTGTCCGCTACAAGCTCGATGGCCGCAAGCATGCCCATTCCGCGGACGTCTCCGACCGAGTCGTATTTCTTGAGGGCCGTGAGACGCTCGAGCAGGTAGGCGCCGTTTTCCGCCGCCTTCCGGACCAGGCCCTCCTGTTCGATCACCTCGATATTGGCCAGCCCGGCCGCGCAGGCTACCGGGTGGTTCATGTAGGTAAAGCCGTGCATGAGAGGCAGTCGCTCGTCCTGCCTCTCCCCGATCGTGTCGTAGATGTCTCCCCGCACGACCGATGCACCGAGAGGGATGTGTCCGGAGCTGATTCCCTTGGCCAGGCTGAGCATGTCCGGCCGGATCCCGCCCCAGTGTTCGTGGGCGAACATCCTTCCGGTCCGGCCGAACCCGGTGATGACCTCGTCCAGGATGAGCAGGATATCGTGCTTGTCGCAGATTTCTCGGATCCGGGGAAAATAGTCCTCCGGCGGAGGGATGACCCCGCCCGAGCCGATGACCGGCTCGGCCATGAAGGCGGCGATCGTCTCCGGCCCCTCCTCCAGGATCGTCTCCTCGGCCTCCTTTACGCATGCCAGGTCGCAGCCCGGATAAGAGAGGTCCAACTCGCACTGGTAGCAGTAAGGCGCGGCAACCTTTACGAAGCCCTCGGGCAGTGGATCGATGTTGAAATGGAACGGGAAGATACCCGTTGCCGCGGTCGTGGCGAGCCCCATGCCGTGGTAGGAGTATCTGCGCGAGACGATCTTGCATTTCTCGGACCGGCCCTGTACGGCCCAGTAGAACCGCGCCAGCTTGATATTCGTCTCGTTCGTCTCGGAGCCCCCGCAGGTGAACCAGGCCCGTGTGAGGTTATAAGAGGGGTCGAACATGCTCGTCAGCTTGGCCGCCAGCTCGATCGACGGCGGACTCGATGACCCATGGAAGGAGGTGAAGTAGCTCAGCTTCTTCATCTGCTCGCCCACCGCCTCGAGGATCTTGGGATGGCTGTGTCCGACCGCCATGCACCACAGGCCGGAAAATCCGTCGATGTACTCCTTCCCTTCCGTGTCCCGGACCATCACGCCCTGCCCCTCGACGATGATCCTCGGCGGATGGTGTTCGAAGTGTCTCGGGTGGGTAAGGGGGTGGATCAGGTGTGCCTTGTCCATGTCCGCAAGGGTAGATTTCAACGTCACGACGTACCCTCCTCCAGGGTTGCTCGGGTCGGTGCGGGCAGGGCCGCGAGCCGCTGGTCCGCGCACCTTCCTCCTATCACGGCCTCTTCGGGCCTGTCAAAGAATTCAACAAACCGGCAGGCCCCTTACACATGACCGCCCCTTCCTGCCAGCAAGGTGCCTGCGGCTACGATTCCCACGCCCAGCCATTGCCATGGGACCAGCGACTCCCCAAAGGCCAGGATCCCGGCGATCACCGGGATGACCATCGAGAAGACCTGGGAAAACGGCCCGATCAGAGAGATCCGGCCGTGGGCGAAGCTGAGTTGGAAAAGGGTAAAGCCGGCCAGGTTGAAGGCGATGAGCATCCATCCGTTCGGCGATGTGAGAAAGACGAGGAGAAAGTGAGGGTCCAGCACGTTGAACCCGCCGATCGCCCCCTTCAGGTCGTAGTCGAGCATCTTCAGGGCCACTGCCCCCATTCCGAAGCCGAGCCCTGAGCCGATGGCCAGCAGGATCTCGGCCCCTCCCCATGCCCTGGCAAGGGCCGAGGCCGCGAGGAGGGCCCCCATCGAACCGATCCCTATCAGGTAGCAGACGGCCAAGAGCGGTCCCCTCAGTGCGTGGGAGCCCCCGCCCCTGTCGAAGGCGAACACCATGACGGCCCCGAGGGTGAGAACCGCTATGCCGATCCACTCCGAGCCCTTGACCCGCTCCCGAAGCAGGAATACGCCGACCAGGGAGGTCACGATGGTCGAAAGGTTCAGCAAGGGCATGATGACCGAGAGCTTGCTCCCGGGCGCGTCGATCGATTCCCCCTGGAAGATGAACCCGGCCACGGCGAACCCCACGCCGGCGAGCCAGATCCAGTTCTTGAGCAGGACGAAGAAGATCTTCGGAAGTTCAGCAAAGAAACGGCCGAGGGAAATCTTCGGGAAGCTCACCGCCATCCCCTGTTTCTGCATGGAGTTGCCGATCCCGAAACAGATCGCGCAGCCGATGGCGAGCCAGATGTACGCGTGCATGGTTGCCTGCTCCAAGACAGAGGTCATGGCTCCGTCCCTTCGTCGATGTATTTCAAGAAGGCCGTGCAGAGCCGGTACGCATCGAACATGATCCCGTAATCCAGATGCGCGGGAACATCCCGCTCGGAATGGTAGGTGTCCACGATCCCCCTGTCGTCGAGTGCCATCAGCGAGGTGGCCTGGATGCCCTTCCTGGCAAAGGCCATGGCGTCGGTGAAGGCCATGATCGGCCCTCCCCTTTCAAGACTCCACGTCGGTCAAGGCGTCCAGCCGCACGGAGGCAACCTTCCGGCCGATGAGCTTGGGAAACAGGGTCCTCAGGATTACGACACCCCTGTATCTGCGGGGAATCACAAGATGGCGGTCCCCGCGTTCCAGCCCCCTGAGCGTCTCCGCAACGAACCGGTCGGCGGACATGAATCGTTTTCCGCTGTCCCGGGGCATCCGGTCCATCACCTCCCGGGAGAACATCTCGGTCTGGACCATGACCGGGTAGACGCACATCACATGGATGCCGATGGGCTCGAACTCGCAAGCGATCGCGTCGGAAAGCGCGGAAACGGCGGCCTTCGTGGCCGTGTAGGCCGCTTCGTCCGGCTGCGGAACCAGGCCCGCGAAGGAAGAAAAATTCAGGATCCATCCGGCGCCCCGGGCCCGCATGAGGGGCAGGGCCTGTTTGATCCAGTAGACCGTGCCGAGGTAGTTCGTCTTTATCATCCGCTCGATGTCTTCCAGATCGTGATCCTTGAACAGGACGTGCCGCACGTAGCCGGCCGTGTTCACCAGGAGGTCGATCCGGCCATGGGCCTCCCGGATCCGCTCGGCGCATCTCGTCACCGCATCCCGGTCCGAGACGTCGCAGGCGTGCGCCGACGCAGTGCCGCCCTTCCGGCCGATCTCCGCGGCCAGGGCCTCCAGCCGATCCGCGCGCCGGGCCACGAGGGCGACGCGCGCGCCCTTTTCCGCCAGTTGCCGGGCCATCTCCGAGCCGATGCCGCTCGAGGCCCCTGTGACCACGGATACCTTGTCTGCGTAATGGGTCAAACCGGCCATGGTATACCTCCGAAGGTTTTGGGTCATAGACGGGACTCGGCCTGCTAGAAGTTCACGGTGAACCGGAACGAAAGCTCGTCCCTCGACTCGAGCATGCCCAGGGTTCCCACGTAGCTGTCCGAGATGGTGTACATGTAGGCGATCTCGAACTCCAGGGTCCGCCAGTCCGCGTGGATCGAGGGGATCAGGGTGAGGGCCTTGGGCTCCACCTCGTACATCGCCACCAGCCGGGGCGTGAGGTTGCCGCTCAGGTAGTTCGTCG
>WFRX01000163.1 GCA_015486285.1 bacterium
GCAGCGTCAGATGTGTATAAGAGACAGGCCCGGTTCTCGGGATCTTGCGGGGAGGGCTCGAAGTAAGAAATCACCGGCATCCGATTCTGACCATGGGCGGGGAGTCGATTCCGATTTCCATTACAACGGCCCCGGTGCTTGACCAGGAGGGCGAGGTGATCGGCGCCATGGGGATCATTCGCGATATCCGGGAACTCGAGGGCCTCAAAAAAGAACTCGCATCCCGTTACAGTTACTCGGAGATGATCGGGAAGAGCCCGAAAATGGAAACGATCTTTGAGCTCATCGAGAGGATCGCGGACACGAAAACCCCGGTGCTGGTCCAGGGGGAAAGCGGCACGGGCAAGGAACTGATCGCCCGGGCCGTCCACTTCAAAAGCACAAGGGCGGATAAGCCCTTTGTGAAAATCAACTGTTCCGCCCTTCCCGATCCTCTCCTGGAGAGCGAACTGTTCGGGTATGAGAAAGGGGCCTTCACGGGCGCAACAAAGAGAAAGCCGGGGAAATTCAAGGTGGCGGACGGCGGAACCGTTTTTCTGGATGAAATCGGGGATACCTCGCCCGCCTTCCAGGCCAAGCTCCTTCGGGTCCTCCAGGATCAGGAATTCGAGCCATTGGGGGGCACCCAAACCGAAAAGGTGGATGTAAGGATCCTGGCGGCCTCGAACCGGAATCTCAGGGAAGAAGTTGCAAAGGGCAACTTCCGCGAGGACCTCTATTACCGGATATGCGTGGTACCCATCTACCTGCCCCCGCTCCGCGAACGCAGGGAGGACATTCCCCTTCTGATGACCCACTTCCTGAATCGAATCGCTCGGCAGTATCCGGAAAGACATGTGGGTAAGATCAGCATTTCCTCCGCCGCCACCCGGCTCCTCATCGACTACGACTGGCCGGGAAACATCCGGCAGCTCGAAAACACGATCGAGAGGGCGTACCTGTGTTCCGAGTCCGGTCTGATCGACGTAACCGGCCTGCCCAGGCAGATTCTCCAACAGAAAGATATGAACGATCAGTCCGCGCCCGGAGACGAAAAAAAGGATGAAGATCTCTCCCTCGTCTTCCGTTACAAAGATCCGGCCCTCGTCTTGGAGGTCCTGAGGAAATACAGGGGCAATCGTACACTGGCGGCAAGGGCCCTCGGCATCAGCAGGACGACCCTGTGGCGTAGAATCAAAGAAATCGAGCAGAAATCTCTGGCGTAAGTACGCTATCTCAGCCACACGCTTCCGAAGGCCATCGAATTCATGAGATGGTGTACCGAGCCGGGCCGATCCTCCTTCCTCGACACAAACCCATGCCCGCCTCAGACAACGGCGATACGGAAACCCCATGCGTGAGAACAGACGGCGCCCGCCTCTCGAGCTCGTGATGCTGGACTGCGACGGGGTCCTTTTTGACTCCTTCCGATCCAACGTCGCATATTACAGTGCCGTGCTGAAAGAGATGGGCGCCCCCCCCATGGACGAGGAAACGACCCGGCTCTGCCACGTATACTCGACTCCTCAGCTCTTCGCGCACTTGTACAGGGACTCCCCGGCGAGGGCGCGGGAAGCGGAACGGATCGCCTACAGGATCGACTATCGCCCGTTTCTGGAATACATGGATCCGGCGCCCGGCCTCCACGATGTTCTGAGGAGGTTAAAGGCATCCTACCGGGTAGCCCTGGCTACCAACCGCGGGAAATCGATTCCCCCGCTCCTTGAACGGTTCGGCCTGGAAGACATGTTTGACGTGATCTCTACCATCCTGGAGGTTCCGCGCCCAAAACCGGCGCCCGACATGCTGCTCTACTGTCTGGAGCGGACGGGAATAGCCCCTGAGCAAGCCGTCTATGTGGGCGACATGGAAAACGACCGGATCGCCGCCGAGGCCGCCGGCATCCCCTTCATTCTCATGGGCAACAGCGTCCCCCACCCCCTGCGCATCCATAGCTTGGAGGAGTTGCCCGAATTCCTGAAAAGACACGGACTCCTCGACCCAACCGACGGCTGAGACAAATGCGCCGAGATGGGGGTCCGGAGGGGATTGACAAAGGTCGGACAGGAACGGAGAAATTTCCAAATGAAGCGTAAAGTTTTCGCCGGAGATGACCTGGTCAGCGTGTCCCTGCCCGATGATACCCGTTCCATCCTGCCCCCGGAGCCGATGCCGGGCCTTCGCGACTACCGGGGGGCTGTTCGACGCGCCCTCCGGGACCCGCTGGGATGTCCTTCCCTTGCCGACCTCGTACGGCCCGGCAACCGCATAACGATCGCCTTCGACGACCCCTGCCTCCCATTGCCGCCCATGGCCGGAGACATCCGGGGCCGCGCCATCGAGGTCATCCTGGAGGAGCTTTTTCGGGCCGGTATCGAGAAGGAACGCATCCGGCTGGTTTGCGCCATCGGCCTGCACCGCAAGTGCACGCCCGCGGAACTGCGCCGCCTGCTCGGCAGGCGCGTCTGGCGGGCATTGGGACCCAGCCGGATCTTCAACCACGACGCCGAGGACCCGGACGGGATCGTGGATCTGGGCAGGAGCCGAAAGGGACACGTCGTTCAGGTGAACCGGCGGGTCACCGAGTCGGATCTGCTGATCTATGTCAACGTCAACTGGACACCGATGAACGGGGGATGGAAGTCGATCCTGGTCGGCCTCGGGGCCTTTCAGAGCATCCGGACGCACCACAACGTGGGCGTTCTCGAGCAGGGAACCCTCATGGATCCGGCGCGAAGCCGTTACCACGGGATGATGGCGGAGATGGGGGAGATCGTGGCCCGGCAGGCGAATGTCTTTACGGTAGAAACCGTGGTGAACAACCGGGTATGGGGCCCGGGGCTCGACAGATGGATGTCCCTGGACGGAAAAGGCTCGAAAGGGCGTGTTCCCCGTGCAATGCGATGGGCGGGCATGCTCCCCGATTCCGTCAAGCAGGGCCTGTCCGGCCTCCTGCGAAGCGCCTACGAGCCGATCGCCGTCCATGCCGGCCGAATCGATTCCGTTCATCCTGCCACGCTGGCCGCGCTGGCCGGACAGCAGAACGTGACGGTAACGGGCCAGACCGATGCCCTTTTCCTTGCGCTCCCCAACCTTTCCCCCTATTCGGTCTTCTCCCGGATCAACCCGATCCTGGCGGCGAACATGGCCCTCGGCTATGTGTACAACCTCCATCAGGGACGTCCCGTGGTACGCGACGGCGGGGTGATGATCCTCATGAACCCCTTTTTGCCCGGGTTCCACCCGCAACACCACCCCTCCTACCGGGAATTCTACGACCGCATCCTGCCCCAGACCCGGGATCCCCGAGAAATCGAAGAAGGCTTTGAAGAGGATCTGGCATCAAGGCCCGAGTACATCGAGGCATACCGGTATCGGTATGCGTACCACGGCGTTCATCCCATCTATGTCTGGGCCTGGGGCTGCATCGGCCTGCAACGGCTTTCCAGGATCATCGTGGTAGGGGCGCGGGACCCCGGGGTCATCAAACATCTCGGGTTCACTCCGGTCCCAACCCTGGACGAGGCCCTTTCGACCGCCCGGGATCTCTTGGGAAAGGGCTTTTCGATGACCCATCTGTCGGTTCCTCCCATATTCGTGACCGAGGTCCTCTGAGGGACGGAAAACCGCGGAATTCGCCTATCTCCTCCCAGGGCCCTCCCCGGCTCCCCGAATCGGTGCCGGCTCGACACGCCTTCCAGGGCCTTTCACGAAAAATTCTCGCTCTCTTGTATCGGGCCTAACCAACGAATTAAACACATCTTTTCCTTGAAGCGCCGTGTCAAAGAGAGTAACCCCTCCGGCGTACATGGATTTTTCCCTTGACAGGAAAAAACAACAAGATATAGTAGACTACTGTTCCGGGAGATACAAGATGTAGGCTACTTAATGATCTGCTTGAACGATCCAATACCAACCCCGTAAAAAACATCAATTTATTCCGTCACAATCAGCATGAACAGGGAGGAGAGATGACGCAGGCATACGTCGAGTCGGACACCCGGGAGAAACCCGCCTTTCTCCATCTGACCGATGAAAATTACTGCATCCGGAAACGGGACGGCAAGATCGTCCCCTTTGATCAGGAACGGATCACACAGGCCATCTTCAACGCCATGAACGCGGTGGAGATGGGAGACAGGGATGAGGCCGTTCGCTGTTCGAACGAGGTGTGCTCGACCCTCATCAAGCAGATCCATCCCCGCTCTATTCCGGCAGTAGAGCAGATCCAGGATATCGTCGAAGAGGTCCTCATCCACAGAAGGCACGCGCGGACGGTCAAGGCGTATATCCTCTACCGGGAACAGAGGGCCCGCGTCCGGGAAACGAAGAACCTGCTCCTGGACATCAAGAACACGATGGACGGATACCTGAGCCAGGCGGACTGGCGTGTCCGGGAAAACAGCAATGTAAACTACTCCCTGGGAGGACTCATCCTTCACAATTCCGGGACGGTGACCGCCAATTACTGGCTCAATAACATCTACACCAAGGATATTGCGAACGCCCACCGGAACGGGGCCATGCACCTTCACGACCTGTCCATGTTTTCCGGTTATTGCGCGGGCTGGAGCCTGAAGCAGCTTCTGCAGGAGGGGCTCGGCGGCGTACCGAACAAGATCAGCTCCCATCCGCCCCATCACCTGAGTACCCTCATCGCGCAAATGGTCAATTTCCTGGGCGTATTGCAGAACGAATGGGCCGGCGCGCAGGCATTCTCCAGCTTCGACACCTACCTGGCCCCGTTCATACGGCACGACGGCATAGGCTACCAGGAGGTAAAACAGAACATCCAAAGTTTCGTCTTCGGCGTCAATACGCCCAGCCGCTGGGGATCGCAGGCCCCTTTCACGAACATTACCCTCGATTGGGTCGTACCCCAGGACCTGAAGGACGAGCCCGTCATTGTCGGCGGAAAGCCCCAGGACAGCTGCTACGGCGAGTATCAAAAAGAGATGGACATGATCAACCGCGCCTTCCTCGAGGTCATGATGGAAGGGGACGCAGCGGGGCGCGGTTTTCCCTACCCCATCCCCACCTATAACATCACCGAAGCCTTCGACTGGGACAGTGCGAACGCGGAGCTTCTTTTCCAAATGACAGCCAAATACGGCACCCCCTACTTTCAAAATTTCATCAACAGCGACCTGCAACCCAGCGACGTGCGTTCCATGTGCTGCCGCCTTCAACTGGACAAGCGGGAGCTGAAGAAGAAGGGAGGGGGGCTGTTCGGCGCGGCCGAACTCACCGGGTCGATCGGGGTCGTTACGATCAATCTTCCGAGACTGGGCTACCTCTCCAGAAGCCGGGAAGAGCTTTTCGAGCGACTCGAACGCACGATGGACATCGCCCGGAACTCCCTGGAAATCAAGCGCGATGTCATCACGAAGCTGATGCGGGAAGGGCTGTTCCCCTACTCGAAAAGGTACCTCGGCACATGGGACAACCACTTCTCCACCATCGGCCTCGTAGGGATGAACGAATGTTGCGCGAACTTTCTCGGTAAGGATCTGGTAACCGAGGAAGGACGCGCATTCACCCTCGAGGTACTCGATTTCATGCGAGACCGCCTGATCGAATACCAGGAGTCGACCGGCAACCTGTACAACCTCGAGGCGACGCCGGCGGAGTCCACCTCATACCGGCTCGCCAAGATCGACAAGGAGCGCTATCCGGAGATCAAGACCGCCGGCGAGGGGGCGCCCTACTACACGAACTCCACCCAGCTCCCGGTGGACTACACATCGGACCTGTTCGGCGCCCTGACCCTTCAGGAGGAAATTCAGCGAAAATATACGGGAGGAACGGTCTTCCACAGCTTCCTCGGCGAAAGCATCGAGGACGTAAAGGCATGTAAGAAGCTGGTACAAACGATCGCGGAGAACTACCGGATTCCCTACTACACCATTTCCCCTACTTTTTCGGTGTGCTCGGACCACGGATACCTCAAGGGAGAACAGCAGAAGTGCCCTTCATGCGGCAAGGAGACCGAGGTGTACGCCCGGATCGTGGGCTACTATCGGCCCGTCAAGAACTGGAACCGGGGAAAGGCGGAGGAGTACCAGGAACGGCGGCTCTTCGAGACTGACTGCCCGGGAAACGTGGTCACCCTCCACGGCGCGGATCGGGCCGGGGTACAGGAGAGAAAAGAGCCGACCGGGTCGGGCCGGGGTCCCGAGGGAGAGAAGGAAGTAAGAAGCATGCCGGTCCTTGAACTGAACAGCTTCATCCAAAATCGCTCCCACCGCGTAAACGGGTCCAGCGACTGGAAGCTCTTCACCAAGCGGAATTGCTCGAAATGCGATGAGGTCAAAGAAGACCTCAACACCATGGATCTCCACGTGGAGATCCTGGACTTGCAGGACACCGCGGGCCGCAAGCTATTCACGCAGTATTACCGGCAAATCCGCCACAAGATCCGCCGTAAGGACACCGGCGAGATGAACCTGCCCGTCCTGCTCAATGTCGCCGGGGACGGACAGATCCTCAATCTGGCCATGGGGCCGCAGGAAATCCGGGAAATTCTCCAGGGCTAGCCGTCATGTCATTCATTCCGACTGACCTGGAACCATCCTCTTCCGCCGCCCGGCCGGTCCGAATCCTCGGCTGGTCCAAGACGACCTTGCTCGATTATCCGGGGCGGGTGGCCTCTACTTTGTTTTTCGAAGGATGCAATTTCCGGTGCCCTTACTGCCACAACCCGGATCTCGTCCTGCACGGGGAAGGGAACGGAAAGGCGCCCTTTGACCCGGATGAGATTCTCGCCTATCTGGCCACGTACAGCCGGATGCTGGAGGGCGTCTGCCTGACGGGCGGAGAACCGTTGCTCCAGCCGGGGCTTCCCGACCTGTGCAGGCGGATTCGAGAACTCGGCCTTCGGGTCAAGCTGGACAGCAACGGCTCACTGCCGGAACGGCTCGCCCCCCTGCTGAAAGCCTCTCTTTTGGACTATGTGGCTGTGGACATCAAGGGTCCCCCCGACAAGATCCACGCCATTGCCCGTACGGGCATGCCGGCGGCCGAGCTGGTCGCCGCCACGGAAGCGACGGTAAGCCTTCTCCAGGCCTCGGGCGTCCCTTATGAACTCCGCACTACGGTCGTGCCCGGCCTGCTGGAGGAAAAGGATCTCGCCGCCATGGGGGAATGGCTGAAGGGCGGCCACCGATATTTTCTGCAGCAATTTCGTCCGGGGAAATGCCTGGATCCCCTGTTTTGCGACCTTCCAGCCTATCCCCCTGAATACCTGAAAGGACAGGCGGAGGCCCTGTCAGGCTACTTTGCGGACTGCTGCGTCCGGGGCCTGGGTTAACGACGCGCGACCGTCTCGCCGGGTCCCCCCGCCCGCGGCCTGCCTGTAAAGAGGCTCACCGCCCAAATCGTCAAACACGACAGGCCGAAGCTCGGCATCAGGGCGCCCGGCCAGATCGTCACGGCCGGGGTCGGGCAGCACGCGCGCAAGAACGGCCAGAGCTGGGTCAGGCCCGCGCCCACAACCATGCCTCCCAACACCCCCTGGAAAGTCGTACGGGGCCACAGCAGGGAAAAACAGACGGCAGGGCCGAGCCCGGCGGCAAGCCCTCCCCAGGCGTCGAAAACCTGCTCGAAAACCGCCCTCCTCTGCAGTGCCAGCAGGAAGGCCGCGGCCCCGAGCAGGATGCCGGTGAGACGGCCCAGCCAGACTCCCCGGGAGGAGGCGACTTCGCCGCCCAGGAGCCTTCCATAGAGGTCATTCACAACTGCGGAGACGGCCACAAGAATCTGGGAGTCCACCGTGGACATCACAGCAGCGATGGCCGCCGCAATCATGACACCGGCAAGCCAGTCGGGAAGCAGATGCGTTGCGAGCAGTGGAAATACGCTGTCCGGATCCTGCAGGCCGCCGGGGTGCAGGGCCCTTCCGGCGAAGCCTACAAACATGGCCCCGTAGAGGGCCGCCAGGACCCAGCAAATCGAGATCAGCGCTGCGAGTCGCAGTTTTCCCGCATCCTTGACAGCCATGAACCGAACCAGGATATGGGGC
>WFRX01000164.1 GCA_015486285.1 bacterium
CGAACTGCGGGGGGACCTGACGGACCCGAATGCCCCTGTCCAGGTCTGCGAGATACAGGATTTGGCGAGTTCGGGCGACACGGCCTATACGGCCCTCGCGCCCATCAGCGGAGACCGATATCTTTTGTCCTGGTACTCGAGCCCGGTCGATCAGGAACTTGCCTGGCTGGAAGGTCAATTCTCGCCGAGCGACATCTGGCTGGCTGATGTAGACTTCAGCCGGGCCCCCACGGAATGTACGCCGCCCGAGCCGGAGGCCTTGTGCGAACCGGCGGCACTGCCCGCAGGCTCGGAAGTGTTCGACGTAAGCGGTCACCACCTCCTGTCCATGGCCCCGGTGATATGGCCGTCCGAGCCCGTCTATTTCACAGCGGATGCGGTCATGAACGGCCCCACGCTCAACTTTACGCTCCAGCCTCTCGAAAGAGGGAGTTACGTAGAGGAGGGGCTCGCGGTTCCCGTGGGGGACCCATGGACCGTAACGAACGTGCCGATCGAAGGGGATGGAAGCTTCACGGTCCGGTTCGGCGCCAGGTCCCTGCCGGCCGCCGCCTACCCCGTCATCGATGAAACCATCCCGCTCAGCCTGGAGGATTTCGTGCTCACCGGCAAGACGACTTCACCGGACTCCTTCTGTGGCGGTATCGAAGGCTACGTGCGGGTCCTTCCGTTGCCGCTCGACATCCTCAAGGCGGATGTAATCTTTCTTTACGGATCGACCTTTGGAGCGGCAAGGATGACGGGTCCTGCGCTCCCGGAGCCTGTCGGCTCCTGTCCGTGAAGTACCGGGCATGCGAGCCGGCGGCCTTTCCAATCCACTTGACAAATCCTTCCGAACTTCTAGAATTCCTGTAGCCCCGGGTGAAGCGAAGAGCCCGATCTCGCATATCTTTCCGGAAGGAGCGGCATTCCCATGCATCCCATTCTTCTCCAGTTCTATGGATTCAGCATCCACTCATACGGTGTGATGCTGGCCATCGGTTTCGTCGTGGGAATCAGCCTGGCCGCCCGGGAGGCCGTCCGTACGAATGTGGACCCTGAGAAGGTTCTCAACCTCGCCTTCTGGATCCTGGTCAGTTCCATCATCGGGGCCCGCCTTTTCCATTGCATCGTCTTCTATCCCCAGTATCTCAAGAATCCCTTGAGAATCCTGAAACTGTGGGAAGGGGGACTCGTTTTCTACGGCGGATTCCTGGGGGCCCTTCTGGCAGGCTTCGTTTACTGCCGCATAAACAAGCTCAACTACTGGGAGATCGGCGATCTTCTCATGCCCTCGCTCATGCTCGGGCTCGTTTTCGGCCGCATCGGCTGCACGCTGGCCGGATGCTGCTTCGGGAAGTCCTGCGGTCCTCATTTTGCCCTCGGGATGACCTTCAACAATCCACTCGGCCTCGGCGTCAAGCACACTCCTCTGTATCCGACCCAGGTCATGTCGGCGGCCAACGCATTTGTCATTTTCCTGATCCTCTGGCTGTACAGGAAGAAGAAGAGGTTTCACGGCGAACTGGTTGCGATCTGCCTGATCGTCTACGCGATTACCCGCTCACTGATCGAGATCCTTCGAGAGGACCCGAGAGGGTTTGTCCACCTCGGCCCTGTACTCCTCTCCGAGTCACAATTTGTCAGCATATTCATGTTGCTCTTTGCCGCGTATCTCCTCATATGGATACGGCCGAAGCAGTACCTCTCCTCGCAAACCCTGCACACGTAGAAGGCGACACCCGTTATGAAAATCAAGCTCGGACTCCCCAAGGGGAGCCTACAACAGGCCACATTTCAGCTCTTCAAGAAGGCGGGATACACCCTCAGCGTCAGCGAACGATCCTACTTTCCGAATATCGACGACCCGGAGATCTCCTGCCTCCTGATCCGGGCGCAGGAGATGGCCCGATATGTTCAGGACGGCGTTCTGGACGTGGGCCTCACCGGCAAGGACTGGGTTCTCGAACAGGGGGCCGGCGTCAAGGAAGTCGCTTCCCTGCTCTATGCCAAGGCCGGGTTTCGGCCTGTCCGCTGGGTGCTGGCCGTACCGGCCAATTCCCGCATTCGCCGCGTGGAAGACCTGGAGGGAAAGCGCGTTGCCACGGAGCTGGTCCAGTATACCAAGCGTTACCTGCAGAAGCGCGGCATCAAGGCCACCGTGGAGTTTTCCTGGGGCGCCACGGAAGTCAAGCCCCCCACCCTCGCGGACGCAATCGTTGAATTGACCGAAACCGGGACCACGATCAAGGCGCACAACCTGAAGATCGTGGACACCATCCTGGAGTCGACCACTGTCCTGATCGCCAACCGCGAATCATGGAAAAACCCCGCGAAGAAGCAAAAGATCCAGAACCTGGCCCTTCTCCTGCAGGCCGCCATCGAAGCGGAGCACAAGGTGGGCTTGAAGATGAATGTTCCCAGGAAGGCCCTGGAAAAGGTGCTCGCCGCCCTCCCCGCCCTTCACACCCCCACCATCTCGCCCCTGAGCGACGAAGGCTGGTGCAGCGTGGAGGTCATCCTGGCGGAGAAGGACGCGAGGGACCTGATCCCGGAACTGAAACGGCAGGGCGCTTCCGGTATCTTCGAGTATCCGCTGAACAAGCTTGTCTATTGACCGCCCAGAGGGGCGACTTGGAAATCTCGCTATGTCTCACGGGATGCTCGCCGTTCGGTGCTGTTTCGGGGGCCCTCTCCGATTTGCTTGGGCTCCGTCTCGCCCTCCCCCGAAGTCGCCCGGCGCAAATCTCCAAGGCCCCCCGAAACAGCACCGAACCACTCGAGATTTGGAAGCGACACATAGCGATGCGCAGGTGGGCAGCTCATTGGGGCACACACCCATCCGCTTCTTCGAGCCGGGGAAAAGAGGGCGACGGGCTACAGGCGCATCGCCATCCCGTCTTCCGCCAGGGTGATCGGCCCGTCGTAGTGGCGGCGGCAGGGCGTCAGCAGGTCCCGCCCCCTGCAGGCCGGGTAGAAATGCGTGAGCAGCAGGCGGCGGCATCGCGCCTTGCCCGCGATCCTTCCCGCGCCCGAAGGCGTCAGGTGCCCGGGCCGCTCCTCTCCCTCCGGGAACGAGCACTCCAGGATCAGAAGATCCGCCTCCTCGGCGAATCCCGCGAGTTCATCGCAATATTCCGTGTCCCCTGAATACACGAGGCGCTTTCCGCCCTCCCCGCTGATTTCGTACGCGATCGCGGGCGGCCCGTGCCGTACGGGGCAGGCCCTCAGGCGAACGCCTTTGAGCGGCGCCTCCCCTCGGTGCAAAACCTTTTCGTACCGGTAATACCCTTCGGCAGCGATCCAAGCCCCATACGCGGCGTCCAGGCTCCTCAGGAACTCCTCCAATCCCGGCGGACCGAAAATGGACAACGGTTCCTCTCGCGGCCATTCCGGGTTGCGGAAGGCGAACAGGAGGGGAACGAGGTCCCCGGTGTGATCCGGGTGGAGATGGCTGAGCAAGACGCCGTCCACCCCTGCCACGTCAATATCGAACCGGGCAGCGCGATACAGGGATCCCGCCCCCAAATCCAGGAACAGGAGGGTGTCCCCGGAACGGACGGCCAACCCCGGCGACCCCCGCCCCTTCTCCGGAATCGCCGTTCCGGAGCCCAAAACCGTGATGTCCATGAAGATCTCCCTCTGCTTCGTATCCTCGCGGGTTCCGCCGCAAGGTCAAAGAGAAAAGGGTCAAGATAAAAGAACTGCCGTCACACCTCCCCCAACACACTTGCACAAGCAAGAGAAGCTCACGGAAGTATGGCTCTCATTGTGCGACCCCGGCCCCCATGGTAGACTTGATCCCCAGGCGCACAGGAGGCTGGAAGAATGGCGAAGATCAAGAGCACCATCGACCTGATCATGGAAAAGACGAGGCATCTGGCCCTGAACGAGGAGGAGAAGGATGCGCTTGCACAGCAAGAGCTCGAGCAACGCGTTCAGGGCCTGGTCGTGCCTTATCTCAAGGGGGAACGGGATGCCGAATATCTCGCTCACGAGCTGGACCGGTTCCCTCCCGAGACGAACAAACAAGCCAGGGGGCTCTGTCTGCGGCTCCTGATGGGCCGCCTCAGCCCCTTCCAGGACAACGGACGAATCCTGGCCGCCGTGGAGAGGCTTTCCGGAGGGACCGAGCGCACCCGCTGGGAGCAGGTTGTCGCCCCCCTCGAAGTGCGGTACCGGCAGGACGCGCAAAAGGCGCGGGAAGAGGCGGCCGTCCGCTGCCGCGAGGCCCTCGCCTCGGCGGGCCTTGCGGGCCCCGCGCTCCTCCCCCGCGTGGACGAAGAAGACCCGGTCTGGAAAGAGGCGCGGGAGGCCGCAGCCCGGGCCTTCCACACACGGGTCAAGACCGCCCTCGAGCATTCTCAGATGTAATCGAAATACATCCTCTCAATAATGTCGAAATTCTTCTCGACTGCATCCGCATCGCAGATCGGCTCTCCGTGGCCCGGCATCAGCATGGCGGCCCCGAGGGTCCGGCATCGCTGGATGCTCTTCTTCAACAGATTCCCGTCGCCGCCCGGGAAATCCGTCCGGCCGACGCCCTGGGGAAAGATGAGGTCTCCGCTGAACAGAATCTTCGGCTCCTCCCAGAAAAGGCAGATCGAGCCCGGGGAATGACCCGGGGTGTGGATCACCAGAAACCGCTCCCCGCCGATCAGAAGCTCCCCTTCCTGGAGAAAGAAATCAAAGCGCACCTCGGGCATATCGATACCGAGCATCCGGGCCATGTACGGCCCCATCTCCTTGATGTAGGCCTCTTCCTCCTTGTGGATTCCGACGCGGGCCCCCTGCTTCCTCAGGGTCAGGGCCCCTTCCATGTGGTCCGGGTGCCCGTGTGTGAGGAGAACACTCTTCACTTCGTCCGCCTGCACACCGTCGCGGGCCATGGACTGGAAGAGTTGAGGCAGGAAGGCCTCGTGTCCCGGGTCGATCAAACAGACCGTCTCGTCGGTCCGAATCACGTAGGAATTGCCGTTGTTCGCCCGCATATCCCTCCAGGGATAGGCGAAGAGTTTGTCGCTGATCTTCATCTCATGGGCTCCTTTCCGCTGCCGGCGCAACGTTCCGCTCAGATGTTCGTGTTCAGGGTATCCGCGGGGGAAAACTGGAAGATCTTGTGAAAGGCCGAGGCGATCTCCCGGTCATACTCATGGCTCAATGTAAAGATCCGGCACTGGATCACACGCACCGGGATGAACCGGAAGAGTTCCTTCAGGATTTCCGTTTCGACCTGGTTGCTCGACTCGTTGTAGATGTAAATCTGCGCGTCTCCCATGTGGAGGGGGTTGATCGGCCTCGGGTCCAGATGGGCCAGGTCCACACGGAAATGCACCCCCTTCAGATGCCGCGGCAGATTCGACCGCAGCCTCTCCTCGAG
>WFRX01000165.1 GCA_015486285.1 bacterium
GTACCTGGGGATAACGTGGAGATGGAGATGAAAAACGGTCTGTCCCGCTGCCGCATCGACGTTCACGCCTATGTTGAAGCCGTCGGGTCTGTGCTGAGCGAGAATGGCGTCGCGTGCTATGTCCACGGCGGCGATGAGTTCAGCCCGCTCCTCTTCCGTTGCGTCGAACCAGCTCGCCACATGCCGCCTGGGTACAAGCAGCGCGTGGCCCGGGTTGACCGGAAACGCATCCCACAGGCCGAGTACCAGGCGGCCCCGGTAAAAGACGCGTTTCGCGTCGGGGCGGCAAAACGGACAGGGTTTTTCCTTCATGGTCGAGGCATCCCTCACAACGGCCGGCGATGAATGTCCAGTTTGCCGTCGAGGCCCGCCTCACAGCAGGCACTGCAGCGCCAGCGCCTGACAGCGCGGCGGGCGATACGCTCCATCTGGCAGACAGGGCAGCGATGGACGTAAAGGTAGCTTCGCTGCCTTGTCTTTTTGGGAAAAGGGGTCTCCCTCTGGGAGGAACGCAGGCGGGCGCGAGGCTCAAACCCCGCAGCGCGCATCAGTTCCGCCCACCGGGGGCCGTGTGGTTTTGACCGGCCGCCATTGAGTTCGTGGACCGCGATATGGGCAAATTCATGGCAGAGGGCTTCCCGCAGGATCGATTCGGGGCCTTGAATCAAGCGCTCGGAAAGGCGTATCAGCCTCCGCTCCGGATAACAGCGCCCGAGGCTGCGTGTCATGCGGGAGCTGAATTGGACGGTCACCTGTGCAGCGACATCCGGAATGCCCCATAGACGTGCCCATCGGGCCATTGCATCATACATCCAGGACGGCGGGGGCAAACTCATCTCCATTCAGGGTTGACCGTACAACATGGGTAACACAAGGAACCCCTTTGAGACAAGAACCGGCAACGATGGCTCAGCCGCCGCGTAGGAGCCCTCTGCATTACGAGAATCCCTATCGCTTTTGTCGAATTCCTTTTCCGGTTTTCTCTTCCCCTTTGCGATATGCCTCTTCTTTTCGAGTCGCCTTACCCAGCAGTCTGCGAGAGAGTAAAGAGCCCGTTTCATATATGCGTACTAAACCAAAATCCTTTGACAGATGAGGTCAAAGGCCTAGAATACGCTATTGCCGAAACGGTTCTGAGAGGAATAAGATGCGATGAATGCCAACAACGAAGCTTGGGCCGACCCGGACATGCGACAGACTTGCTTTCCGGATATGACAAAGGCCTGGGTGGTGATGATATTCACGTGCAGGCAAAGACTTTTAATCTTTCGGGAGATCTGGAAGCGAACGGCTCAGGCTTCCTGAAAGAATTACTGAATGTAATACGCATCCAGGCAAGTGCTTGCGTTGTTAGCGATCCGGTCTCCAACCAAGGAGGATTCTTTTGTGCAAGGTAAAGGAATAGACTTTTCTGTGTTCCTGCAGAGGGGAAGCGCAAATGAAGTTCTGGGTCGGGGTCACGGACAACCGATGGTATAACTTTCTGGCCGAGCGGCAACCGGACGAAGTCAATTTCTGGCGTCCGAAAAGCACGGCGCAATTCCGGGCAATTCCGTCCGGTGGCCTCTTTCTTTTCAAGCTCCATAGCCCGCTCAACTTTATCGCGGGCGGCGGTTTTTTCCTTCGGCACTCCGTGCTTCCTCTCTCGCTTGCCTGGAACGCATTCGGTGCAAAGAATGGTGCCGATGATTTCGCTACATTTCGTGAGCATATCTGGTCAATACGTCGGGATCGGGTTCCGGACCCCCAGATTGGCTGCACCATCCTGGTAGAGCCGTTCTTTTGGAAGCGGGAGCTGTGGATAGACGTGCCCGAAAACTTCAGGCGGAATGTGGTTCAAGGAAAGGCCTACTCAACAGACGAGCCTACAGGCGCCCGCTTGTTCGAACAGGTTCAGGAGCGCCTCGCCCAGGAACGATGGACAGAAGAACCTTCGCAGATCGTTGCCGAAGGACAACCTCGCTATGGAGACGAGTTCATAACTCGGGCGCGGCTCGGTCAGGGTGCGTTTCGCGTTCTTGTAACCGAAGCATATGATCGCAGGTGTGCCGTAACCGGCGAACGAACGCTCCCTGTTCTTGAAGCGGCGCATATCAAGCCCTTTGCCAGGAGCGGACCGCATCGGGTAAACAATGGCCTGTTATTGCGTTCTGACCTGCATATCCTTTTTGACAGGGGCTATGTCACCGTTACACCCAAACACCGCATCGAAGTGAGCCGGCGAATTCGGGAGGAATTTGAAAACGGCCGGGATTACTATGTCTTCCACGGGAAGGAATTGAGGATCCTGCCGACTAGGCCGGGAGAACGACCTGGAGGCGAATTTCTGTGTTGGCACAACAACGAAGTTTTCCTGGGGTAAGAGAAGGATGTCGAGCATGAAGCACTTATTGGACCAAATCCGGGCGTTCAACACGGAACGGGATTGGGACCAGTACCATA
>WFRX01000166.1 GCA_015486285.1 bacterium
GGAGATTTGTGCCGGGCGACTTTGTAGGGGGAGGGAGAGACGGAGCCCAAGCAAATCGGAGACGGAACCCTGGACAGCAGCGAAGGGGAAGGCTTGTCTGAAACATAGCGATATGTTCCTGTCGAGGCACTAGATTCTCTCCAAGATCCCGTTGCGGTATTCATCCAACGTGAATCGCCAACCCGGTTCGACCACGCAGGTCGTGTGCGGCGCCTCGATCAGGGCCGGCCCCATGATTTCGTTGCCCGGTCTCAGGGCGGGAAGCGAGAAGACCGGTGTGTCGACGAGGTCTTCCATCCCGCTCCAAGCCGCCTTGCGGGCGGGAAGACGGGCGTCTTCCGGCGGACCCTCGCCTCCCCATTCGGTCCGCTCCACCGGTGGTGCATGGGTTTCGACCGATGCTGTGAGGTAGAAACACTCGATGTTGATCCCGCCCATCGGGAACGTTGCCTCGGGCGTATAGACGGCCGAGTACTGTTCCGTGAAGGTCTCGCAGATCCGCCGGTACGCCTCCGGCCCCCCGACCCTCAGGCACGGGGAAACGATTTTCGTCAGGTTGTACTGGGTGCCGTAGCGCATGTCGAGTTCGAGGCGGAACCGGACCCGGTCTTCCTGGAATCCCTCGAGACGGAAGTCGCGAAGAGCGAGGTCCCTGAGTTCGTCGACCACGGTGTTGAAGGCATCGAGATCTTCCGAGTAGGACTGGCTGGCCCATTGAAAAATCTTCAGCGTTTTCGATCTCTCCCAGACTTGCTGAAGGTTGACCGTGGAGGCGCCGAAGGCTCCGAAGACGGGCGAAGGGGCGGGGATGATCACCTTGTTCACGTGGAGATAGGGGGCGAATCCGCAAGCGTGCGTGGCTCCCGCCCCTCCGCATGCGAAGAGGACGAAGTCACGGGGATCGTGCCCCTTGAGGGCGACTTCATTGAAAATCTCCTGGCCCATCCTGGCGTCCACGATACGACGGATGCGTCTGGCCGCCTCCATGACGCTTACGCCGAGGGGCCGGGCGATCTTCTCTTCGATGACTTCGCGGCTCAAGTCCGGGTCGAGGAGCATCTTGCCGCCCAGATAATTGTCCGGGTTCAGGTACCCCAGGACCAGGTCCGCATCCGTAACGGTAGGCTCTTCTCCGCCCTGGTCGTAGCAGGCGGGACCGGGCATGGAGCCCGCGGACTCGGGGCCCACCTCCAGCGCGCCCTCCATCAGCTCATTGACCCAGGCGATCGACCCTCCTCCCGCCCCGATGGACTTGATCTCGATGGCCGGGATGTTCGTCCTCCAGCGGTCGATCACCGGAATGAAATCGTAGGTCCGAAGGCGGCCGCCGTGGATCGTTCCTATGTCGAAGGAGGTCCCTCCCATGTCCGTGAAGATGATGTTTTCGGTTCCATAGCGCCTTCCAAGTGTAAGCGCTCCGTGGAGCCCCGCTACCGGCCCCGCGTTGTGCGTAAGGACGGCGCGGGTCCGCGACATCTTTTTCATGCCGCCGGTGCTGTGAACGAGAAGAAGGGGCTTCCGGTACCCGCCCTCCCGCAGCTCGACACCGAGCCTGTTCAGCTCGTCGGACATGACTCCGTGGATGTAGGCGTTGACGATGGTGGTGGTGAAGCGCGTGTACTCCGCGGACTTTGGGGACACGTCGCTCGAGAGCATGACCGGCATGGAGCCGAGGTAGTCTTCCGGGTACTCCTCTTCGATGATGGACTTGATCTCCCGCTCGTGCGCGGGATTCAGGAAGGACCAGAGCAGACACACGGCAAATCCCATGGCGCCCCGGTCCACGAGGCGTTGAAGTTTTTCCAGGACTTCCTCTCTGTCGAGAGGGCGAACGATATTGCCGAAGCTGTCGATTCGCTCTTCCAGGCCCACGACCATGTCCCGGGATATCAGGGGAACCGGCTTTCGGATACGCGCGAGATCCTTGTTTTCCTTCGAGGATCCGCCGTCGGCCCAGCTGCGGGCCCGCCCGAGGTAGATCGTGTCCTCGAAGCCGGCCGTGGTAATCAACCCCAGCTTGGGTCCGGTCCGTTCGATCAGGGCATTGGTTCCCAGGGTTGTGCAGTAGCGTACCGCCCCGGTGTCTCCCAGGAATGTGCGGAGTTCCATGTGGTGCATGCGGGCGAGTTCGTTCATGCCTCGCATGAATCCCACGGAGAGATCGTAGTGCGTAGTCGGAATTTTGGTGGTGGAGGCCCGCCCATCTTCTTCCACGACAAAGAAATCCGTGAATGTACCGCCGATGTCGATATTGACTGTCCTGCTCATAGAACGCCTTCCGGTCGGATCGGGTTACAAACGGAGGACCTCATCCGCAAGCCTGCGGAGCGCCTCGGGATCGGTGTCGCGGGTAACGGGTCCGGCGCCGGTCACAAAGAAGGACGGTCGCGGCCGCTTCCGGGAGAGGTCCCGTGCCTCGCGGAGGATCTCCCCGGCCCTCTCCGGGTCCTCCAGAGGCACGCCGAGCCCCACGCCCAGCGCTTCTTCGCCCAGATCCCACAAGGCCGAAGACGGGGGAAGAAGGCCGTCGGCGGCCGGCCCGGTCAGGTAGATGTCCATGTTGAGCTGCGAGAACCGGCCCAGGTTTCGCCCGTCGACCCCCTGCAGATACAGGCCCGGGCACACGTTGTAATGGGAAGCGATGTTCTTGAGTGTGTTGTAGATGCGCCGTTGTCCCGGGGTCGGGCCTGTCCATGCCGGGCAATCCTCCAGGAAGAGCAACGCGTCCGGGCGGGCGGCGCAGAAGGCCTCCACGACGGGAAGGAGAAGGGGCTTCACGTCCCGGATGCGATCCGGCCCCTCCTCCCCGAAAAGCTGGCCGGCGAGCGTAACGGGCCCGGTAAGGGCCGCAACACACCCCACCTCCGAACGGAAGGCCTCGGGCAGCCTGCCTGCCGTCTCCAGGGCATGGGGGATGCGGCCGGACTGCTCCGGGGAGGCGTTGAGGCTGGCCTGGAGAGGCGAGAGGACGGGCCGGTCGTCTATCCAGCGGATGTCGCAGCCGCAGGCTTCGGCCATGAGGGTGAAATCGAATCCCACCACCACGCCGTCGAGGCCGAACAGCCGGGCCGCCTTCATCAAGGCGTTGGCCCACAGGGTCGGGTCCGAGGTCAATGCCTGCATCGGCGATCCCTCGATCCTGGACAGCAGGCCCCGCAGCATGGGGACAAAGGCCGGCCGGCCCTGCGCCCTTCCCTTCAAAAATTCGTGGAACCGTCCGTGTCCTGTCACGCCCTACCCCTTCCCGTGCCGCTTCTTGAGGCTGTCCAGGTCCAACTGTATGTCCCAGGTAATGGGATGGCCGGGAGGCAGGTATTCGTTCTCGATCATCACGCCGCAACGGGGGCAGTAGAATTCCAGGATTCGACAGTAATCAGGGTCCGGGCGGAAGCTGAAGGCCCGGCCCTGGACCAGGGGGGGGTAGACCTCTTCGAGCGGCATTTCCGCCACGAGACAGCCTCGCTTGTAGTTCTCGCGGGCGCCGACCAAGGCATGGCCGCATCGCCGGCAAACCCAGTTCTCGGCTTCCAGGTCGATCTCCAGATATTCCGTGATCCGGACCTTCATGCGTCGCTGGTCTCCTCTAGCACCGTATTGTTGTACGAATCCACACGCATTCGCCAGCCGGGAGGGATCAGGAGTGTGGTCTGCTCGGATTCGACCAGCGCCGGCCCCGCGAGTTCGTGGCCGTTCGTGATTCGGGACCGGTCGTACACGGGCGCCGGGCAGGGCCCGTGACATTCGTCCAGGATGAGGTCGCGGACGCCCTTCTCCGCGGCTTCCACCCCGGTCGAGGCGTGGGGGACCTCCGGTATTTCATAGTGCGCCACTTCGGCCCGCGCCGTCAGAGAGGCCATCGTAACGGTGAGGGGTCCGGAGCCCTTCCCCTTCCCGTTGAGGAGCCCCCGGGCCTTCGAGAGCACGCCTTCGATCCCTTCAGGACGACGGAAAAAGTCCGTCGCCGCGTCGAATACGGCTTCAGGGCCTTCATCGCCGGCCCGGACGGACAACTCCAGGCGCAGTTCCACGCGCTCGGGCGGGAATCCCTCGCCGCGCATGTCACGGACCGCCCGACTTTCCATCGCGGCGACCGCTTGATCGAGGGCGCCGAAATCGGTCCCCTCCCGGAGGGGAAGGTCCAGGCGTGCATCGTAGCGATGGCCCACGTCCATGCCGGATGCCGAGAACGCGGAGAAGACGGCGGAAAAAGGCGTTACGAGGATCTTTTTCAGGCCCGCCGCCTTTGCCATGTGGCAGCAGTGTGCCGGCCCGGCCCCGCCGTAGACGACGAGAAGGGGATTCTCTTCGTTTCCCAGGCGTTCTCGAAGGAATCGTATTTCCTTCCCCATGGCCGTGTCGATGCCGGACTTGATCTTCAGCGCCGCGGCTTCGACAGGGCATCCGAGGGGGTCGGCCACCTTTTCCTTCAGGAATTTCCGTGCCTTCTCTCGATCCAATTTCATCGTCCCGCCGAGAAAAAAAGCGGGATCGAGGACTCCGAGGACGAGATCTGCATCGGTCACCGTAGGATCCACCCCGCCCAGGCCGAAACAGACCGGCCCGGGCAGGGCTCCGGCGGACCGGGGGCCGACCTGGAGGCGGCCATCGGTGACCGATGCAACGGATCCTCCGCCGGCACCGAAGGCGTGGATATCCATCATCGGCAGGTTTACGCCGAAGCCTTCAATATCCGGGCTCAGGCAATAGCCAGCCTGACCGCTGCGAACGTGGCCGAGGTCGAAAGACGTGCCGCCCATGTCGGCTGAAATCAAATTCCCCTTTCCGTACAGTTCTCCCAGCATGCGTACGCCCAGCAGGCCGGCCGCCGGACCGGAGTTGTATGTGTGAATGGCCCGTGTCTTGGCCACCCGGGCTACGGCGCCGTTGTTGTGAACGATGAAAAGGCTCTTTCGATAGAGCCGTTCACGAAGGTCCTCGCCCGCCTTGTAGAGCAGCCTGGCCAGCTTGCCGTGGATGTAGGCATTGAGTACGGCCGCGTTGATTCTCTCGACCCGGCCGGATCGGCGGGAAAGGTCCGAAGACAGAAACACGGGAACGGACCCGAGATAGTCCCGCGGGTATTCCTGCTTGACCGTCTTCCGAACGAGACGCTCATTGGCGGCATTGAACTCGGAATGGGTGAAGGCGACAACGAGGCAACGGGCCCCGCGATCGATCAGGGCCTGGGCCGACGAGAGGACCGTCTCGGCGCCCGGTCGAATGACCACATCACCGGATCGAGTGACTTGCTCCTCGACGCCGATCACCATTTCCGGCGATACGAGCGGCGCCTTCCCGTCCGCGCTGCGGGTCGGAGCGAGGTCTTCGCAC
>WFRX01000167.1 GCA_015486285.1 bacterium
AGCCGGTAGGTGGCCGCGTCGATGTGCGCGCAAAGCTCGGCGATCTCGTCCTCCAGTTCGTCCACGGATCGTGTGTCGACTTCACCGTTGTGGGAATAGGTACTGTCTCTTTGAGCCTCTGCGGAGGCGAAATCGGCGTGACTCATGAATCCCTCCTGGGAACCTTTTTGGGCGGAAGCGGGCGAGTGGGTGAAGGTATGAGCAGTAGTGTTGGAATGCTGCGAGGTGGGATGCATACTGCTACTGCAATAACAGTACTATTATACGAAATACCTGATAGCATGTCAAGAGAACAGTAGTAATAATAGTCTTTTTATGACGAGGATATTCTTTTCCTTCCTGAGCTGGGGGATTCCCGCCTGCGCGGGAATGACGGGGAGTGAAGGGAATGAGGATGACTTGACGGGATGACTTGACGCTCTGTGCTGACAGTCTTCGACGGTCCACTGAGGCTGGAGATTGCCGTGTCAGGTTCGCCTCCCCGCAATTTCCGGGAGTGATGGAAGGAACTCAGATTGTGGGGTTTTGGGTTTCGAGAGAACTGCAGGCGTTCAGGACATCGAGGGTGGGCTGGGGGTTCACCCGCCGCCCGCAATCGCCTCTAGGTCGTGGAATGCCGCCCCGGCCAGGGCGCGGTAGCGTTCGGGGTGGCAGGTGAGGATGAAGATCTGGAGGCGCTGGGCCGCCTCTTCCAGGAGGGCCAGGGCCCTGGCCAGGCGGCCCGTGTCGGTTGCGGTCAGGATGTCGTCCAGCACGAGGAACCTGCGGTTGTCCTCGGCCAGGGTCTCTGCGAGGGCGAGGCGCACGGCGAGGTGCACCTGTTCGGTCTCTCCGCCGGAGAGTTCCTGGATGGCGACCTCCGCGGATGCGGTGCGAGGGGTGACGGCCTGGGGCTGGAACCGGTCGGCCAGTTGAACCGCGCCGAGCCGGATGCCGGCGATCCGTTGGAGCATGCGGGTGGCGGATTCCTCTACGGGTCTCCTCACGTCGGAGAGGATTCTCGCCTTGCAGCGATGGACCGTGTTCCACAGGAGCCGGACGGCGTTGATGCGCAGTTCCTCGGTGTCGATCCGGGCCCTGAGTTCGGCGATTTCTTCTTCCACCCGGGACAGGGCCGAGTAAGGGCCTGCGGCGGCGATCTGTTCGAGCCGGCCCTCCTCCTTTTTGAGCTGTTCGAGGGCGGTCGAGGCCTGGTCCTGGATCGCGGACTGTTGTTGCTCGAGCCTTTCGGCGAGCCGCCGGGGGTCTTCCGGAAAGTGCTCGAGTTCGGTCTCGAGTCTTTCGACGGCGGCCCTGGCCGCGTCCCACTCGAGGGAGATTGCGTTGAGTTCTGCCGCCCGCTTCGGGTCGTCCATGCCGTCTTGCTGCAGCCGGTCGAGCTTTTCCTCGATGGACTTCACTTCGCGGGTGCGATGCTCGTGCTCTGCCTGAAGGGTGGCGATCTTCAGGTTTGCAGCCTGATGGGCCTGGGCAGCCTTCTCGTTCTTGAGTTCGGCCTCTTCCACACGGGAGACAAAGGCCTTGCGCATTTCCCTGGCGGCGCTGCGCAGGGCCTTGGCGTCCGGCGGGCAATCGGTCCAGGCCGGGTATGCTTGTACGATCTCCTCGATGATTCGCTCGGTCTTTCGCGACTCCCGCTCGATTTCCTCTGCCGCGGCGCCGTCGAGAAGGGTGTCGAGCCGGGTCTGCGCGTCGGAGACCTTCTGCCGGATCTCCCGGTAATGCTCGCTCCTCGCCTCGAGCGCATCTACGTCGCTGGTGCCGAAGCCGGCGGTGAGGGCTTCGATTTTCTTGGCCGCCTTGCTCACCTCTTCCCGGAGTTCCTCCGCCGTGCCTGCAGGGCCGCGGGCGCGGATGCGGGCTATGCCGGCCAGGTCCACCACCACTTCGGGCGCGCCTTTGACGAGCACCGGAGCGCCGGGGGTGATCTCCTGCCTGCCGGTTTCCTCGGCGGCGAGAATCTCCATCGTACCGGGCTTGTGCGGTACGATCTCCAGGGTGATGAGCGCGGCGTCCAGACGGGCCTGGGCCTCGTCGCGGGCGGTCACGGCCTTGCGTATCGCTCGCAAGGCCTTGGCGTCCGGCGCGACGGTCCCGGCGAGCTCCTTCTTTGCCGCCTCCAGGTCCCGGGCGGCTCCCCGGATTCTCGTGAGCAGCCCCTGGAGTTCGGCGAGGCGTCGTACGGCCTGGGCGAACCGTTCGGCGTCCTCGGCTTCTTTCTCCGCCCTGTCCACATCTTCTCTTCCCTTTCGCACCTCCTCCAGGCCGGACCGGGCCTGGTCCGCCTGGGTCCCCAGCCGGTCCAGTTCCTTGGTCCGCTCGGTCCTGTCTCTTCCGAGCCGTTCGAGTTCCTCCCGGGCGCGGCTGAGCTCCTTGCGCGCGATTTCGATCCCTTCGATGCGTTGCTTGAGTGCCGCGTGCCGGGCCGAGGCGGCCTTCATCTTCTCCTGCTGGAGGTCCCGCTCCGCGACCAATTTCCCGTAGGACTCGGCCTCCTGCCGCGCTTTCACCAGCTCCCGGTCGAGGCCCTCTGCGTCCCGCTTCGCCTGCGCCCGTTCGGCCCTGAGGTCCTCCACGCGCCGGCTCACCTGATCAAAGATCTCCAGGTCCTGAAGGATGGCCCTCTGCTCCTCTTCCCGTTCCTGCAGGCGGCCCTTCAGCTCCACGACCCTGGGTCCGTCCTTGCCGGTCCTGAGCTTGCCCGTGGGGGTGAAGTACTGAAGGTAGGCCGCCTCGATCGCCTGCTCCAGGCGGCCCATGCCCGGCCCGGAGACCTGGGCGCCGAGGGCCCCCTGGATGTCTTCGACGAGGTCGCCGGAAAGCTCCGGGACCTCGAGCCCGCCCTGCGGGGCGAGGAGGACCTGGGCCAGTCCCCAGTGCGCCGGCTTGGAGAGGCCGCGGCCGGGGGAGCCGGCGGCGAAGAAGCCGCGCACGCGTTCGTCCGCCTTTTCTCCCTCGGAGAGACGCACGAACCTCTCCCCCTCCTTCCGGAGGAGTTCGGAGGAGGCCTTGTCCAGGAACCGCTTTGTGAGCCGGTAGTCGGTTCCGGCCTCGGTGAATTCCAGGGTCACCTCGGGCGAGAGGTCGCGTCCCCAGGGGCGGATCGCCTCTACATCGCGGCCGCCGACCCGGTGGCCGTCGAAGAAGCCCCGCAGCAGGGCCTCCAGCAGGGTGGACTTGCCCACGGCGTTGGGGGCGTGGATCACGTTGATCGCCTCCCCGAAGGGGCCGACCGTTATGGGGTCGGCGAAGCACCGCCAGCCCTGCACGCTGATGGATCGCAGGATCATGATTCGGCTCCTTCTCCCCGCACGAGAGCATAGAGTTCCATGAGGGCCTGTGCGGCGACCCGCGGGGAGGAGCCTTCCTCCTGCTCCGGCCCGGTGGCGCCCGCCGCCGGGCCCGTACCCGCGATCGCCCGGAGTTCGAGGGCCGCCTCCCGCAGCACGCCCGGCGGCAGCCCTTCGAGCCAGGTGTCGTCTTCCGGCGCTGGGCGCAGGCCGCCGGTGTCCAGCCGGTGGAAGAAGAAGCGCGATTCGAGTACCTCCTTCAGGCGGTCCAGTTCGGGGCCGACCGAGCCGGGAAGGAGCCCGGAGAGGCGGACCTCGATCAAGGTCGCCTCGGGATTCTCCGCCTTTTCGACAAGGGCGCGGACCCGGGCGAGGTCCCCTGCCTGTGCGATTTCCTCTTCCAGGGTGAGCCAGGCGAGGTCCCCGGTTTTTACACGGGTGAGCGTGGGAGGGGCGCCGGGCCCTGCGATTTCCACGACGAGGATGTTTCCGCTGTCCCGCTCGCCGAATCTCGTCGTCTCGTGGGTGCCGGAATAGGCCATGCGCACCTGGCCCGCCGCGTCCTCATACAAGGCCGTGGAGTGCCAGTGGCCCAGGGCGAGGTAGTCCAGGCCGGCGCGGAGGGCCGCCTCCCTGGGCACGGGGTGGTCGGGCTCCACCTGGGGCATGCCCTCCACGGTGCCGTGGGCGACCCCGATCCGGAGCCCCTCTTTGCCGGCGTTGCCTGCGGCGTCGATCCAGGCGGTGGGGTCTTTCCGCGAGTGCTTTTCCAGGACCGGGCAGGGGTAGAGCGTCCCGCCGGGGACCTCCACCGGTTCCGCGGCCCGGAGCACCCGGATCTTCTCTCCTTCCTCCCAGGCCGGGTGGCCCCAGACCGACCCCGGGACGAGCGGATCGTGATTGCCCGGAATCACGTATACCGGTACGGCCGACCCCGCCAGGATGTCCGCGGTCTTCTGTACGAGCACCCGGTCCACGCCGTTGTCTTCAAAGACGTCCCCGGCCACGAGGATGAACCCGGCGCCGTGCGCCTTGGCCGTTTCGATGACCCTGCGGGCCGTCTCGAGGCGCGCCTCCCGGACCCTCGCCCCCACGGCCCCGACGTGGGCCGCCTTCATGCCGATCTGCCAGTCCGCTGTGTGAATGAATTTCATCGATCCTCCCTGTGCTTTTATCTTCCTGCGGGCGATCTTACCCCGATTTTCAGGATGAGTATACCAGGGGGGTTTGACAGATCCGGTCAACACCGGAAAGAAATACGGCATCGTTGCAGGGTGGGGGGGCAGGGGCTAGAAGGCCTCCTCGAAAGGAAGATCCTCCTCGTCGAGACGGGATTCTGCAAGGAGAATGTCCTGGGTGTCTTTCAAGTTGATGAAATAGTTCATAAGGGCGGCACGCATGATCTCGACCTTTGTCGAGTGCCTCTTCTTTGCTTCACGTTCGATGAGTTCAACCAGGAAGTCATCAAGGCGAAGTGACAAAAGTTTCATCGATATGCCTCCTTTCTGGCAAGGACGGACAAGATGCTTATCTTCCGCTCTTGGTCATTGATGGTATATAGAATCCGATAATCAGAGATGCGGATGCGATAGATGTCCTCTCTTCCCTTCAACTTCCTGACGCCTCTGGGTCTGGGGTTCTCCGAGAGCTTCAGAATCTCCTCGCGGATTCTCGCCCTTTGCCTCTTGGGTATTTTCCCGGCCTCTTTGCCGGCGGATGGTTTGATGAACAGGGCATACTTCATGGCGGTGATTGTAATACATATGCATTACAGCGTCAAGGGCCTTGTTTTGTATTGAGGTCCATTGCCTCCCCGCCCTGTCCGCGATAGAATCTCCCGGTGTGCGGGCGCCGCGGGGGATTGGCCGGGCACCCATGTTGTCTTTCTGTTATTTTTCATCATAGGAGATGCAGCTATGAAGATGAGGTTGGCGGTTTTGCTGATTGTGTTACTCTGGGCCGGCACGGCCTTCGCCGGGCCCCCGTCCCTGCTGGGCGGAAAGCGGCTGCCCGAGGGAACGGCTCACCTGGTGGGAGTGGGCTGGCCGAGCCTGTTCTACGAGTGGTGGCATTCGGGCACGCCGGAGTGGGCGATCGGGGGCGAGCTGGTGTACGGAGACTGGTCGGGCGAGTTCTCGGACGTGGAGATCGGAGGGGCCTTGAACGTGCCCGTGCGATGGCATCTCAGCGGGGACGGAGAGGGGACGGATGTGGCCCTTCAGATGAAGCCCGGCTTCATGGTGGGAAGCATGGACGGGGGGCGGGACGATCATTTTGTCTTCGGCCTGCGCGCCGAGCTGAGCCTGCCCGTGACCATCCCCCTGACCCCGAAGGTCAACCTGATCACAGGCGGCGCCATTCCCTTTTCGGTCCTTTTTATTGACGATGCCGACGACCGGGTCGTACTCCCGCTTCTGGCCCGGCTCGGCGCCGAGGTGAAGGCGACGGAGACGATTACGCCCTGGCTCCTGTTCGAAATGGGGCCTGCTTTCGCCTTCGGGGACTTCGAGCCCGAAACGGAGTTCGCGTTCCGGATCTGGGTCGGAAGCTCCTTCCTGTAAGGTAGACGCACATTGGAGGTGCTGTCGTGTTTCCCCTTGCGAAGACCCTGGAATCGATCCGGAAGGCCGGCCTTGTGGGCCTGATGATCGCCTGTGCCGGGCTGGCGGTGGTGGTGGTGGTCGTGCTGGTGGCGGGCGTCACCTGGCTCACGGCCCATCTGGTCCACCTGGAGACGGGCTGGCTCGATACGCTCATCAACTGGGTCGTAGGCGGGATTACGGGCGTGGCCGGCTGGTTTATGCTGCCCGCCTTTGTGGTGCTCATTGCCGGCATGTTCCAGGAGAAGACGATCGACCGGGTAGAGCGCGCCTTCTATCCGGACGAGGTGCGCAGCCGGGAGCCGCGGTTGTGGCCCGATGTGCGGCACGATATCCGGTTCACCCTGTGGGCCCTGTTTCTCAATATCCTGGTGCTGCCTTTCTACCTGCTGGGCATCGGGTTCGTCATCTCCATTGCGCTCAACAGCTACCTCCTCGGCCGCGAGTTCTTCGAGAGTGCGGCGGGTTACCACCTGGGCAAGCCGGAGGCCGAGAAGCTGGGGCGGGAGAACAGGGCGGCCGTCTACGGCGGCGGCCTCGTGATCACGCTCATGACCCTGCTGCCCCTGGTAAACCTCTTCGTCCCGATCGTCGCCATCGTCTGGATGGTGCACGTGTACCACGGGCTGCGTTGAACACGTCACCTTGTGGATGCGCCTGCCCGCGCGGCGGACGCTGATCAGAGGAGAAACCCTGCGCCCGTTGCGGCCGGAGGCGTTCAGCCCGCCTGTTTCCTGCCGAGGAGCTCGATCTTGTAGCCGTCCGGATCTTCCACAAAGGCGAGGACCGTGGTGCCGCCTTTCATGGGGCCGGCCTCCCGGACGACCTTGCCGCCGCGGGACTTGATCTTCTCGCATGCCTCGTAGACGTCGTCCACCTCGAGGGCGATGTGGCCGTAAGCGTTGCCCAAGTCGTAATGGTCTACGTCCCAGTTATGGGTCAGCTCGATGACCGCCTGTTCCGCTTCGCTCCCGTAGCCCACGAAGGCGAGGGTGAACTTGCCGGCCGGGTAGTCTTTCCTGCGAAGGAGCTTCATGCCGAGGACTTCGGTGTAGAACCGGATGGATTCGTCCAGGTCGGTGACGCGGAGCATGGTGTGCAGGAGGCGCATTTTCGTTCCCTCTGTTCGGTTGACGGCCGTTACACTTTAACATTAGAGGGCGAGGGAAACCAAGGCGCCGAGAGGGCCGGCCTTCGCGCGGGCAACGGCGGCGGGACTAGATCTTCGCGAGGGCGAGGTTGATTTCTCCCTCTACGAGGCCGTCCTCGTTGGGCAGGCGGGATTCAAGGGAGGCCTTGGCCTTGCTTCCGCCCAGCCTTCCCAGGGACCAGGCGCACATGCCGCGGACGGTCTCGTCCGGGTTGTCGGCGAGGGCCTGCGCCAGAATCGGAACATAGCGGTCGTCGCCCATGTTTCCCAGGGCCCGTGCGGCGTTCATCTTCCACTTCCCGATGTTCTTCTTCGAGATGTAGAACATGAGCGGCCACACCTTGTTCTCGTAATGGTCCTGGGACATGGTGAGCAGGATCTCGGGCTGAAAGTCTCCCGCCCTCTCGATGAGAGGAGGGTTTTCCGGGAGATCCTGGTTCATCCAGGGTTCGTTGCGCGGGCAGACGGCCTGGCACCGGTCGCACCCGTAGATCCACCGGCCCATGGGTTCGCGCAGTTCCATGGGCGTAATCCCCTGAGCATAATATGTATTGTAGGCGATGCACTTGAGGGGGTTCATCTTCTTCGGCTTATAGAGGGCTCCGGTAGGGCATGCCGCGATGCAGGCGTTCTTGCACCAGGAAGGGCACCCGACCTCGATGGAGGGCTCGTCCGGCTCGATTCGGGCATCCAGCAGGATGGGAACGCTCAGCAGCCATGAAGCGCCCATTATGGATTTGCGGGCGTAAGCGAAGCAGTTCTTGCCGTAAGTCGCTACGCCGGCCCTGGCGGCGGACATTCGAGCGGGGATCTCCTCGCCGCGATGAAAGCGTACCCCTTCCTCACCCAGGAATCCGAGGAAATTCGTGATGCTCACGACCCAGTCCTGCTGTGCTATCCGGTCGTCTATTTGATAGCATCGACCGAATTTGCCCACGAGCTGCGGGGGGAACTGCTTCTTGTAGTAGTTGATAATCAGCACCACCATGGATTTGGCCCACGGGTGGTTCTTCGAAAGGGCGGCGCCCTGTTTCAGGTCCGCGCCCATGTCGGTCACCCATTGGTACATTTCCGGGCGGGATTCGATCTCCTTGATGTAGAGGTCCAGGGGCTCCGTGGTCGTGAAGCCCACGTCTTCGAAGCCGAGTTCGAGGGCCTTGTCGGTGAGGCGTTGTTTTAGGGTCATGCTGCGTCCCCTTTTTCCGGCTACCCCCCGATGCGGGGAATGGTGTCGCGGGGCCGAGGCTAGCATTCGAACAGGGTGTGGCCGCCGTGTCGTGCGAGTATCTCGTTGTTCCCTTCCTCGATCAGGGTCGCCCGTGCGTCCAGGGCCTTGGCGGTCGGACGGACGACCTCCTCGGCGAATTGGTGGGCGGCCGACTTGAGGGCCGGGTTTTCTTCCGTGAGGTCGAGGTTTGCGTCGAAGTAGTCCATGGGGCCGTTCCCCTTTCTTGCACAGAAGGGGTTGTTTGCTTCCCTTATAGCAGAGGTCTGTGCGAGTTGGAAGCTATGAAAATCCCGCTTTCGAGGATGACAGTGGCGGTGCGGGAATGATGTCGGCTTGGGGCGCTGCCGGAGTTACTCCGACCATGTCGTCGCGTGTCTTCTTTGGATTGATCTGTCTGCGGAAGCGGGCCTTACGGGCGATATCGGTATGGATGCCGCCGGGATGGACAACGGTCACGCCGACAGAGGTCCCTCTCATCTCCTGGCACAGGGTTTCGGTGAAGCCTTTCACTGCGGACTTGGTGCAGCAGTAGGAGGCTGCCCAAAAAGTCCCATCTCAAGGCGTTCGGCACAATGCCGTTGATACTGGAGATGTTGACGATGTGTCCTTTGACCCCTGACCCCGACCCCTGAACTCCGTCCTTTACTGCGGGCCCTGGTAGACCTCGAAGAAGCGCATGAAGTAGTCCTCGGGTACGCCCAGGTTGGCCTGGAGGTCGGTCTTGAGGCAGACCACGGTCGGGCCGTCGGTCTCCCTGGCCGCCTTGAGCGCGGGGCCTACCTCGTCCTCCTTCTCCGCATAGCGGCCGGTGCAGCCGAGGCCCTCGCCCACCTTGTCCCAGCGGACCTCTCCCATGCCGGTGCCGAAGGTCTTGCCGTATTGCATCATCTCGTTCGGGATCTCCATGGTCCACTGGCCCTCTGCGAAGACCACGGTCGTGATGTCCAGGTTCTCCCTGGCGGCGGACTGCATCTCCATGAAGTTGAAGCCCGCCGCCCCGTCGCCGGTCACGCAGACGACCTTCCGGTCCGGGTTTGCGAGCTTGGCGCCGACCGCGTACGGGACGCCGATCCCGAGCATGCCGAGTTCCAGGATGCTCTGGTAGGAGCGGGGCCATGTGGCCGGCAGGAACCAGTGCGCCCACAAGGAGGTCATGCCGCCGTCCACGAGGTAGATCGCGTCCTTGCCGAAGATCTCGCCCACGGCCTGGGCCGCGCGGGCCGGGTGGATGCCGGGGCCGGGCCAGTCCGCGACCATCTTGAACTCCCTGTCCATGGCCTCCTGAGTCGCCTTGCGGTAGCGGGCCAGGTCCTTTCCGTCTTTTGGCTTGACCTTCCGTGCCCTGAGCGCCTTTACCAGGCCCTCGAGGGTCGGCCGCACGTCGGCAACGATGCCCAGGGTGATGGGGCGGGTCACGCCCATGTTGCGGGGATCGATGTCGATCTGGATGAACTTGTGTTTGCTCGCCTCCCCCCAGTACTTGTCGTACGGGAGGTCGAGGTTGCCGAGCCTGGAGCCGGCCACGAGGACCACGTCCGCCTCCTGTTTGACCAGGTCACCGCTGCTTCCGAAGCTCGGGATGTGGTTCGGATGGTCGATGGGTACGGTGGACCGGCCTGCCATGGTGGTGAAGACCGGGCAGTTCAGGATCTCCACGATCTCCATGAGGGCCGCGTTTGCGCCCGACCGGTCCACGCCGCAGCCTGAGATGATGAGCGGGCGCTCCGCGGAGGCGAGCAGTTCGGCCGCCTCCTCGATCTGCGCCTCGGAGGGCTGGGGCAGGCCGCTGCGGTACTGGCGGGGCGGGAATACCGGGGCCGTGGCCTCATCGCCTGTTTCGTACATGATCGGCATGGGCGCGTCGATGTGCACGGGCCCGGGCCGGCCCAGCCACATCTCCCGGTAGGCCATGCGGACGATCTCCGGGATGCGTGACCAGCAGAAGATCGCTGCGCCCCATTTGACCACCGGCTTGAATACGTCGATCTGGTCCTGGCCCTGGAAGGTCGAGGGAGGAGAAGGGTAGACGATCTCCGGCCGGTGCTGGGACGTGATGACGACCACGGGTACGCCCTCGTGGCGGGCCGTGATCACCCCGGGCAGGAGGTTGGCCGAACCCGGCCCCGGGTTGCCCAGGACTGCGGCCACCTGGCCGCTCGTCTTGTAAACGCCCTCGGCCATGTGCACGGCGGCGGCCTCGTGCCGGATCGGGACGAGACGCATGTCGTATTTTTCCAGCGCCGCCAGGAAGGGGTCGATTTCGGGGCAGGGGAGCCCGAAGATGAATTTTACGCCTTCATTGGCGAGACAGCGCGCGAGCAGTTCGCCACCATTGATTTCCGCCATGATGTGCCTCCGTTCATTTCGAGTGGGTCGATGGAGTAAGGAATACCATGCAGTATACGTATCAGGTCGATCATGATAAGTCTATTGAATAATTGTTATCGTTTTGATAAAAAAAATTCATCATGTCGGAAATCAGTCAGCTTCAACATCTCATCGCCGTCGTAGAGCACGGCGGATTTCGCAGGGCCGCGGAGGCGGTCCACCTGACGCAGCCGGCCCTGACCAAGAGCATCAAGAACCTGGAAGAGGCCTTCGGCACCCTTCTCCTGGAGCGCCGTCCCCGGGCCGTAGTTCCGACGCCTTTCGGAGAGATTGTGATCGAAAGGGCACGGAAGATCCTGGCCGATCTCGATCAAATGAAGCGTGAGATCGATCTGCTCAAGGGGTTTGAATCCGGTCTGCTGATGGTCGGCTGTGATCCGTACGTGGGGAAGAGCGTGATGGCCCCGGCACTCTCCAACCTGGTATCCCTCTATCCGAAGCTGCGTTACGAGGTGGAGGTGCAGGGTTGGCCCATGCTGCGGGAGCGGCTTCTCAACCGGCAGATCGACCTGCACGTGGGCGCGCCTCCGGGCATCTACGGCGGGGAGGTCTCCACGATCGAGTTTGCGCTGCCGCCGCTTGTGTATTTCTGCCGTGCGGGCCATCCCCTGGCGGACAAGAAGCGGGTCTTGCCGGAAGAAGTGCTTGCCTTTCCTCGGATCGGGATGGAGGCGCCGCCCGCCTGGACACGCATGTACGCCGAGGTGTACGGCTTCGCGCCGGACAGTGATGAGGCCCTGCACTTCCGGTTTGCCAAGTCGAACGACTGGGAAACCTTGAAGGCGATCGTCAGGATGACCGACTCCATATCCGCCGGGCCGCGGGAAGTCGTGCAGGACGAACTGGCCGCCGGTGTCTTGAAGGAAATGATCCTCAGTCTGCCGGAAATTGAGCTTGTCGCAACGGTCGCATGCCTTCGCGACCGGGTTCTGCCGCCGGCGGCCGAGGCCGTGATCGACGAGATCAAGCGGATTACGGCCGGCCCGGGCAGCGCTCCGAGCGGCGGGGCCGTGTCGGCGCGCATATAGGTGTCTCGTGGTCGGGTAGCTGTTATCAAAAGACGGCGGATTCGCGTCCGCATGGACATGGGGGGAGTGGTCCGGGAGTGGGGGGCGCCTGGAGTACGTTCCACCATTGTGAATATTGCGAGCCGAAGGCGTGGCAATCTCCACGCTCAATTGCCGGGTGGATCCCCGCACCGCGCCCGCAATATCTGCAATGTGGATGCACAGCGTACCTCGGAGGGAACGGAGTTGAAGGAAGACCGAAAACTCGACTACGGCTGGCTTGTGGTCGCCGCCGCCTTCTGGGTGATCGCCGTGACGTCCGGCTCGTTCTACAGCTACGGCGTGTTCTTCAAGCCCATGGCCGCGGAGTTCGGGTGGAACCGGCAGCTCACGGCCGGGGTGATGGGGGTCGCCTGCCTGATCTATGTGGCGATACTGCCCTTTGTCGGGCAATTCGCCGATCGGAGGGGGCCGCGGCTGGTTATGGTGGCCAGTACAGGGCTGCTCGGCCTCGGCTATGTTCTCGGAGCGTACGTGCAGTCCGCCCTGCAGCTCTACCTCTTCATAGGCGTCCTCGGCGGCCTGAGCTACCCGGGCCTGCTGCCGATTCCCGTGGCCGTGGTGAGCCGGTGGTTCGGCGGGAACCGGGGCCTGGCGCTGGGGATCAC